>NZ_JAMQOL010000060.1:0-104294 GCF_023717965.1 Paractinoplanes hotanensis | reverse complement strand
AGCCGAGACCCCCACCGATCCCTGCAACTCCTTGGACTCACTTAAAACGGTCATATCTCGACCTTGCGAACGCCCTGTACAGGGGGAAGCCACGCCCTCTGGCGTCGCTCAATCCGCCGCCGAGCGCCGTTGCGATGCCTGATCGACGTAGAGGCTGAGCGCGTGAGGCCAGGCTTCGAGTGTCGTAGGCGTCGTGGCGTGAGGCTATGAGTCGTGGTGGTCTTCTGAGGGACCGTGTATCCAGAAGTCCGCGAGCAGGGGCATTCCTGCTGCTGCCAGGTCGGTGTCCAGCCATTGTGGCTCCGTGTCGTAGGCCTCGCGCCACTGCTGCGCGGTGCTGTCTGCGGCCGGCCCGAACGGAAGGATCACGGTGTCCCGGACCAAACCTGGGGCGATTAGTCGTCGAAGGAATGTTCCCCGGTCGGTGTCGGCTGTGACGTTCTCGGCTTCCGGGGCGTTCGAGCCGAGGGACGTCGCGTAGCCGCTGGACAGGACAACACCCTGCGCACAGCCTGGCCACGACACCTCGGTGCGGATGGCGTCTGCCATGGCAGCGATCCGCTCTGGAGGCGGCATGCGAGGCCAGTCGGTGAACTGAAACAAGCCGTCGCGGCAATCAATGCGCACCCATACCGGAAGCGGCCCCTCAATCTGCCGTGCCTTGCCGGCGAGCGCGCGGCGCAACCGCTTCCAACCATCGCGTTCCTGTATCGCCCCGCTGAAAGTGGTGGTGCCGACCGGGACAGATTCCGGATAGACGGCGATCCATCCGTGGTCAGCGCGCACGATCTGCGGTGTCAGGGTGGTCCGTGCCACTGCGGCTGCGCGCTCAGCGGTCGCAAGCCATACCTCAGTGGTGTGGCCGAGGCCGCCACCGTCGGCGGCGTCCGGTGGATGGTCGTCGAGCGAGACTACACAGTCCACGTTATGGCGATGCTCGATGGCGCGGACGGCGTGCTCGATCGCGTCTTCGTATTGTTCCCAGGACTTGTCGGCGTCTCCGCGGAGGACGGCGGTGGTCTCCACTAACCACGGTGAACGGTCGGCGTCGACTTTTAGGTCCGCCTTCCGGTCCGTTCCTGGGATGTCCGGCTCGAAGGTGACAGAGTCGCTCATCTCCCTGCAAGCCCGCGCGGTTTCGAGCTGTAGCCGTAGGTGGTACCAGGCCGGGACATCGACGCCGTCGACCGCCCCGTTGACTACGGGGCGAAACGTCGGTTCGGATGCAGCATCACGCAGATGAAGCGCGAACGCCAGGAACATCGGGAGAACGGACCGGTGGCCCGCTGCTAGCAGGAACTCTGGCGGCAGTCCTCGGAACTTTCGAAACGTCCTGGCAGGGAAGTCCGCACCCAAGATCGACCTCATGTCCGTCAACAGATCCCGGACGACACGGTGCCCGCTCGCCGACAACGCGCCACCGCTCGCCAGGCGATCTACTACGTCCCACGTGGGTTCGTCGGGAAAATCCACGGCAGCAGCATCTCGCAGCAGGATCGGCGCACCACACCCGGGTCCATGAGGGCCGGGGTCCGTACCGCCTCTGTCACCTACTCGGGGTGATCTACTGGCTCGTCGTGCTGTCGGCAACTGATGGAGCCGGGCCACTGGCTACGGTCCGTGACCGCCCTATCCCTTGACGATGCGCTGACTGTCGTAGCTCACGTTCCCTCACCCATTCCAATTCTTGTGTGTGCTGAGCAGCTTGGGTCGCGCCGCCCACACCAGGGCTTTGAAGTGGTCCCAGCCGGTGATTTCGATGGTCAGGGTCTGCGGGCTCCCAAGCCCGGCGGTCAGATCCCAGCCGCAGTTGATCCGTAGCTGACCGGCCGTCCCGACTTCACCATTCCATTCTTCCGAGTGTCCAGACAAGGTGGATCGCACCACCGAGCCTCTGAACCCGCACCTGAAGCGACCGCCGAAGTTGGCGCAGAGGGTCGCGCCGTCGCGTTCGACGTTCACCGTTTCGATGGTTAGCCGCAGATCTATGCAGTTCAGGTGAGCGACGCTCAGTGCGACGCCATCGACCACCGGTGCGATGAAGCACACCACCTCGACGTCAGGAGCTTCCAACCCGGCTCGGGCGTGGCTGCGGACCTGCACGGCCAGGCCGTCAACGGCGGGTCCCAAGGCAGTCGCGAGCGGGCACCCGCCGATCTCCTCGATTATGGCCGCGCTGGTACGACCCCGGGCGTCCAGGATCAGATCGACGGCGAGGTCGGCGTAGCTGAGATCCACGTTGACGCTGCGGATGAGGTCGAGGCTGCGGGTGACCAGGTAGTCAGCCTTGCTCTCGTCCAGCAGCGCCAACTCCTGCACGACGGCGGGCGCGTGTTGTTCGAATGCGGCCCGGGCCGCAGGATCGCTGAGATCGAGCGTCCGGAGCACCCGCAGGCTGCGGCCGACCGCGTGGGTGGTGGCGAAACTCTGCACGGCAGCACTGACCTCGGACTCACGGGTGGCGGCCTTCCGGAGTCGGATGTCGAGCAGCCCGGGGCCGAGGACGTGGATCCCCTTCTGTCCGTTGCAGTCCCCGCAGGCGGGAGCGAGGTTGGCCGGGGCGTGGAGGTCGAAGTCGTCGGGCAGGCCATGCTGCTGCTTCAACCGCTGGAGGTCGGCGGCGGCCGTGGTGTGCGCGATGAGGTGATCGATCTGAATTTCTTGGAACGCCTTAGGCCGTAGGCATACGTGGCATCTGCGTCCCCAGGCTTCGTAGAGGGCGTCGCGCAGCACGGTGTTGTCGCCGCTGGGGAGATACCGCACGGTCGCCGAGGTGGTGGTGGAGGTGTGGCTCAGTTGCCGGGCTGCCGGGCCGATCACTCGCGTTCCTCCTCTGGCGGGTTCCAGCCATGATTAATTTGTGGCCGATCCCCTGGGGCTCGGGCGTGGACCATAGTTCCTCCCCAGCGGCCCGCGCGGCCAAGGACACCCAGTTGCCGGAAGCAGACCGCGTTGCCGATGTGACACAGCAACCAACAGCCCAACCCTTCTTACTCTGCTGCGAACGGTCATCGCCGGCCCTCTGAATTCTGACCTCCGCCCGGCGTACGAGGATATAGTCAGTCGGCAACCGCGCGGTCGGAATCCATCGATGTCAGGTGATGCTGATACGCCGGGTCAGCCGGACTGGGCGTCGCAGATGCGTTCGGGCTCCTGCCGAGGGTTCGAGCCCTCGACTGAACACTCGCCCCCACCCCTCTCCACGAGGGCCTGGCCTGCGGAAAGACCGCCGCTTACACGGCGTCGGCGGGCTGTTGGTGGCCGAGGAGGGCACTTGCACCTGCGACATGGTCGACCGGTGCCGCTGTTGGCCCAATGCGCGTAGCGGCTTCGAGCGGGTCCGTATTCGGCTGGCAACGAGGTGACTCTTTAGTGCCTGAACCTATCTGCCACGCTCGCCGTCACGCCGACCTCGACTGCCGCCCCGGGATGCGGTCCGCCGGTCTTCCGGTCGAGTGGATGCGAGCGGTCGGCATGGCGGCTCAGGTTTCGACGCCGGGTGTTGAACGAGGTACTACCCGAAAGCGCCCCCATGATCACTACTTGTCTTCTCTTGATCACTCCTTGTTGACACTAGGTTCTATGCTGGCCGCTTGATTCGGGAGTCGGCTCCCCCTTCCGGGGTGCCGCAGGGCCTGAGTGGGCGGTGTTTTGGTGCCTCGTCGCAGTGCACGCCTGGTATGGGTCGGGCGTGCCGTCTTTCTGGTGATCGTTGTCGGCTTGGTGGTCTATCTGGTGGCGTCCGGGTTGGAACGCGCCGACAAACTGGCTAGCAGTATCGGCGCGGTGGTGGCGTTGATCGCGCTGGTCGCGCCGTATCTTCTGCCGACAGGGAAGGGCGAACCTGATCCGGCGCAGGGCGCTGCAGATCGCGTGGAGAACAGTGGAAAGGCCGAGGCATCCGGGGGCGGCTTGGCCAATACCGGCGTCGATGTCGAGGGGGACGCTCGGCCGGCGCAGGTCCGCCGATCCGGAGATGCTCGCGCCGACGGCAAGAGTTCGGTGTCCAACACGGGCGTGCGGCGCCGGCCCCGGTCGTGAGCTCGTCCGAGTCGCCGTCGGAGGGCGGCGAGGTCAGCGGTTCAGGGGACGCATCGGCGGTTGGTGGGGGTTTCGCGAACACCGGCCAAGTTTTCGGCGATGTTCACCATGAGCCTCGCATCTGGAACTTCTACTTGTTCGGGCGCGGGCCGCGTGCCTCGGTAGCCGAGGTGGCCGAGCGTCTCGCGAAGACAATTCAGAAGCAGTGGTCTTCGGAGGCCGCTCGGCTGGAGGTAAGCGGTGGGCACCGATTGCCGGTCGGTTGGAGTCGGGCCGCTGCGGGTGTATGTAGCAGCGTGGCGGCGTCCCGAGAGTGGACAATCGCCCACAGCCCGGGGGCGCGCGCGAGCCGCGGAGAGCGTTGGGCCGCATCGGACGAGGATCTCGCCGGGGCCGACCTGGACCTGGTTGACGTCTGGTTGACGCGTGCACCGTCCCGTCGGCTCATCGTGCTTGGCGACGCCGGGGCAGGCAAGTCCGAGCTGATGGTCAGGACCCTACTGGTTCTTCTCGACCGTCGGGCCGATTTCGGCGACGTGGTTCCCGCTCTGGTCCCCGTGGCCTCGTGGGACTTCGGCGACGTGGAGGCATGGCTGGAGCGGTGGCTCGTCCGGAATTACCGGTTTCTGGGGCGTACGGCGCCCGGGGATGGAGCCGGGTCCTACGCGCGTGAGCTCCTGCGGAACAACCGCATCGCTGTCATCCTCGACGGCTTCGATGAACTCCCGCCGGACAATCGGAAACGGTTCCTCCAGTGGCTCAACCACGACGGCAACGACGACCGGCCGCAGCGAATGCTGCTGCTGACCAGCCGCCCGGTGGAGTATGCGCGACTCGCGCTGGATCAGGAGTCGATTCGGCTGGACGGGGCGGCTGGTGTGCGGCTGCTCCCGCAGCGTACTGGCGACGTCGTCGGGTTTTTGCGGCTCAAGTCGGGGCCTGGCCGGTGGGACGGGGTCGCGGCCTCGATCGAGAAGGGGGGCCGCTCGCCGCTGTCCTTGAAACGCCGCTGATGGCGATGCTGGCAGACACGGTCTACAACGCCGCCACGGGCGGGAAACCTGATCCGGAGAACTCGGAGCGACAGCCCGACCCGGACGAACTGCTGGCGTTCACGGAGGTAAAGGCGGTCGAGCAGCATCTGCTGGACAGCTATGTCGAGGTGCGGTTCCGCGACGAGCACCGGTGGTATCCGGAGGAGATCGACCGGTGGCTCGGCTTCCTCGCCTCGGCGTTGAGCGCGCGACCGAACTCCGCTGACCTGACCTGGTGGGACCTCCGGCCCGCGCCAACCGCCAAGCGTGGCGGCCACCGGCTCTGGGCGTACCTCGCGGCGCTGGCCGGGATCGCGATCTGGACATTTCTGTCGGCAGCCATCTTCAACGGATGGATTTACCAGCAACTCGAATTAGGACTGGTGGCCGGTGGGCGGGTCGCCGCGGCGGCCGCGATCTGCTTCGTCTCGATAGCGGCGCTGACGAGGAACCCGCGGGCCGGCCTGCTCGCCGCACTCGGCGCCTACATTGCAGGCACCGTCAGCGCCAGCTACGACCTTGCCGTCGGCGCAGCGATCGCCGGCGGATTCGCCTGGCGCCCGCTCGCCGTCCGACGCCCCCAGTGGTGGCATTTCCCCGCCTTCGCATGCGTCGTGGCCACGGCCGGAGCGTTCATCCAGGCCACCACCCCGTCAACCGGTTCACTGACCGGCACCCCGTGGACCCAAGGCTTCGGCGCCGGGTTCGTAGACGGCTGGGCCAGCCGCGGAGACGAAATCGTCAACGGTTGGCTCCTGTCAGCCCTGGTGGCCGGCTTGCTCCTGTGGTCCGTTGTACGTCTCACCCCGCGCGAGGACGGTGCCGCCCCGACGAGGCCGGGTCATGTCAGGCCGATCGCCTGCGCCGTGATCGCCGGACTTCTCGTCGGGATTCTCGACAGTCTGACCGACGACGCCCGCCCGGACGTCACCGACGGCTGGAGGATCGGACCGGCTGACGGCTGGGCGGTCGGGATAGCAGTCTGGTGTGCAATGACCTGGCTCGCCGCGTGGCGGGCTCATCCGGCAGGGCAAGGCATCCCGCTGTACGAACGGAAGCGGAAGGTATGGCGGGCCTGGTTCACAGCGGCCGTTGTCGGAGTGGTTACTCTCGGTCTCAACGGGATGGGGTACAGCGCGCGGGCCGACATGTCGAATCCCTGGACCCGGGCAGTAGCGGAAGCACTCGGAGTCGCAGTCGCCATCTGGTTCGTCCAGCATCCAGACCGGCTCGCGCCACTTCACCGGAACGCCGGAGGCAGATTCGGCATCTGGACTTGTGCCCTGCTGCTGGCCGTCGTGACCGGGGGCTTGGATGCGTGGTCCGCCGGGTGGACGCGAGGACCGATCACCGGTCTGAGCACCGGGCTGATTGTGGCGTATGCGCTGCATACCCTGCGTCGCCGGCCCGGCGCGACCCGTGGATCGCTTTTCGTCAGCCCGCTCGACGCCGGAATGTTCGCGATCGTCGTGGTAGGGATCGCCGCCGGATTCGCCTACGGGTTGATGTTCGGCGTCACGTTTGGGCTCGCCGTACAGGTTTCGAGGGACGTGTCACGGAGGCAGTTCCCATCGCACTCGCGCGGGCTCACCTGGCTCGGCACCCTCGGCGGCGCCATCCTGGGCGTCGTGGTTGCGGTCGCAGCCGGATTCAGCGGTATCCCCGCCGGTTGGCTGATTCCGATCGCGTTGACCAGCGGCGTGGCCGCTGCGATCGCTTTCGGTGCCGAAGGCCACGCACTGCCCGGTGACCTGGTGATGTCCCCCCAGAGGCTGCTGCATCAGGATCGGCGCACGTTCTTGGCCGCGCTGATGATCATCGCAGTCGCGGTGGGCCTGGCGGCTGGCATTCGCACCGCGGCGCAGGACACGGCTGCTTACGTTGGTGTTGTCGCGGCGCTGAGCACCACGTTCACCTACGGCGCGACGGCGGGCCTGCTGATCGCTGTAGCCCAGTCGCGATACGGCGCGTATTCGTTGTGGCGGCTCATCTATGCGATGCAAGGGAAGCTGCCGTGGCGGATGATGACGTTCCTGAACGAGGCGTATGACCGCGGGATCCTGCGGCAGAACGGGCCGAGCTTCCAGTTCAGGCACCAGTTCTTGCAGGAACGCCTCGCGGAGCGGTATGCCCGGTCAGGACCTGATCGGGTGGCAGCGCCACGAGATGCGTGCCCTCAATGAATGCTGATGCGGTGTGCTAGCCGCACCGGACGTCGCAGATATGTTTGGGCTCCTGCCGAGGGTTCGAGCCCTCGACTGAACGCTCGCCCCTACGCCTCCCGACGTGGGGTTTGACCTGCGGGAAGACTGCTGCTGGCGCGGGTTGGCGAGTCGGTAGAAGCCGGGCAGGGCACTTGTACCTGCGACGTGGTTGTACGGTGACCGCCGTGCTCGGTGAACGTTCTCTTAGTTCAGCGGCACGGTGCCGAAGGCAGGGCAGTTCCGTTTCCTGTGCTGGCTGTGGTGTCGCATCCACAGCACCACGTCGAGGACGCGCAGCAGGCTTACCGTGACTGGGATATCCGAATGTGCGCGTAGCGCGGCCAGCTGTTGACGTAGCCGACCGTTGTCTGCGGCGAGTCGATCGTGTAGTGCCTGCCACATCCGCGGCGGCGCCCCGAGTTGGCAGCGGATCACGCTGTCGTACACCGGGATCAATGCTGGTCGTTTCCGGGCGAGCAACTTGCCGGCGATCACGTAGTCGACGCCGTGCTGCTGTTTCAGCAACTGCCAAGCACGGTGGGCGGGGGATTCTTCGGTGATCAGGTCGGATGCTGCCGGGGTGCCCATCTCGATCCTGGTGTCGATGTCAGCCAGCAGCTGGCTGATCTTCCGCCCAAGGTCGCCGTCGAGGAGACCGATTGCCACCTCGGCCGGCACTCTCACATTGAGCATCTGTACGGCGATGAGGTCATCGTCGGTGATCACATCGCGGGTGGCGGCGCGGTTACCACCGCCGTGCCATGCCTCGAATCGGCGCCCGGTGTAGCGCTGAACCCGGTCTTCGGCGAAGTACCACCGTAGAGTCCGCTCGGCTTCAGGACCACGGACCATATCGAGCAGGACGCTGGCGTGCATCCGCGCATGGTAGCCACTCCAGAGACGACGTTAGGGCCGGCGCGGGAGTGACTGGCTGGCCAGCGGAAGTGACCGGGCTCTTTCGCAGGCGCGGGCGAGTTGCGCAAGATAGTGCGGTGACGACGATCGAGCTGGTATGGGAGCGCATACGCGACTGTGCCGGACAAGAGTTCCGGACGGTAAGCGGCTTGCCCTTCACCTACCAGGTTCCCGGCAACTATTTGCGCGTCGACCGCACGAACCGGAACCTATCCCGTACCAATTTCGCCAAAGCTCTACCACGCCTGCCCGCGGCTGGGCCGGGGCAACTTGCGGGGCGGCAAGGTGCGCCCTACACCTGGGCCATCCTCATGGACCCGCGCGTTAGGCAGGAGGACTGGTGATGGATCTTGGACACCTCAACAACCATCAGGTACACCAAGTCGCGCGATTTTACGCTGCCGCGGCCGTCGCTTCGCACGGCTACCAGGTCGAGGTGGTTGGCGCTCGTACCCGGCTTTCTGTCGACGGCCGTACTGTTCAGGTGTTGTCGCGCCGGCAGGCAGGGGCGCCCTGGCAGGCGAAGGTGAGCGCGCCGACGGTGGAGAACGCTCACGCCGTGATCTTCGTCGACCTCACAGGCGAGACGCCGGACTTCTATCTGGCGCCGACGGATTGGGTAGACCGCGATGTCCGTCAGCACCACGATGCATGGTTGGCCAGCGTTGGCGGTGAGCGTCCGCGCAGTCCCACGAGTGACCACACCGTCATTACGGTTGAACGCATTGGACAGTGGCATCAACGCTGGGATGTCCTCAATCCCTAGATCGACTTGAGTAGGAAGCCGCGGGCTCAGCCGACCGGGCGATGGGTGCGTTGGGTCGTGGTCATGAGTCTGTGATGCTGGATGCGCCGGCGGACGAGGCGTTGATCAGCACGACGCCCGCAATGTCGCTCCACGGTTCCAAGACCTGGGCGCCCTGCTCGAAGAATGCTGTCACCTGGGACGGCGGTTGCGTAGCAGGGGGCAGGAAGTCGCGCCATGGCGCCTGGTCGTTGTCGCCGCGGATCGCAATTTCAGGCTCCATCAGGCGTTTGAAGACGCGGTGAACTCCGACGATAAGGCTTTCGCTCGGGTCGCAAACCAGGTGGTACCACGGCATACCGGCGGCCAGGACCGTCTCGGCGTCACACCGTTTCCAAGTCGCGAGGCGATGCGCTGTCTCAGCGAGCAGGACGGTACAACCCCATTGGGCGGCGTCGGCGGGTCCGTGAGGGCAGGGCCCTGGCCCGGAGATGCCGGCGCTCCTGGGTTGCCAGTCGCTGTAGACGCAGTACAGGCCAGGGACGCCGTCAGCCCGGCATCGATTGACGAATGCCTCGACCTGTTTGTCGAAGGGCGCCCCGCCTGCCGCCGGTTGATCGAGGGCTACTCGTCCTGTGCGTGGATTGGCGCGCTTGGCTTGAATCCGGAACCCGGTGTAGCGGTGATGGTCGCGGATCCACCACTCCCAGTCGGCGCCGTTTTGAGCCTCCTCATGGGCGGTGAAGCGCTGAATCTTGACCCGGTCTCGGTGCTGGGTGGCGAGCTTGAGTAGGGCGTTATCGGTAAACGTGGGCTCGACCGGGACGAGCCCGACAGACCGTCCGGCAGTGGTCGACCAGGCGACCCTTGCGGCGATTGATCGGAACGCGGGGCAAAGTGATGCGTCTTGGCGTGACCGCAAGGCACGAGATCGGCGCGCTCCCCTCGGTGTCAACGTCCACATGCCGTGCCCGGCCTGCGCCGTCGACAGGAGCAGCTTCTCTGCAACCAACTCTTTTCGCGCAAAGGAGGCGTTGTTCCTCCACGCTGCTTCGCCATTGGTGCGCGGCGCGTGATCGTCGGCCGTAAGTCGACCCCCGAGTGAACCTTCCATTACGCGAAGGACGCGATCGCGGCGCGCGCTGCCGTCAAGTTCACCGAGGGCGATGAGGATCCAGTCAGAGAGCTCGTCTTGTGTGATCACATCTATCCATGTACTCGACGACGGTCGACAGCCTATCCCGGGCCGTCCATCTTGCTTGCGTGGAACAGCCGGGCTGGCGGAATGCGTTCGGCGAACCTGCGTAGCCTCGCCGACGCCGCCCCGGTCGGGGCGCTACCAGTTGGCGGTCAGGCAATGCTGATGCGGCGCGCTAGCCGGATCGGGCGTCGCAGATTTGTTTGGGCTCCTGCCGAGCATTCGAGCCCTCGACTGAACGCTCACCCTGCGCTGCTCGACGTGCCTTCTGAACTGCAGGGAGAGCGTTGCTGGCGCGACATTGGAGGGGTCTTGGTGGTCGAGGAGGCGCTTGTACCTGCGACGCGGTTGCCCGTGACCGCCGTCGACCGCGTGTCTGCCGAAATGCTTTCGGACGCCCCTGGCTGACCCATCCCGGTAATTGGTGAAACTTTGCCCGATTCGCGTGGCTAAGGGCCTCTCCGCCCAAGCGGCAGCGCCGACTGGCTTGAGGCATAGAATGCCAGTCAGTCAGTGAACCGGCCGTCCCGGGCCTCGACCGGCAATGTGGAGGCGTGATCGGTGCCCAGGCCCACTCGAGCGGGAGCACGAATGCCGAGCGTTTCCTTTGTCGACTCGCTGTTTCCCGCGGATCTGCCGGAGCCTTCCCACTGGGAGCAGCGGTACCCGCCGCGCGGACTGCCGCCGGACGCGATGGTGACGCGCTTCTGCCCCAGTCCGACGGGGCCGCTGCACATCGGCGGCATCTACGTCGCGCTCATCGACCGCAGCCTCGCCGACGCCGCCCGCGGTCGCTATCTGCTCCGGGTGGAGGACACCGACCAGGCCCGCGAGGTACCGGGCGTCCGCGATCAGTTCGAGCGCGCGTTCACCTATTTCGGGCTGCCGCCCGATGAGTCCGACGTGATCGGCGGCGCTTACGGTCCCTACCTGCAGTCACGCCGGGCGGAGATCTACCTCAGCTACGTCCGCGACCTGATGCGCCGCGGGCATGCCTACCTCTGTTTCGCCACCCGCGAAGAACTGGCCGAGCAGACCGCCGCGCAGCAGGCCGCGAAGGTGCCGACCGGGTACTACGGCCGGTGGGCGATCTGGCGCGACGCGCCGCAGAGCAAGGTCGGCGAGGCGCTCGCCGTGGGCCGCCCGTACGTCGTCCGCTTCCGCAGCGAGGTGGCGCCCGGCGAGCGGATCTCGTACGTGGACGCCATCCGCGGCCGCATCGAGTTCGATGCCAACCGCAACGACGTGGTGATCCTCAAGAGCTCGGATCAGCCGCTGCCGTTGCCGACCTATCACCTCGCGCACACCGTCGACGATCACCTCATGCGGGTAAACCTGGTGCTGCGGGCCGACGAGTGGCTCTCCTCGGTTCCGCTTCACCTCCAGCTCTTCGACGCTCTGGGCTTCGACCGGCTGCAGTACGCGCACATCGCGCCGCTGCTCAAACTCGACCGCGGCAACAAGCGCAAGCTATCCAAGCGTAAGGACCCCGAGGCGTCGGTCGACTTCTACCTGCGCGCTGGATATCCGCCCGAGCCCGTCCTCGCCTACCTGCGCGGCCTGATCAACGGGCGGTTGGCGGACATCCCCGAGGCCGAGGCGCTGGCCGCCCCGATCCGGCTCGACGAGTGCGGTGTGTCGGGCTCGCTGGTCGACATGGTCAAGCTCGAGGGCATTTCCGCCGACCACGTCGCGGCCATGTCCGGCGTCGAGATCCTCGCGGCGGTGACCGAGTGGGCCCGCCAGTACGACCCCGAGTTGGCCGAGGTCCTCGCGGCAGAACCGGATCTCGCCGTGCGCGCCCTCGCCGTCGAGCGCGACGGCGTGGACAAACCTCGCAAGGACCTGCGCAAATGGTCGGACTTCCGCGCGGTCTACGGCTTCTTCTTTCCACAGCTGTTCACGCCCGTCACCAGCCTGCACGGCGGCCCGCTGGAAAACCTGCCTGCCGAGGTGGTCCGAGCGATGGCCGATAGTTTCTCGGCGACCTACCAGCCGCTGCCAGACGCGCAGGAGTGGTTCGGGCAGATCCGGTCCCTCGCGGCCGAAAACGGCTTCGCGGCCACGCCGAAGGAGCACAAGGCCAGGCCGGACCTCTACCACGGTTCGATCCGGGAGGCCTCGCAGATCATCCGGGTGGCGCTCACCGGGAGCACCCGAAGCCCCGACTTGTACGCGGTGGCGTCGGCGATGGGCCCGGCCGAGGTGCGTCGCCGCGTCGCCGCGCTCGCTGCGACGTGAGCGCGGCGCGGCCAGCCAGGGCGAGTAGTCCATGGTGCCCTGAGACTCGACCGACAGCGGGAAGCCGGACTCGTGATCCCACGACGCGACCAGCGGCTCGATCCGGCGCCGGGACTTCCGCCTGTGACTGCCGAGAATATCATTCGGGCAGGATGCTCCTATGGATGTCAAGCGGCCAGTTCAAGATCGTTTGATGTGATGAGTTGGTTGAGCGCGCGGGCGACGTAGCGCTTGAGGCATCGGATGATTTCTTTCTTGGACAGGCCTTCTTTGGTGCGGCGTTCGGCGTACGCGGGTGCGGGGGTTCCAGTGCAGGCGGCAGAGCACGACGCGACGTCGGCGCCGACGTCGCCGGCCAGCAGGGCGGGGTTGATCGCGGCCATCAGCGGTTCGAGGAGTTCGTCAAGGTCGGCGATCTCGGTGCTGAGCTGCTGGTGGCGGCGGGCCAGC
The DNA here is from genome assembly GCF_023717965.1 of Paractinoplanes hotanensis. Classification (NCBI taxonomy): domain Bacteria; kingdom Bacillati; phylum Actinomycetota; class Actinomycetes; order Micromonosporales; family Micromonosporaceae; genus Paractinoplanes; species Paractinoplanes hotanensis. The sequence goes on along the minus strand of NZ_JAMQOL010000060.1, from coordinate 91,466 downwards.
GAGCGTAGGGCGATCCTCGCGGCGGTGGACGGGTCGCGGCGTCGGCCCGGTCGGGCCGCAGATTCGCGCAGGCGACGATCAGCTCTTTGACGGCCAGGCCGCGCAGCTGGGTGCGTAACCCGTCGGGGGCGGTGACGATCAGGGCCTTGATCTGTCGTTGGGCATCGCGCGCTGGTCGATGGCGCTGCGGCGGGCCAGCCGCAGGTTACGCAACGCTTCGACACGGCCCTCGCGGTGCTTGGGGTACCGGTGCGTTCGTCGGCCAGGGCCGTCTTGGCCGCCGCGATCGCGTCGATCGGGTCGGACTTGCCCTGGAACCGGCGGGTCTTACGGTCCGGTCGGTCGACCTCGATCACCTCGACGCCTTCGCCGTGTAGGCAGCGGGCGAGTCCTGCGCCGTAGACGCCGGTGCCCTCGACCCCGTCCCGCCCTACTCGGCCGGACCCGCGCATCCAGGCCAGCAGCGCGGCGTAACCGGCCGCCCGGGGGGGGGGGGGGGGGGGGGGGGGCCCCCCCCCCCCCCCCCCCCCCACGGCGGGTCGATCACCGCCGCAGTGTGGGTGTCCAGGTGGGTGTCGACTCCACCGGCGACCTCGATCGCGGCTGGGTCAGGTGTAATAGGAGGCATCGTCGTCCTGTCGTTCGTGACTGGGGCAGGGTGGCACGCACCAGCCGGGAAACGCGGACAAGACAGAGATGGGCCTCTGGCCAGGCTCCTATGAAGTCGCAACGCCACGTCCGATGAGTGCACGAGCACCTTCCGACCGAGGCCGACAGATCCCGTTGAAGATCCGAAGTCAGTCAGGCGGTGGGTCAGACCCTGGGCGGGAGGTGCTCATCAACATCATCTCTGTCAGGCGGCATGATCGTATTCGTGGAGGATGCCGCCGAGGTGGTCACGGCGGTGGATGTTCAAGGTGGGCGAGGCGGTGCGGGTCCGTGATCGGCCCGGGTAGCGGACCAGCGGCCGGCCGTTCGCGATGCCCTGCCCGGATGACATTCTCGGCAGTTACAACCTCCGCGCCCGGGCGCGGATGTAGTGCACGGTCGCGTCGCGCCACCAACGCCGCAGCGTGTTGCGGTCACGCCGCAGCGAGCGGTACTCCACGCCGGCCCGCAGCGTGCCTTCCCGCAGCCGCAGCAGCGCCGGCGGCACGGCCGCAGCCGGCAGCCCGGTCGCGGCCGTGTAGCCCAGCTTGGCCATCATCGGCCCGGCGACCGCCTGCACCTGCGCGACCTCCGGCGGGCCGAGGCGGCCGCGCCAGGTGCCGACGCTGGCCGCGGTCACCGGCCGGGCGGCGTTGCGCCACGACTCGGACAGGCTGGCGAGCGCCTGGGCCTGTGGGGTCCGGTCGTGCGCGAACATGGCCGGCTCCGGGCTCTCCCCCAGCCACCCGCACATCCGCGTGATCGCCGCGACGGGCTCCTGGACCAGGTCCTCGTACCGCAGCCGGTGCACGACCTCGGGGCCGTAGCGGGCCAGCGCCGCCGACGCCGTGCGCTGCTGCCGCGTCCAGAGCACCGCCGTGAGGTACGGATGGCAGTGCCCGAACACCGCCCGGCGCGCGGATGCGGCCACGTCGCGGGGATCCCGCACGAGCCAGATGAACCGGGCCGCCGGATACTGCGCGAGGACGTCCGCGACATGGTCGACCATGAAGGTGCTCTTGCAGCCCCAGCGGGCCTTACCCTCGGCCTGCCGGTACTGTTCGTAGAACTCGGCGACCACGCCGAAGAGCGAGGGCGCCGCCCGGGCCACGGCCAGATCGCGGTCGATCCGGTGCGGCCAGGGCGAGATATGCCGCTCCAGCAGCAGGCCCGCGTCGCGCACCAGGCGCCGGCGGTTGTCCTCAACGGTGAGGTCACCGTAGGCGTCGGCGACCGGGGCCAGGTACCGCATGAAGTGTGGCGGATGTGGCACGGCGATGCGGGAGTGCGAGTTGAGCACCAGGCGGAGCAGGTTGGAGCCGGAGCGCTCGGTGCCGATGATCAGCACCGGTCCGTCCGGCCCCTCGCTTCGCCTGGCGCCATCCTCCGGTCGGGCGTTCACCGTCACACGGTGCCCGTGCCGACCAACCCGCCGGCCAGCTTCTTGGCCCCGCAGGCCATCAGGCTGCTGCCCGCCGCCGCCACGTCCGGGCTCGCGACGCGGTCGAGGGTGAACCGCTCCGAGCCCGGCACCAGCGGCGCCGCCGCCGAGCTGGACCGGGCCCGCCAGCCCTGGCCGGCGTACGAGGTCGAGCGCTCGAGGCCGTCGTAGGGCTGCGGGTGGAACATCTCGAAGTGCTCCGGCCAGTGGCGGAACTCCATCACCGGCCCGGGCTGGTAGGCGTCGTAGATGCGCTTGTAGGCGTCCCGGCAGGCGCGCTCAGGCAGGCCGCTGACGTTGAGGAACTCGTCCTCGTGCAGCGCCTGCTCGATGGACAGCCAGTTGATGTGGTCCAGCTCGCTGCGCATCAGGCCCTGCTGCAACGCCTGCTGGTACACGGTGGTGCCGGGCATCGCGGAGAGGTACTTCACGCGGGTCACGTGGTTGTACGTCTCGGCGAACTTGACCATGTGGTTGAGCGACTCCTCGCTCTCGTTGGGCAGCCCGACGATGAGCAGGGAGCCGAAGCGGACGCCGCCGTCGAACGTGGTCCGCATGGCGCGCACGGTGATGTTCTCCGAGTTGCCCTTGCGGGCCTCCCGCAGCACGTCGGAGCCGAGCGACTCGACGCCGTACAGGATGATGTCGGCGCCTGCCTCGCGCATCGCGTCGATGCGCGGCTTGTCCATGTCCGCGCACCTGGTGAGGCACGTCCAGCGCAGGTCGTGGTCCTTGATGACGTCGCACATTTCGATTGTCTGGCCGCGGTGCGAGCTGAACGTCAGGTCGACGAAGAAGGTGAACTCGATGCCGTAGCGGCTCTTGAGCCACGACAGGTCGGCGTTCATCTTCTCCGGCGACTTGGCGCGCACCTGCGGGGTGGTGCGGTAGCAAAACGAGCAGTCCATCTTACAGCCGCGGCTGTACGAGGAGATAATCTGCGGCTGCAGCCCCATCGGGCTCTGCGACTGCGGCCACAGCTCCAGGCGCATGCGCGGCAGCGCGTCGAGGTCCATCATCTGACCGCGCGGCCGGGTGCGCTTCACCTCGCCCTCGGGCCCGCGGTACAGGATGCCGTTGATGGTGGAAAGCTCCTGCGCCCAGCGTCCGGCGACGTAGCTCTCCATAAGCTCGAGGATGGTGATCTCACCCTCGCTGATGACGGCGACGTCGCAGGCGGTGTGCTCCATGAACAAATGGGGCGCCGAGGTGACCAGCGATCCGCCGCAGATGATGGGGATCTCCGGCGCGTTCTCGCGCACCTGCGACATCAGCTCATTGCAGAAGGGGTAGTTGTCCTCGAAGGTACAAACGCCGAGCACGTCGGTCTGCCCAATGATCTGGTCGTAGGCGGCCTGCAACGGGTCCGGCGTGTAGCGGACGTCGACGATCCGGACCGGGTAGCCGGCGTTGTGCAGGACCGTGGAGATGTAGGACGCCCCCTCGTACGGGGAGGTCAGGAAGAACTCCCAGCCGCGCGGCATGGTGAACGGCGAGGGGCCGACGACCAGCGTGAACCGCGGCAGCGTCGGGTCCGTCGGCACCGGGGTGTGATCCTGGCCCCGCATCTGCTGGATGTAGCGTGCGTCGACCGAGCTGTCCGCGTTGGTGTAGAGTTCTGGAGCCAATGAGAGTTGACGTGGCATGGGTGGGACCCCTCTCTCGTCTTTCTATCGACCTTTTTCGATACTGCCAGGCTTCCCTTCGTCGCGGCGCAGGATGCCAGTCATGCAGCCCAGCGCGCCGGCGGCCCGAATGTGCTGATCGACCCGGATCTCGGCCACCTCTACGCCCGAGCGCTCCAGGCGACGCCGGACGCCCGGCGCGCCCGCCGGCATGAGAACCCGCCGCGGCCCCAGCGCCACCAGGTTCATGGCCCGGCGGGCCCGCACCTCGTCGTCCGGCGCCAGCTCCACCACCTCTATGCCGCGCGAGCGCAGTAGCGCCCGCAGCTCGCCGGTCGCGGCGCCGCCGTGCAGCGCCGCCAGCCGCTCGTCGAGGAACGTCACCGCGCCGAGCAGGTGCTGCACGCCCCGGCCGAGCGTGGTCGTGACGACCGCGACCCCCTGGTCGCCGAGGACGCGACGCAGGCACTCGGCGCCGGCCGCGTTGGTGCGGAAGCCGATCCCGACCATGACCGTGTTCCGGTCCAGCCACAGCGCGTCGGCGCCCTCCAGCGTGGCGTGGCCGGCGGCGGTCGCCAGGATTGGATAGCCGGCGGCGGCCAGTGCAGCGGCCGCGTACCGCTCCTCGCCGGCCCGCTGCCGCGACGCGACCCGGCCAAGCACGATCCCGTCCGGCGTGGTGACGAACAGGTCCCGCATGAAGACGAAATTGGGTCGGGTGCCGGCATCCGGCCGCGCGATCAGCACCCGCACCCCGGCGCTCTCGAACGCTGCGGCGACCGCCTCGGTTTCGGCGCGCATCGCGCCCAGGTCCACGGCCCCGGTCATCAGCGCCGCGGCCGGTTCGGCGATCGCGGCGATGCTGTCGGGCGGCCAGCCGAGCATGACCGCGAGCAGCGGCGCCGACTCGGACCGGTAGCCACACCGGGTCCAGAGCAGGCCCGCGCGCACCTCCTCGGCGTGGCCGGCGACGCGGGCGGACCAGCCGGCGCCACCGAGTGTGCTGGGGACCGGCGCCACCGCGGCTGCCAGCTCAGACCCAGACGTCGTCGTCGGCATAGCCGAGTTCCTCCGCCAGCTCCAGTTCCTGCGGCCCGACCGCGGCCTGCACCATCTCCGCCCGCCGCCGCCATCGGCCGAGCCCCGGCGGTACTGTGGCCGCGACCGGCTCCCGCAGCCCGTGGCGGGCGATCTCGCGCAGCGCCTCGTCCATCGGCACGCCGAGCCAGCCGGTGATCCCGGCGAGGACCGCGGCGCGCCGTTGCGGCGAGTGCATCAGGTCCTCGAAGTGCACCCGCAGGTACGGCAGGCCGGATCCGGCGACATACTCGAGGATCGCACGATGGCACGAGCGCCACTGCAGGGCGCATACGCACGGCAGGGTCGCGCCGGTATACTCCTGCCAGCCCGGCGGCAGGTCGAACTTCCACCACCAGCGGTCCTCAGGCCGGTCCACGCCGTACGACTGGATCGACAGCGGCCGCTCCATGCGGTGCGCGTGGAACCCGTGGTGCAGCCACCCGTCGTACAACCCGTTGATGGACGCGGCTGGGTTGCGGGTCAGGTGCAGGACCCAGGTGCGGGCATTGGGGAACAGCGCCCGCAGGAAGCCCAGCCGGTACGCGTTGCTCGGGGTCTTGATCACGAGCGGCCGGGTCGCGAGGTCCCGCTCGTCGGCATAGCGCCAGCCGAGGCTCAGCACGAACGGCGGTTCCTCGACGAGCACGTCGCCCGGCGCACCGCGCGCGTCGTCCGGCCCCGGGCGCCGACTCGCGTGCGGCAGGTCGTAGTACGCCAGCCGGACTGGCAGGCCACAGGCCGCGAGGGCCTCGAAGAGCAGGGTCTGGAACCGGGCGACGTCGGCCGGATGGGCGGGGTTCCAGTCGTGCTGCCGGGTCCGCACGGCGGCCAGCACCCGACGGCCGGTGTCGAGCCAGTCGGCGAGGTCGAACCGCATGGCCGGCCACTGCACCGCGAACCGCCAGGCGGCGTCTAGCAGGAACTGCTCGTCGTCGACGGCGGGGTCCGGCCGGCCGACGTCGAGGGACAACTCCTCCTCGAAGACGAGCCGCTGCCCGGGCGTCAGCGCCGCCAGGTGCCGGGCGTCGAGCTGGTCCGAGCCGGTCCCGCTGTCCGGGTAGGCCAGCCCGGCCAGCCGCAGGTAGGGGTTGAACTCCGCCCGCAGGTGCAGCAGCGCCGACGTCCGGCGGAGCATCTCGGCGAGCATGCTGGAGCCGCTGCGCGAGCTGCACACGAGCAGCACCACGTCCTGGACCCGGCGGGTGAAGCCGCTGACGATCGGCCGCCGCCGCACCCGCAGCGCGGCCAGCCGGTCCGCGAACAGGTCGCTGCCGGTCAGTCCATCGAGGGTTCCGCTCAACACGGCTTCCGCACCGAGTAGACACACCAGCGCCACTGGTCCCGCACCGAGCCGTCGGCGCCCACCTCGAACGGGTGCACCGCCCGGACGTGCGCCGGGGCGTCGTAGAAGAGGCGGTAGATCTCCTGCCGGTGGGCGGGCGTCGTCTCGTGGGTGTCGATCCACTTGTCGATCGACTCCCACAGCAGGTACTCGTCCATCTCCAGGCCGGTGAACCTCGCGCTTAGCAGGAGCCGGCGGAAGTCGGGCTCGCGGAACATCTGGAACAGCAGCGGCTGCTTCTTCTTGAAGATCCGGAACATCCAGTAGGCGTCCTCGTCGCCGTACGGCATGATCTGGCCGACGATAAATTGGCCGCCGGGCTTGAGCACCCGGAAGACCTCCGAAACGGGCTTCTCCGGGTTGGGCAGCAGGTGCAGCACCTCGCGGTTGACCACGAGGTCGAAGCTCGCGTCCGGAAACGGCAGATCGTAGACAGTGCCCTGGTAGACCTTGTCCAGACGGCGCGAGGCGAGAGCCACCATCTCCGGCGTGATGTCCAGGCCGACCATCTCGCCGACGCGACCGCGGAAGGCGTTGCCCACCACGCCGCTGCCGCAGCAGACGTCCAGCATCCGCGCGTCCGGTGCGACGTCGCACAGGTCGGCGTGCCGCGCGAGCAGGCCCTCGTCGGTAAGCCAGGAGCACGAGTCGTGCCAGTTGCGCGAGCGGATGCCGAACTGGCGCTGGTACACGGCGTAGTCGATCTCGATCGTGCGGTGCCGGACGACCGCGGCCCGGCTGGCCAGCCGGGCCGCGAGCCGCGCCCGGGCCGAGTCGAGCGTCCGCTTGACCAGCCGCTGGCCGAGATCGTCGTCCAGGGCGAGCTGACGGTCCAGCGCTGCCGCCACCGCAGCGCGGACGGACCCGGTTACCTGGCCGCTCTGCAGCCGCTTCTTCGTCTGGCCGTCGAAGCGGGGGTTGCTCATCCGGACCGCCACCACCGCGGCCAGGCCCTCCAGGATGTCGACCGTGGTGATCCGCTCACCCATAGCCGCGTCGAGCAGCCCGCGCGATCGCGCGTACTCGTTGATCACCTCGGCCAGAGCGGCGCGGAGCCCGTCCACGTGGGCGCCGCCGTGCTCGGTGCGGACGCTGTTGACGAAGCTGTGGATGTCCTCGGTGTAGCCGTCGGTCCAGCAGAACGCCGCTTCGAGCGCGAAGTCCTCCGCCTCGTGCCGGACGGTGATCGGTTCCTGATGGACCCAGACCGCTTCGCGGTGCCGGTGCCGCAGGAGCCCGCCGACGCCCGACTGGTAGGACAGCTGCACATGCTCGCCGGTGCGCTCGTTGCGCAGGTGCAGGGTCAGCGCGGGATGCAGGAACGCGACCTCTTCGAGCCGGCTGCATACGACGTCGGCCGAGAACTGCACCGGCTCCAGGACAGTCTCGTCGGGCAGGAAGCGGATCCGCGTGCCGCGTCGGTCCGGGTCGCCGACGCGTTGCAGTTCGGCGGTGGGCACGCCCTGGGCGTAGGACTGGCGGTAGTGCCCACCGTCGCGCCACACGTCCAGGTCGAGCCAGGCCGACAGCGCGTTGACGCAGGACAGCCCGACGCCGTGCAGGCCGGCGGATGTGCGGTAGGTGCCGGGCTGGAACTTGCTGCCCGAGTGCAGCGTCGTGAGCAGCACCTCGGCGGCCGGCCGCCGGCTGTCGGGGTGGGGGTCGACCGGGATGCCGCGGCCGTCGTCTGTGACCGAGCAGGAGCCGTCCCGGTGCAGGACGACCTCGATGGTGCGGCAGTGGCCGGCCTCCGCCTCGTCCACCGCGTTGTCCACGAGCTCGCCGACCAGATGGTGCCAGCCGGCCGCGCCGACGGATCCGATGTACATCGACGGATGCCGGCGCACGCCCTCAAGGCCGGAGAGCACGACGATCGTGGCCGCGTCGTAAGGGGACTCCATCGACAGCCTTACCCTTCTGAGGTTGACTTGTCCTGTACCGCCGCGGCCGGCGCCCCGCCGAGCAGGACCTCACGGGCGGCGGTCAGCTTGACCAGGTGCGCCTGCTTGAGCGCGGTGAGCGTCTCGAACCAACTCGTGAGGTCGGCGAGCCCCTCGGCCTGCGCCTCCCGGCCCAGCGCCGGATAGACGGCGGTGGCCGCCTCCATCTCGCTGCTGACCGCGTCGGCAAGGTTCAGCTCGGTGTCGTCGATGGGCCGATCCGTGGCCGGGTCGGTCACGGTCTGCAGGATGTCCAGGTGTCCGTGCGCGACGCACGCCGCGCTCTCCGCGAGTTCGGTGAACAACCGGGCCGCTTCGAGGGAGCCCTCGATCTCAGCGATCTGCGCAAAGTAGCGGAACCGCACAACTGTGGAAGCCTCGGCAACAAATGCCGCGCGAAGCTGTTCAAACAATTCTTCAGTGAGACCGGTCATCCCGTTGTTCCCTCCCGATACACACCGGAAATATTTGCCGCGGCCCGGTTGCGGAAGCCAGGGCTACGATGCGGATCGACCCCCGCTGCCGCGGTGCAGCGCGCCCGCAGGACCAGTAGGTCTATGTGCTCATCGTCGGCATCGGGCCGACACGGAAAGGTGGTGCCTATTCCAGGCCGCCCGCCGCGACTGTAGACGGCTCAGCGATCGAATGTCTAGAGTGGTCCATCAATATTCCAGGGCATCCGAAATTGATCACCAGTCGCCGATCTAACCGCTTCGAATCGACCCCGGGGAGCGCCGTGCCAACCGCCGACCACGACGTCGTTGCCCACTTCACCGCCCGGGCCGGCGGCTATGACCGGTCCAGTTCCTGGTGCACCGACGACGAGCTCCACAACCTCGTCCTCAGCCTCACCGAGCCACAGCCCCACCACCACGTTCTCGATGTCGCCTGCGGCACGGGGCTGGTCTCCCGGTTGTTCGCCGGCCGCGTGCAGCGGCTGGTCGGCGTCGACATCACGACCGCGATGGCGGTGCAGGCGCGGCCCTATCTCGACGACCTCGTCCTCGCGCCGGCCGAGTCGCTGCCGTTTCCCGACGGCGCCTTCGACGTGACCATCTGCCGCCAGGGCATCCAGTTCATGCGGCTGCCGGACGCGGTGCGCGAGATGGTCCGGGTGACCCGGCCGGGCGGGCGGGTCGCGCTCATCAACCTGTGCGCGTACGGGCCGCAGGACCGGGACGAGTGGTTCGAGATTTTGCGCCTGCGCAACCCGGTCCGGCGGCACTTCTTCATGCCGGGCGACCTGGCGGCGCTCCTGCGCGAGGCGGGCTGCACCGACCTGGAGACCCGCCGCTACGTGTCGGTCGAGGACGTCGACGTCTGGTCCGACAACGGCGCCATCGACGAGGAAGCCCGGGAGGCGATCCGGCAGGTGTACCGCAACGCTTCCCCAGCCATACTGGAGCTGCACGCGGTGCAGCTGACCGACGGCCGGATCGTCGACCGGATGCTATTCGAGATCACGGTGGGGCGGCCGAACGCCGCGTAATCGCCGGACAGATCGATCGAGCGCTGTGGGAACGGGCCGGGGCCGTGCTGTGGTCCGGTGACCGGCGCGCGGCCGTGCTGGTCGCGTCGGGCCAGCTCGTCGTCGTCGCCGTGCTGCTGGTGCTGCGCCAGGCGGTCTCCGGTGCCGGGCGGGTCGGCGACGTGGTGCTCGTGATGACCCGGGCGATCCAGGTCAACCAGCAGATCGGCGCCGCCCTGCAGCTGCTGCAGCAGTTGCAGCGGATGGCGCGGAGCCTCACCCGGCTGCGCTGGATGCGCGCGCTCATCCGCAGCCAGCAGCCGACCGGCGCCGACCTGACCGTGCCCGACCTCCTCCGGCACGGCATCGAGCTGCGCGGCCTCGAGTTCACCTACCCCGGCACCGAGAAGCCGGTGATGACGGACGTCGGCCTGCTGCTGCTGGCCGGGGCGACGGTCGCGGTCGTCGGCGAGAACGGGGCGGGCAAGACCACCCTGGTCAAGCTACTGTGCCGGTTCTACGAGGCGACGGCGGGCGAGATCATGGTCGACAGCATCGACATCCGGCGCTTCCCGCTGGATGGGTGGCGCCGGCGCATCGCGGCCGGCTTCCAGGACGTCGTCCGCTTCGAGCTACGGGCCCGGGAAACGGTCGGGATCGACGAGCTGACGTCGGAACTGGACGCCGAGGCGGACCATGCGCTGTTCGAGCGGTATGCGGCGAACGCCCGGCGAGTGGGCCGCCGGACGGGTGCGATCATCATCCTCGTGTTGCGCAGGTTCTCGACGGTCCGGATGGCCGATCTGATCGTGGTCATGGACGGCGGCCGCCTCGTGGAGGCTGGCAACCATGCGCAGCTGATAGCGCCCAACGGAGTCTACGCCGAGCTGTACTCGCTGCAGGCCGCCGCATAAAATTGACGTTCTCCGATCTCCCCGAGCGACCGTGAATCACGGTATAGTCCAGCGTCAATTGTATCCGTTATGAGGAGGCGCAATTGGATTCGGTCGGGCCTCGGCCCGTTTTGTTCGGAAATCTCACGGCCGGTCGCGACCGGCCCAGGCCGGCCGACAAGATTGTCACTCACGCCGGCGCCACATTCGCGGGTGCTTCGTTGTCGAGTGCACCGGACGACCGATTCCGCGAGATCTACCGGCGAGCCGTCAACCCCGACGATCCGATGGCGTTGCGCAATCTCTTCCTGGGGCGTGTGGAGGCGGAGCGCGGCGCGGCGTCGACCCGGCCCGAGTTCTCGGCGGCCTGGCGGGCGTGCCGGGTGCGGCGCGAGGTCGACGACGAGACGATCCTGACCGCCCGGAGCACCCCGCGCTTCATCAAGGAGCTGTTCAACTGGTACTTCAGGGACGATCTCTACGGGTCGCTGCGGTCCGCCGATCATCTGATCCTGTCCAGCGGCTCCGTCGACGAGGAACAGTTCGGGCTGCCGTCCGTCCTCAAGCAGACCCTCGTCTATGCGCTGGACCGCGACTGGTACGGCTACTCCGACTCGCGCGGGCGCGGTCCGGCCCGGGAGGCGATCGCCGAGCTGGAGAATGCGAGGATCGCCGGTGCTCCGTACGGTGCGGAGCACGTGGCGATCTCGATGGGTGGCACGTTCGCGGTGAGCGCGGTGGCCGACTTCGTGCTCGACGGCTCGACCAGCCCGGAGCCGGCGCTGTGTGCGATGCCCAACTATCCGCCGCTGGTCGAGGCCGTAGCCCGCCGGCACCCGGTCCGGCTCGTGGCGCTGAACTGCGCCGAGGGCCGCACGTCGCTGAAGCCGCTGATCGGTGCCCTGCTGCAGCGCACGCCCGCGGTACTGCTGCAGACGGTGACCAACCCGACCGGAACGACGGTCGACGAAACGGAGCTGGCCGAGCTGATCGCGGCGGCCGGACCCGACACCATGATCATCCTGGACGAGTGCCATGAATGCCTCGGTCCCGAGCAGATCCGCAGCGCCAGCCGGGCCGACCCGCGGGTCATTCGCATCAACAGTATGTCCAAGGGATTCGCCATTCCCGGATTGAAGGTCGGCTGGATCGTCGCCAGCTCGGCATTCATCGCCGAGTTCTACGAGTATGCATCGTCATCATATGGCGGACCGCCGTCGTTCTATTACACGCTGGTCGAGGTGGCGGCCCGGCTCGAACGGATGCTGCTGCTGGGCATCACGCCGGCGCGACGCGAGCTGGCGATGTTCGACGGCGACTACGGGCTGACGATGGCGTCCCTGACTGCGGCCTGGCACGCGTTCCAGGCCGACCGGTGCCAGCGTTCGGCGATCCTGATCCGGCAGCGCCAGCAGGCCGCCGAGGCGCTCGCCGCGGCCGGGGCCCAGGTGGTGGCCGCGCGCTACTCGATGAACCTGGCGGTCGCGCTGGGCGACGACCCCGACGGCTACCGCACCTTCCGCGACGTGCTCGACGCCGCGGGCGTCGCGGTGCTCCCGGGTATCCTGACGTTTTGCCTTGGCGGCGGCTGGGTGCGGATCACGAGCGCCCGCCATCCGGGCGTGCTGACCGAGTCGCTGCGCAAGTTGAGCTCGTACCTCACCCGCGAAGGAGTCGACGGCGATGGAAGAGCCGCACGAAGCGGCGGAGGCGCCGGTCATCAGGCTTGAACGGTGGCACGGGACGTGGCCCGAGAGTGATCAGCACGCCAACTTCAAGGCGGAGGTCAAGCTCTACGGCCTGCTCGACCCGCTGCACACGATCCGTGGGATGTCAAGGAATCTCGGCATCCCGGTCGGCGTGATCGCCCGTTACGTGCTGGCCCGTTGGGCGACCGGGGGGAGCGCAGGCCTGCTGGAGATCGGCCCGGTCATGGTGCGCCGCCTGTGGGAGCCGATCGCCGCGGCCGAGGCGTCCGGCCTGGACGAGCAGCGGTTGGCCGCATACCACCAGCTCCGCCAGATCCTGTCGTGGCTGAAGGTTCCGCTGGACGATCCCACCGTCTACCCCGCGCAGGACCCGGGCGGCGCCTACGCCCGCCGGCCGGGAGAGCCGGAGCGGGCCCCCGACCCGGACCCGACCGACGTCGGCACCTACGGCCGACCGGGCTGAATCTAGATCTGCTCTACAGCGCACGGTGCGGCCGAGCCTGATCCAGCCGTGCTTCCTCGTGCACCATCCGGTTGAGCTTGCGCCGCTGGCCCGGCGCAGCGACGAGGATTCGAACCACCTCGACATGTTCCAGGTCGTGGTGCACTCGTGAGAGCTGCTCAAGGCCTACTCGGAGCTCGTCGACCCGGTCGACCAGCGCAACCGCCTCGTGGAGCAAGCGACGATGCGCGCCGCCGGCGGCGACGATGGCCGAGGAGGACTTCATCGAGGCGATGGAGTATGGCATGCCGCCGATGTCCGGGCTGGGCATCGGCATCGACCGGTTCATCGCGCTGATCACCGACGCGCCGAATCTCCGCGACGTGGTGCTCTTTCCTTCCATGCGTCGGGACGTCCGCTGATCGGATTCTGTTAGGGTCCTCCCGTGCAGACGGATCCACTTTCGTTTCAGCCCCTGCCGACGCTCGCCAAAGGGGATCGTGTTGCGATCGTGTCGCCGTCGATGGCGGCTCCCGCGCGCTGGCCGGCCGTATTCGAGCTGGGGCTGAACCGGCTCTCCGAGCACCTCGGGCTGGAGCCCGTGGAATACCCGACGACCCGTCGACTCGGGGCGACGGCCGCGGAGCGGGCCAACGATCTCATCGCCGCGTTTGCCGATGACAGCATCAAGGCGGTCTTCGCGAGCCTCGGCGGCGACGACCAGATAACGTATGTCAAGCATCTGCCGGTCGACCCGTTCCGCCGGAATCCCAAGCCCTTCTTCGGCTTCAGCGACAATACGCATTTCGCCAATCATCTGTGGCACTGCCGCGTGCCGTCCTTCTACGGCGGACACATCATCGCGCAGTTCGGCATGCACGGCGAGATGGACAAGTTCACGCTGGACTACCTGACGACGGCGCTGTTCCACCGGGGCGAGTGCGCGCTGCAGCCGAGCGAGGAGTTCAACGACATCGGGCTGACCTGGAACGATCCGTCGCTGCTCGCGACGCGGCGGGCCTACGAGCCCAACGACGGGTGGTACTGGGACGGCGAGGGCGCGGCCAGCGGGATCTCGTGGGGAGGCTGTCTGGAGTCGGTGGACGAGCTGATGCGGCACGGCCAGCGGCTGCCGTCGCTGGAGGAGTTCGCGTCCATCGTCCTGGTCACGGAGACCTCGGAGGACCTTCCGCCCGCGCCGGTCGTGCACCGCGTCTACCGGGCGCTTGGCGAGCGTGGCATCCTGGCCCAAGTGCGGGCCGTTGTGGTCGGCCGGCCGAAGGCGTGGGAGTTCGACAACCAGCGCGACGCCGATGCCCGCCGGGCATACCGGGCCGAGCAGCGGCGGACGACCCTGCACACGATTCGCCAGTACAACCCCACGGTGCCGGTGGTCCAGAACGTCGACTTCGGGCACACCGACCCGCAGATCTGCCTGCCCTACGGCGGTCTTATTCGGTTGGACCCGGCGCAGCGGCAACTGTGGGCTCGGTTCTGACGACGGTGTCGACCGGCGAGGTCGCCGGACACCCGGTCATCGGAACGCCGTGCTCCTCATTGGGGTCCGCCGCGAGATCGTAGAACGTGACACCGGAACCGCCGAGCTGCCACACGAGCTTGGTGCGGGCCCCAGCGTCGTCCCGCATCCGCACCGACGCGAGCGGGCTCAGCCCGCTGTACCCCGAGGAAGCAGCCAGCTCCTCCGGGAAATGCGTCTCCGAGTACGCCGGGCGCGACCGGCCGCCGCCGCCGAAAAACTCGGTCAGGGAGGCTCCGTCGCTTGCCGGCGTGTCCAGGCCGAGCAGGTCGAGCACGGTGGGCAGGATGTCGACGAGGCGCACCTGCTGGTGCACCTCGCGACCGACCGGCACGCCGTGCCCGCTCATGATGAGCGGCACGTGCTGCGTCGCATCGAACAGCAGGCAGCCGTGGCCCTCCTCGTAGGGATAACCCCGTCCGTTGGCGTGGTCGTTGGGGTACCAACCGCCAAGATCTTCGCCGTGATCCGAGAAACACACGGTCAGCAAAGAGTCGGGTGACGTCCCCATGCCCTGCACGGTGTCCAGCAGGCGCTGCAGGTAGAAGTCGCTGTACGCGACCTCGCCCTCATAGGGATTGTCGACCGGGACGCCGACGTCCTCCGGCGGCTCGTACGGCCAGTGCGCATCGAAGAAATGGGCGAAGAGAAAGAACGGCCGCGTCTGCTCGGCGAGCCAGGCGCTCGCCCGCTCGACCACGACCGGCGCCCGCTTCAGCGCCAGGCCGCGCAGCTTGACGTCGTTGACCCGCAGCGGATCCCGGCCGTCGGGCAGCAGCGGGATCTCGTAGTCGTAGAGGTCGAAGCCGCGGTTGATGCCGTACCACGCATCGAGACCGGGGCAGGACACGACCGCGCCCGTCGCATAGCCAGCCGCGCGCAGACACTCGGCAAGCGTCGGGACATCGGTCCGCAGCTGCTCGCGGAACAGGTGGCGCACGCCGTGCCGGGTCGGTTGGAGGCCGGTGAAGACGGTCGCGTGGCTCACCGGTGTCAACGGGCACGAGGACACGGCCTCCCGAAACGTGGTGCCTTGCTGTCGCAATCGTTCGACACCGGGGAGCTTTCCCGAGAAAGCGACGTCGGCCCGCACCGTATCGAGCGAGACGAAGAGAATGTTCGGAAGACGAGCCACATCCCGAGCGTTCATTCGGCCCCCACCTCATCGAGGCTCCTGTGCGTGGACTCTACCGTGAGGCATCGGCGGTTGTCCATGATACGTGGCGATGCCGTATACTCAGCCGTTCGGGCGGGCAATTGCGAGACAGAGAGAAGACGTGGGATATGTCCTCGTCGGCATCGATGCTCCGGGTGGTGCCCATGACCACGGTCGTGGGCGCCGAGGTCGTCGGCGCCGATCTGTCGGCCCCGCTGGACACCGCCACTGTCGCGGAGATCCGAGCCGCGCTGCTGCGGTGGAAGGTAGTGTTCTTCCGCGACCAGCGCCTCACTCCCGAGCAGCAGCTCGAGTTCGGCCGGCGGTTCGGCGCCGTGACGCCGGCCCACCCGGTGGTCGCGCCCGACGGCGCGCACGGCCACCGCGAGATCCTCCGGCTCGAGCACGAGGTTGCGGCCCCGCCGTCCGGGTCCGGCAACCTCAATGCATCCACATCGGAATCTCTGGACCTGACCAGGCGCTGGCACACCGATCTCACCTTCCTGCCCAACCCGCCGATGGCCTCGATCCTCCGTGCGATCACGGTCCCGCCATATGGCGGGGACACCATGTTCAGCAACGTGGTCGCGGCCTACGAGGCCCTCTCCCCGCCGGTCCGGCGGCTGGTGGACGGACTGCAGGCCGTGCACCGCTGGCGGGGGTTCTCGGGCGACGCGGGCCGCCCCGCGGTCGAGTCGCCGCGCACGGCCGTGCACCCGGTGGTGCGGGTCCATCCGGAGACAGGTGAGCGGGCGCTCTTCGTCAACCCCTACTTCACGACGCACATCGCCGGGCTGTCCAACCACGAAAGCCAGGAGATCCTCAATCTTCTGTACCATGTTGCGTTCCGCCCGGACTGCACCGTGCGTTTCCGGTGGGAACCACACAGCGTGGCCTTCTGGGACAATCGCGCCACGGCCCACGTCGGTCCGGTCGATCTCGAAGGCTGGCAGGTCGACCGGGTGGTCGAGCGGATCACCCTGGTTGGGGATTTGCCCGTCGGGCCCGACGGCTTCGTATCGCGTGCCCTATCGGGTGAACTCTTCGGTTGACCAGCCGCGGGCCGCGGGCCCGATTGGCAATGCGGCGGCCATTCGGCCCATACCGAGGCAGTAAAATGCCCAGCGTGCCCGGAGAGCTTGCTTCTTTGGATTTTGCACGCCCACAGACACCAGCACCGGCAAGGTGAGGTAACCCATGAACAAGGTGAACGCTTCGGCGACGCCGGAAGCTAGCGATGCGCCCGCGGGGGACATTCCGCCGCACCGCTACACCGCTGCCATGGCGAACGAGATCGAGGAGCGGTGGCAGGACCGCTGGGACGAGGACGGCACCTTCTATGCGGCCAACCCCGTCGGTGCGCTGGCCGACCCGAAGCACCCCCGGGCGGGCGCGGAGAAGCTGTTCGTGCTGGACATGTTCCCCTACCCCTCCGGCGCCGGGCTGCACGTCGGGCATCCGCTGGGCTACATCGGGACCGACTGCTACGGCCGCTTCCAGCGGATGATCGGCCGAAACGTGCTGCACGCTATGGGCTTCGACGCGTTCGGGCTGCCGGCGGAGCAATACGCGGTACAGACAGGAAAATACCCGCGGGTGACCACCGAGGAGAACGTCGAGCGTTACCGGCTGCAGATGCGCCGGCTGGGGCTGGCCTACGACACTCGGCGCTCGGTCGCCACCACCGACGTGAGCTTCTACCGTTGGACCCAGTGGATCTTCCTGCAGATCTTCAACTCCTGGTTCGACTCCGAACAGCGCCGGGCCCGGCCGATCGCCGAGCTGATCACCGAATACGAGCGCAACGAGCGGCCCACCCCGGCAGGCCGGCCGTGGGCGGAGCTCTCCACGGCGCAGCGGCGACAGATCGTCGACAACCACCGGTTGGCGTTTATCTCCGAGGCGCCGGTGAACTGGTGCCCCGGCCTGGGCACGGTGCTGGCCAACGAGGAGGTCACGTCCGACGGGCGCAGCGAGCGCGGCAACTTCCCGGTGTACTCGCGCACCTTGAAGCAGTGGATGCTGCGGATCACCGCCTACGGGGACCGGCTACTGGAGGATCTGGACGCGCTGGACTGGCCGGAGTCGGTCAAGCAGATGCAGCGGCACTGGATCGGCCGGTCCACCGGCGCATACATCGGCTTTCCGGTCGGCGACCGCGCCGTGCGGGTCTTCACCACCAGGCCGGACACCATCTTCGGCGCTACCTACCTGGTGGTCGCCCCGGAGCACGCGATCGTCGACAAGCTGGTGCCGGCCGCCTGGCCGGAGGGTGCCAAGCCGCAGTGGACCGGGGGCCACCGCACGCCAGCCGATGCGGTGAGCGCATACCGGGCGGCCGTGGCCCGCGAGACGGAGGCGCAACGCACCGCCGAGTCCCGGACGAAGACCGGGGTCTTCATCGGCGCCTACGCGACCAACCCAGCCAACGGGGCCAGAATCCCGATCTTCGTCGCCGACTACGTCCTGGCTACCTACGGCACCGGCGCGATCATGGCTGTGCCCGGGCAGGACGAGCGGGACTGGGACTTCGCCGAGGTGTTCGACCTGCCGATCGTCCGGACCGTCCGGCCGACGGCGGACTTCGACGGCAAGGCATACACGGCGGACGGGCCCGCCGTCAACTCCGCCAACCCTGAGACGGGGTTCAGCCTGGACGGGCTGAACGTCAGCGACGCCAAGGCGAAGACCATCGAGTGGCTGATCGCCGAGGGCTACGGCGAGCGCACCGTGACCTATCGGCTGCGCGACTGGTTGTTCAGCCGGCAGCGCTACTGGGGCGAGCCCTTTCCGATCCTCTACGACGAGGCCGGGCTCCCGGTGGCGCTCCCCGAGTCCATGCTGCCGCTCGAACTGCCCGAGATCGACGACTTTTCGCCGCGCACGTTCGATCCCGAGGACGCGGACAGCGAGCCGGAGGCGCCGCTGTCGCGGGCGCAGGACTGGGTCGAGGTGACGCTGGACCTGGGCGACGGCCCGAAGCGGTACCACCGGGAGACCAACACGATGCCGCAGTGGGCGGGCTCCTGCTGGTACGAGCTGCGGTACCTCGATCCGGGCAACGACGAGGTGATGGTCGACCCGGCCAACGAGCGGTACTGGATGGGCCCTAAGCACGACGGCGACTCCGGCGGGGTGGACCTGTACGTCGGCGGCGTCGAGCACGCCGTGCTGCACCTGCTGTACGCCCGGTTCTGGCACAAGGTCCTCTACGACCTCGGCCACGTGTCCTCGTTCGAACCGTTCCGGCGCCTCTACAACCAGGGCTACATCCAGGCGTACGCCTACACCGACAGCCGTGGCTTCTACGTGCCGGCCGAGGAGGTCGTCCAGCGCGACGGCACCTTCTGGCTCGGCGACGAGCAGGTCAACCGGGAGTACGGCAAGATGGGCAAGTCGCTCAAGAACGTGGTGACGCCCGACGACATGTGCGCCATGTACGGCGCCGACACGTTCCGGGTCTACGAGATGTCGATGGGCCCGCTGGACATGTCCCGGCCGTGGGAGACCCGGGCCGTGGTCGGATCGCAGCGGTTCCTGCGGCGGGTGTGGCGGCTGGTCATCGACGAGGAGACCGGTGCCACCCGGGTCGTTGACGCCGGCCTGGACGCCGAGACCGAGCGGCTGTTGCACCGCACCATCGACGGCGTGCGGTCCGACTTGGAGGGCCTGCGCTTCAACACCGCGATCGCGAAGCTGATCGAACTGACGAACTGGGCGACCGCCATCGCGGCCGACAGCACCCCGCGCGTCCTCGCGGAGTCGCTGATCCTGATGCTCGCCCCGTTTGCCCCGCACCTTGCCGAGGAGCTCTGGGAGCGCCTGGGCCACCGCGAGTCACTGACCTATGCGGACTTTCCGGTGGCCGATGCCGCGCTGCTGGTCGCGGAGTCCGTGACCTACCCGGTGCAGGTGGGCGGGAAGGTCCGCGGCCGGATCGAGGTCGCCGTCGAAGCGGGTGAGGAAGAGGTCCGCGCCGCGGCGCTGGCCGAGGTGGCCGACGCCCTGGGGGGCCGGGAGCCGAAGAAGGTCATCGTTGTCGCCGGTCGCATGGTGAGCGTAGTGTTGTAGCGCCACGGGACGGCCGATCCCGGCACTCGTGATAAAGTGATGTTCATCGTTTTGTTGGGGCCGCGGGGTGGATGCGTGGCCACGCGGGAGGACGGCAGATGGCCACCCGTCGGGCAACTTACCCGTTTATCGCCGGTCGAGCGGACACGTCAGGCGCCAGCGTATTTACCACCGTTAATCCCGCCACCGAAGAGCCGGTGGCCGACGTCGTCCAGGCGGACGCCCGGCAGGTGGACGCGGCCGTCGCTGCGGCTGCGGACGCGCAGCGGGCGTGGTGGCGGATGGCGCCGGACGATCGGGCCGCCGGGCTGGAGCAGTGGGGCCGGCTCATCGCGCAGGACGTCGAGCAGTTGGCGTTGCACGACACTGTCGACATGGGACGGCCGGTTCGGGAGTCGCGGGCTCAGGTGCCCGGAGCGGTGGGGTGCCTGCGGTACTGGAGCGGGGTGGCGACCCGGTTGTGGGGGCAGCAGATCCCGGCGCTCCCCGGCCACCTGTCCTACACGGTCCGGCAGCCGGTCGGTGTGGCCGGCGTCATCCTGCCGTGGAACGACCCGCTGCCGTCGTTCGTCGGGGCGGTCGCGGTCGCGCTCGCCGGCGGGAACGCTGCGGTCG
Organism: Paractinoplanes hotanensis; assembly: GCF_023717965.1. NCBI lineage: Bacteria > Bacillati > Actinomycetota > Actinomycetes > Micromonosporales > Micromonosporaceae > Paractinoplanes > Paractinoplanes hotanensis. The sequence goes on along the minus strand of NZ_JAMQOL010000060.1, from coordinate 71,499 downwards.
TGAAGCCCTCGGAGGTCTCGCCGCACTCGGCGCTGCGGCTGGCCGAGCTGGCCGACCACGCAGGCCTGCCGCGCGGGCTGATCAACGTGGTGACCGGCGACGGCGCGGTGGGCGACGCCCTGGCCCGCCATCCCGGTGTCGGCGCCATTTCGTTCACCGGCAGCGTCGCCACCGGCCGACGCGTCAACGTGGCAGCATCGGAAACCTTCAAGAAGGTCGTCCTGGAGATGGGCGGCAAGTCGCCGAACATCATCTTTGCCGACGCCGATCTCGACCGGGCACTGCGCGCGTCGGTGTGGAGCGTGTTCGCCAACACCGGCCAGGCCTGCAGTGCCGGCACCCGGCTGCTAGTCGACGCGCGTATCGCCGACGAGTTCACCGCCCGCGTGGCCGAGCTGGCGGGTCGCGTGCGGGCCGGCGATCCCCTGAACTCGTCCGTCCATATAGGACCAATTGCGTCCCGGGTGCAGTACGACCGCGTCTGCGGCTACATCGCGACCGGACGGTCCGAGGCAACGCTCGTGGCCGGCGGCGGGCGGCCAGCCGACGTCGACGGGCGCGGATACTTCGTCGAGCCCACCGTGTTCACCGGCGTGGAGCCGACCGCGACCATCGCGCGGGAGGAGATATTCGGGCCCGTGCTGGCGGTGCTGACCTTCGATACGGAGGAGGAAGCGGTCGCGCTGGCCAACGACGTCGACCTCGGGCTGACCGCGACCGTCTGGACGCACGACACAGGTCGGATGCTGCGCATGGCGAGCCAGCTGCAGGTCGGCACGGTCTGGGGCAACACGACCCGCGTCTACCACCCGGCATTCCCGTTCGAGGGACACAAGCACAGCGGCCTGGGCAGCGGTTCCGGGGAGACCGCGATCGAGGGCTGCACGCGCCTGACCCGGGTCTCGATCCGCTACGACGACTCGGACGTTCCCGGCTGGCCACTCGAACCCGCTGAATGATCGCCGGATCCGACCGGGTCCGCACCGCTGCCGCGTACTGGCGGCGTGTCCGCCGTGTCGGATCAGTTGCCCGCCCTGGTCGGCATGGCCATAGGCACGGCAGGGACGCTGCTGACCGCGGTCGTGACGGACCGGGCGCGGTGGCGACGGGAGCGCGACGCACGCTGGGATGCCCGGCGCGCGGAGGCTTACGCCGACTATGCGCGCGCGATCAAGCGGCTCCGCTATCTGGCCGCGGGTATCTCGGCCGAGGACCGGCCGGGCGCCGCGACGCACCCCATCGAGCGGGAGGCCGGGCCTGAAGCTGCTCGTGGAGGCCGACGTCGAGCGCGCCCTTGCGTGGGAGTCCGTGCTGCTCCTGAGCGACGCGGCCACGGTGGCGGCGGCCCGGCGCGAGGCCATCTGGCAGATGCAGCTTGATCGCCCGGCACGAGGCCGATCCAAACGGGTGGGAGCTCGCCGTTGCCGAGGCCGCCCAGGCCGGAGACGACTTCTACGCCGCCGCGCGCGGGAGCCTTGAGGTCGGCGGGAAGCCGCTGCCGCCGCTGAAGGAGTGACGCTCAGATCCGGTAGCCGAGGTCGCGCAGGCGCTGAGCCAGGCCCGACGCGTCCGCAGGCTCGGCCGGGGACGCGCTCGCCGAGGCCGGCCGGACCCCACCGAGGAAGTCCAGCAGCGCGACGCCGTCGAACTCAGGCAACGGATCGAGCCCGTACCGCTGCAGGATCGTCGGGGCCAGGTCCACAATAGACGCGTCCGGCAGTCTGACCCCCGCCGGCACGTCGGGGCCGGCCATGACCAGGACGCCGTAGGGGTCGTGGTCGCCGACACAGCCGGTCGCGACGGGATCGACGACGTCAGCCACCGGCGCGATCAGACGGCTCTCCGGGTGCCGGTAGAAGCTGTAGACCTGGCAGAAGTAGTACCTGTGGTCGGCCAGCACCGGGGTCAGGTCGGGGCCCTTGGGTGCCTGGTGCCCCCAGTAGAGGCCGTCGCGGTCGATAATGTGGCTCACCAGTGGACCCTGGCCGTCGTCGAGCGCGAGGAGCGCGGCCCGGACCTGGACCAGCACCCGCGCGGCCTCGTCGGCGCTGGTGACGGCCGCGCGGCCCCGGCTGCGGTTCACGGTCACCTGGCCGTAGTCGGAGGTGCAGAACGCCTTCGTGCGGTCCCAGTCGATGGTGCTGAAGCCGATGTTCGCGCCCGCGTGCTCGGCCTGCACATCCCGGTAGGCCGACTCGCGGTACTCGACTCCCTTGCTGCGCAGCATCTCCACCATGGACCGGACCTGAGGCGCGGACGCCGGCAGGCCAAGGATCCCCGGCACGTGCTCGTCGGCCAGCCATGGGCCGAAGTGCAGCAGGCCGCAGTCGCGCAGGACGTTGTGGATCATGATGAACTTGTCGATCTCCAGCGAGCCGTGGTCGGACACGATGATGAACGTGGTCTCCGGCCCGGCCAGCCGACGCAGCCGCCCGATCAGCTCGTCGCCGGTCCGGTAGGCCGTCTCGAAGCTCGCTTCGGCCGGCCGGCTCCGGTGCGCGATGTAGTCGGTCAGGAACAGGTTCACCTGCAGGAAGTCGGGCTGGAACCGCTCGTAGAGCAGCTCGCTCGCGCCGACCCGGGCCCGCTCGACCTCAGCCCACCGGGCGGCCATCTCGGCGATGGGCACGGCGGGCGACAGGTCCGGCGTGACCCGGTAGTCGAGCCCTTCGGCCAGCAGCTCCTCGCGCAGGCCGCGCGGATATGCGAACAGGCTGTCCACCTCGGGCGTGGCGAACGGGGAGTCCAGGCCGGCGAGGAGGAAACCGTCGAGCGGCCTGGCCGGATAGGTCATCGGCACGTTGACCACGCCGACCCGCAGGCCGGCGCCGGACAGGATCTCCCAGATCCGGGCGTTGCCGACCGTCGCCCCGCTGGACGGCCGCAGCTCGCCCGACGACAGGTCGGGTGACCACCAACCGTAGATGCCGTGCTGGCCGGGGTTGACCCCAGTCGCGTAGGTGGTCCAGCCTACCGGCGTCTGCCATGGCGTCGACGAGACCAGCCGGGCGCTCGCCCCGCCCCGCAGTAGGGACGCCATGTTCGGCATCAGCCCCCGGCCGAGCAGCGGCTGGATGTGGCGAAACGTAAACCCGTCGACCCCGACGACCACGCATCGCGCCGTCATGACCGGGCCGTCCCGTCGGCAGCGGCCGCGGCGAGGTCCGAATCGCGGACGACCTTCCGGCGGAACCGGCCCGCCAGCCCGGCGTCGACCCGCACGACCTGTCCCGTCACCGCGCCGGACAGCCGCGGCGACAGCAGCCACACGACGGCGCTGGCGACGTCGTCGGCCGACGGCGGATCGGGCAGCGCCAGGAACGACTGCGGGGCCGTGTCGTCATCGGCGTCGACGACCGGCGGTTCGCCGGTGCCGACCGATCCGGGGGCCACGAGGTTGACCCTGGCCCGCGGCGCCAGTGCGGTCATCTCGTCCACCAGACTCTGCAACAGTCCGAAGGTGACGGCTGATTTGCTGGCGGCGAAGTGCGCGCGGCCCGGGTGGCCGTAGGTCGCCGCCGCGGCACCCATCAGCACCAGCGACCCGGTACCGCGGGACCGGACATCCGCCAGAAACTCACGCACGGTCAGGAAGGTCATCAGTGCGTTGGCCGTGAAATGTTCGTGCCACTCAGCGGTTGTCATGTCGACGATCGCCGTCCGGTTCGGCGGCCACGTGGCGGCCGCGGCGATACAACCGTCGGGGGCGCCCACCGTCGATCTTGCCTCTGCGAAGATCTTGCGCACCTGGTCCTCATCGGTCAGATCGGCCTGAATACTGACGTGGGTCGGCACGGCCGGCGGCCGGTTGCGGTACTGGGCCACCACGGTCGCCCCTTCCCGCAGCAGCGCCGAGCAGACGGCCGAGCCGATGAGCCCGCCGGCGCCGGTCACCACGACCACGCTCCCGCTGAGACCGGTCATCATCGCGCGGGCCTACAGCTCGTCGTAGTCACGCGCGACCACGAACGGCGGCCGGTCGAGCTTGCTCGGCGTCACACCGACCCGGGCGACGTTGGTGTAGAGAATGCCGCGCCGCCGGCCCGTATGATTGAGGTCGGAGGAGTGGACCAGGCACATGTCGCAGATGAACACCGTGCCGGCGGCGCCGACGAGCGGCACGATCGAATCCTCCTGGAACAGGGTCCGCATCGCGGGCTCGGGAATCCGGTAGGCCATCTTCGGCTCGCGATCGCCGGCCGCCGCGACTCCGGTCGGGCCGCGCTGCGGCACCGGAGTGGCGAGCTCGGCTTCGAGAAGACCGAACCGGTGCGAACGGGGAATCACCCGAACGGGCGCCATGTCTTCAGAAATCGGATCCAGAAAAATACCGACGATCGCGCCGTCGGGCCGCGGCAACCCGTCATAGTCGTGATATGCCCGGAAGTCCTGATGCCAGTCCAGGGTCGAACTCGAAGCCGGCTTCAGATGCAGCTGCGACTGATACAGATAGAAAGATCCGCCGAGCAGCTCGGTCAAAACCGGGCGCAGCTTCTCGGAGCGCACCAGGTCCAGGACCCGCGGCTCCAGCTCGTGGACCCCGTAAACCGACTGGACCTCGCCGCCGTCCGTTACCCCGACCTGCGGGCCGCGAAACGACTCCACCCCGTCGAGCCACGCCGTTGCCGCCGACAATTCCCCCGAACCGAACAACCCCTCAAGGAGGAGAAAACCTTGTTTGCGGTATGCCGCAACATTGGCACCCATCGAGGACCCCCAGCCTCTTCAAATGGTGGGGACGAGCGTAACGCTGACGGTGATTACTGTCTATATCTGAGCCATCCCCTCGCCGCATGGTACGGTCGGCCATCGCCACGAACTAGGCGACCGACCTCGACCTGTATAGTCACGCGACGTGACACTCAAGCTGCATGATACGCTCGCGGGCACCATCCGAACCTTTGTTCCAGTCACCGCAGGTGCCTGCCGTATCTACGTCTGTGGCGCCACCGTGCAGTCGGCCCCGCACGTCGGCCACATGCGATCTGGTGTGAACTTCGACGTGCTGCGACGCTGGCTGGTCAAATCGGAGTACAGCGTCACGCTTGTCCGCAATGTCACCGATATCGACGACAAGATTCTGGCCGCTGCCCCCGCTGTTGGCGAGGCGTGGTGGGCCCTGGCCTACGCCAACGAGCGGGCCTTCGCCCAGGCGTACGACACCCTGGGGTGCCTGCCGCCGACCGCGGCCCCGCGCGCGACCGGACACGTTCCGGACATGATCGAGCTGATGCGCGAGCTGATCGACCGCGGCCACGCCTACGCAGCCGGCGGCGATGTTTACTTTGCTGTCAGCACGTTCCCGGAGTATGGCGCGTTGTCGGGCCAGCGGCTCGACGACATGCAGTCCGCGAACGACGCGGACGACAAGCTGAAGCGGGATCCGCGCGACTTCGCCCTCTGGAAGCGGCACAAGCCGGACGAGGGGGCGGCAGCGTCCTGGTCCACCCCGTGGGGGCCGGGTCGGCCCGGCTGGCATCTGGAGTGCTCAGCGATGGTGGATCGCTACCTGGGCGCCGAGTTCGACATCCACGGCGGCGGGACCGAGCTCATCTTCCCCCACCACGAGAACGAGATTGCGCAGTCCCGCGCGGCCGGCCGACCGTTCGCCCGCTACTGGGTTCACAACGGCCTGTTGAACCTCGACGAGTCCAAGATGAGCAAGTCGCTAGGCAACGTGATCGGGCTGCCGCACATCCTCAGCCTGGTCCGGCCGATCGAGCTGCGGTACTACCTGGCCTTCCCGCACTACCGATCGGTGATCGAATACACCGAGGACGCGCTGCTCGAGGCGGCCGTCGCCTTCCGCCGGGTGGAGAACTTCGTGCTGCGGGCCCACGAGCAGGGCGGACTCCGGGAGCGCGCCGAGCGCCGACTGCCGCCCGAGTTCGTCGCCGCCATGAACGACGACCTCGCCACACCGCGGGCAATGGCGGTGCTGCATGACGTCGTCCGGGTCGGCAACGCGGCCCTTGCCGACGGCGACGCCACCACCGCCGGCGCGGCGCTGAGCTCGGTCCAGGCCATGCTCGACGTCCTCGGCCTGGACCCACACTCGACGATCTGGTCCCGCGACGCATCCGACGGCTCACGCTCGGAGAGCGTCATCGGCTCGCTGGTCGACCTCATGCTCGACGAGCGGAGCCGGGCGCGCGAGCGCAACGACTACGCCGAGGCCGACCGGATCCGGCAACGCCTGCACGCCGCCGGCGTCGCCGTGGAGGACACGCCAGCAGGCCCCAGGTGGATGCTTGCGCCGCTTGAGGCGGGCACCTCGCACAGCCGATAACAGGTGACGCGAGTTGCACCGATCAGGTCGGCCGGGCGCCGGTACCGAGGGCCGGTCACCATCAGCAACACCTGCTCGCACAGGGGCGAGCGTCTCCTCGGGAAACACCCCGGCGAGCGGCAGCAGCACGCCCAACGGATCGGGTGCCCGTCAGCCGAGCCGTCCCAGACGCGGCAGCATCGCTCGGAGCGGCGGCGACATCGGCTGCGCCGGGTCGTGCCGGTCGACCAGCTCGCGCAGGCGTTCGCGCAGGTTGTGCGAGAGACGGTGCGGGTCGATCCGGGCGACGAGATCCCACGCCTCGCTCCACAGCGAGGCCTCGACCAGCGCGCCGAGGGTTCGAACCGTCAGCAGGGCTCGCTGGTGGTCCTCCCTGACCGTGCTCAGCAGGCGGGTGTCCGCCCGGCCGCGCTCTTCGACACGTTGCGCGGAAAGGCTCATTGAAGGTCGTTCGGGACCACCAGCGATCGCGCCTGGGTTCGCAGGTCGGGCGGCGACCCTGCAGCAGCCGGACTTGGCGAGCGCAAGATGCTGGTTCCGCCCATTGGCGTCCTGCCGCTCCTAGATGCTCCCTGTACCTGGCTATCGGCGCGGCCGGTTGGTGGGTGCATTCAACGGACGTGAACGGCGTTGAACGGTCATCAACCGACATCACGTACCGAACGCTGACCTGCCCAAACAACCCTTTTGGCAGTCAGCGCTGTTGTCCAGGCAATTTCGACACGGAATTTGTCGGTTTCCCCGCCGATCAGGCAATGCTGACGCGGCGTGTCAGGCGTATGCCGCGTCGCAGATTCGTTCCGGCTCCTGCCGGGGGCACCATCAGTTCTGTGCTGTGGCCTTGTTTTATAGGCCTGGTCCGATTGGCACCCGTGCGCAGCGAGGCGGCTCGATGTCGCTGGTCGCGCGAGATCTGCGCATTCTCGGCGGGTCTCGGCCGACCTCGAACGCTCTCGGCGAGCCGAAGACTTGTTCACTTGTGTACGTGCCGCCTGCCTGGGCCGATGCCGTAACGGCGTTAGACTCCGCGGCCATGGGAGCGCTCATCTTCAGCCTGAACCTCACCCTGGACGGTTGCGTCGACCACCAGGAGGGGATCGCCGACGACGAGACGCATGTCTTCTTCACGCGTCTCATGGACGAGGGCGGAGCGATGCTGTGGGGTCGCGTGACCTACGAGATGATGGAGAGCTACTGGCCGTCCGTCGCTCGCGGTGACGAAGCGGCGCCGCCGGCCGTACGCGAGTGGGCGGTCAAGCTGCAGGCCAAGCCCAAATACGTGGTGTCGTCGACGCGCGATGACTTCCCGTGGGCCAACAGCCACCACATCGCGGGCGATCTGCGCGAGGGCGTGCAGAAGCTCAAGGACGCGACCCCGGACGGGGTCCTTCTCGGAAGCGGCAAGCTCGCGACCGAACTCGACCGGCTGGACCTGATCGACGAGTACAAGCTGCTCGTCCATCCCAGGATCGCCGGCCACGGCCCGACGCTGTACCAGGGCGGGCTGCCTGCCACGCGCCGGCTCGAGCTGCTCTCGGCGCAGCCGCTCCGCAACGGCGCGGTGGCCATGCACTACCGCCGCGCGCGCTGAATCACCGAGCCCATCGCCGCCAACTCACCGGCTACGCGGCGTCCTCACGGCCAGGCGGGCCTGCCAGGACGAAGCCCGGCGGTGGGTCTGCTGCCTGGGAGGAGACCGAGTGGTTGTGATCGCTCACGGTTCCGTCCGGCTTTCCCAGTGCCGGGAAATCAGTCGGAGAAGGGTGGATGGGCCTTCTCGAACTCTTCCCAGCTGGCCTCCCGCATCGTGCCGTCCGGACCCATCTCGTACATCGTGAACGGGCCCAGGTCGCGCTTTGCCCGCTCGTGCGCCGCCTCGCGTGCTGCCTGTTCCTGACCTGACGGGTCGCCGACGCGGAAGACGTGCACGGGAACGTCTTCGGCGTCGATGTCGTCCGGAGCGGGGTCTCCTTCGATGACGAAGCCGAACAAGGCGCTCAGAGCCACCTCACCCAGTTCCAACGGGTGGAAAGGCAACGGGTACGGCTCTCGGTCCTCCCAGCCGGGAACCGGTTCGACCGGGTGCCGGCCGTTCCAGAACGGGCGCTCGAACCCGTACGGCTCGCCGATGCTCTCGATGATGCCGCTGCCCGGGGAGAGGCTCAGAGAACGAACCAGCTTCCCGTCCTCCCAGACCGCGAAGCAGAGCCAATCCACCACCGAATGCATGCCGTGCATGACGATCCGCCGACCGGCCCCGGCCCGGAGCAGATGTTCCGGCAGTTCCGATGGACGATCCAGGACCAGCCGCTGATCGCACACGAGCTCAGCGCCGGGCAGCACAGTCACATGGGCGATGTCTTCGGGCGGATACGTCTGAAAGAGACTGCTGTCGCCGACCAGCGCGACGTCATAGCCGGGAAGAACCCGACGGACCAGAGCCTCAGCTTCGCTCGGATCGGATCGGGTGGCGCCCCGCAACGCCGGCCTCAGATCGCCGTCGGTGAAAGCCAGCAGCGCAGTCTTGGCACCCATGACACCTCCTGGTTCGTGGGCACGATACGACATACCGTGAGGGGGTGCTGAGCGATCGGGATCGCACTCTTCTGGCGCCCCACGTCGCGCTGTTGCGGGCCGCTCGGAAAGAGCTGGCGACCGCTCGGCGGAGATTCGAGGTGGCCGAGCAGGGGCTGACCGAATCGGCCGGCGGCACGGACTGGCGCGACCGGCTGCTGGGTGGTTTGTTCAGCGCCGACGACGGGCGGACGCAGCGTTATCGGCGGGCCCGCGACGAGCACAGAACCGCGCGGAAAGCGCTGGCGGAAGCCGAATCCAGGTACGCCGGATATGCCGAGCGCGTCGACGGAATGCTCGGCCCGTTGCTGGTCCGGGACGACCCCGAGTTCCGGGTGCTGGTGGAAACGGTGCGGGCCTGCGACAAGGCTCTGCGCGCCTGCGAAGAGATGCGAAGGGGTATCGCAAGCATCCTCAAACCCGACGTGGGACGGGCCAAGGACGACCGCATCGCCTGGCACAAGGCCGAATTCGCCCGTCGTCAGCGCGATGAGCTGATCCAGGAGGTGCGCACGCGAGGGCCGGGGCTGCGCCGGACGATCGAGCGCGCCGCCCTGGCCGTCGGCGAACCTCCGCCATCGATCGACGACGTACGCGGAACCGGAGATCGGCAACTGCGCGAATCACAACAGCAATTGGAGGCGGCGATCAGAGAGATCGGCAGGTGGCGGGCCGGCGCCGACCGGGCGCGTACGGCCGCCCTGCGCGTCGCACATGACTCGATCTGAGCTGGCAATCGTGCGAGATCTGAGCTGGTAATCGTGCGAGATCTGAGTTGGTAATCGCGCGAGATCTGAGCGGGTCATCGTGCGGGCCAAGGCGATGGCGAACGGCGATTCAGCCGTACGCCAGACATGCCGCTCCTCGTAGGGCCACGCGTAGACCGGGAATTCGTCGCGGCACAACCCCGCCAGTTCCGGCTCGCCCAGATCCTCGGCGGCGTGGGCGTACAGCTGCGGAATCCGCGGCACGATGACGCCGTAATCCACGATGCGCGACAGGTAGTTCTCTGCCGCCAAGACCTTGTCGATACCGACATTTTCCAACGGGTACGCGTCGGGCAGCACATCCTTGAGCGAGAGAAACAGGTCGGCGCCGCGACGGCGGGGGTCGCCGAGCAGACGGCCGAACACCGCCAGCCTTCCGAGCGCGAGCTTCGGCCGTACGAGAAGGCAGTGGGCATAAAGCACCCGGAGCAGAGCCACATCCATGAAGAACCGCTCGAGCGAGCCCTCACCCGCGACCAGATCCCGATGGCGCAGATAGCCGCCGACGATGCTCGAATTGTGCGCGCGATACCAGCGCTCGGGCCCCGGCGCCCGCAGAAAGGCCAGCCAGGGATCGACGCTGCGGTTACTGCCCGCGCCGGTAGAGCCCCGGAAAAGCAGATCCGCCTCGGCCGCGTCCCGCAGCAAGGATTCGTTCACCGCCCGCCACCACGGGCTGCCGCCGTCCGCCCGAAGCACTCCACATCGGATCTGCCATTTCATGAAGGCGACCTCGGCCCTCCGGTACGACCGGATGTCCGGCCTTTCATAGAAGGCAGCAGCCAGCCCCAACCGCCGCGCGGGATCGTCGCGGACCGCCGCCACCATCTCGCCGGCCCGCTGCTCCGCCCCAGTCGTCATAGGGCCGGAATGTAGCTCGAACATGTCGCGCCCGGGAACGGTGGCGATGGGGCAATACGATGAGACATCGACAGTGATCATCTCTTGGCGGAGGATCTCATGGCGCCGTCGAGGGTCGCGCGGGGGCGGCGGAGGTGACGAGGGGTCACCGCCATCGCCCCGGCCTCGATCGGGCGGCGACAACGCGGCCGCCCAGGAAAACGCGGCCGCGGCTCGGCTTCAGGACGGGCTGGCCGGCGAACGAGGCACCAGCAACAGCCCCGCCGGTGACAGCCCCGCCGGTGACAGCGCCGATGTCACCCTCAGCGCGACCCGGGCCGACGCAGACGGCGCCCACACTTTCGTTGACAACATCGTCGGCGATCCGCGGTCGGTCGCCGGAAGATCGGCGCAGGACATCGCCGATCAGTTCACCGCGGCGGGCTACCGGGCGAATGTAGAGCAGAGCACCCGCAGGGGCACTTCGCAGCGGGCGCAGCAGGTACGCGTCCAAGGGCATCCCGAGATCACCAACATCCAGGTACATCCCGGCGGCGGGCGGCACACGCCGGAGGGTTCGCCGTACTGGAAGATCTCCACGAGTACGCAGGGAAAGACCTGGGTCGTCCCGAGGGACTTCCGAGGCGCTGACGAGCTGGGCGGAAACGTGGTGCGCTATGACGAATGAGTTGATCAAGGTGGATCGGGTGCGCTCGGTCGAGGAGGCCGTCACGCTCGAGAAGCTGGGGGCCGACCTGCTCGGAGTCGACCTCACACCGGATCCGCGCTTCGACGACGGCCGAACGGTCTCACTCGAGCAGGCCACCGCGATGGACGGCGCTCTGGCCCGGGCGACATTGGTGCCGGTCCTCGATCTCGCGGGTGATCCCGATCGAATCCTGCGGATCGTCCACGCCATGCATTCCCGAATGGTCCAACCGGTGCGGCGCATGGTTCCGCCGGCTGACGTGCGAGCACGGCTGAACGACGCCGGCGTCGGCATCGTCTACGGCGGTATCGAGATCGCCCACGACGACGACCCGGCCTGGGTTCTCAGCGATTACCTCGACGAGCCGGGCCTGGAGGCCTCCTTTTTTCAGGCCGACGTGCTGCCCGAGTACCGCGACTCCTGGACCTTTCTGCGCGACCGCGCACCCGAGTACGAGGAGGAATTTCAGATCGCCGACCTCGACGAGCTCGCCGGCCGTCATCCGCTCCTGGTCGGGTTCGACTTCACGCCCGGGAACGTGCGCGAAATCGTGGGCGCCCTTCCACGCGTACGAGGCCTGGTCTTCACCCTCGCCGAACGCGCCGGTCGAAGCGGGGTGCATTTCCACTCCTACCCCCAGACGCTCGCCACGCTTCAGGCACTGAGGGGGTGACCTGATAGATGCCCGAAGGGTTCGCGGTCGACATCGAGGAGATACGCGCGCACGCGGCGAAGCTGCAGGCCTTGCGGCAGCGGGCTGCGGCCATCAGGTCGGCGAGCGCGAGCATCAGCAACAACGAGGCTGCCTACGGCGTCCTGTGTGCCTGGATGGCCGAGATCCTGGAGCGCCGGCACCAGCGGCAGAACCAGCTGTTCGCCGACGTCGAGCGGAATCTGGCCCGGGCCGCCGAGGCGCTGACACGAACAACTCAGGAGTACGCGGAGACCGACGACACCGCGGCTCGGCGCATCCGCCGCGCCGGGCGCATGGAGGACTCGCCATGACGGACAGCTCTCTGGTCGCGAGCGTCGTCTCGACTCGTACCGGAACCGCGGGGGTGGGCCTGGCGGAAAGCTTCCAAGGCCTGAACCACGCGGTGCGGAGCGGAGACTGGGTCGATGGCGCCCTGGCCGGTGGCGCCTTCGCACTCGAGGCGGCGGCGACCGTGCTCGATCCCTTCAGCGCGCTGCTGTCCAGTGGGCTGAGCTGGGCCATGGAGTACTTCGAACCGCTGCGCGAGGTGCTGGACCGGCTGGCCGGAATTCCCGACCAGGTCACGGCGAATGCCGGGACGTGGTCCACCATGGCCTCTGAGCTGCAGGCGCTGGCCTCCGACCTGCAGGCCGATCTGGCGACTGATCTGCCGGGCTGGCAGGGCACGACTGCCGATTCCTACCAGCAGTTGATGGCGAACAACGTCGATGGTGTGGGCGGGCTGAGCGTGCTCGCCTCCACGATGGCGGCTGCTACTCGGGCAGCGGGAAATCTGGTGCAGTTCACCCGCGACATCGTGCGTGATCTGATCGCCGATCTGGTCGCCCGGGCCATTGTCTGGACCGCCGAAGCGCTTTTGGTCGTGACGATTCCGGTCGTGGCGGCTCAGATCGCCTCGGCCGTGGTCAAGTGGGCAGGCCGGATCATGGGGTACACGAGCGCGCTGGTCACCAGCCTGACCAACCTGCGCCTGCTACTCGGTGGCTGACCAGAACGGCCCGCGACCTACCGGTCGCGGGCCGTTCGGCGGGGGAGGAAAGTCAGCCGACGCCCTGGACGGCGTCCTTGTGGACGTGGACGCCGGCGCCGAGTTCGACGATCTGGGCTTCGGTAAGGCCGAGGCCCTGCCAGACCTGGACGATCAGGTTGATGCCGGAGGGCTGCTTGATCCAGAGCTCCCAGCCGGTGTCGCCGCCGGGGGCGGTCGGGGCGGGGCCGTCGGGGGTTTCGCCGCGAAGGCTCTTGAGCAGCACGCCCTCGTGGTCGCCGACCTTGACTGTCTTGCCGTCGCGGGACGGGCCGCTCTGGTCCTTGGACTCGAGCATGACGACGATCTTGTCGGCGAACGAGTCCTTGTCGTAGACCGGGTCGGTCGACGGGTTCACGCCGGGGCCGGGGTTCTTGGCCTTGTCGGGGGCGATCGTCACGTAGCCGAGCTCGCTGGCCTGGACGAACCAGCCGTCCGGCACCTTGTCGACGGTGAAGCCCTTGGGCTGTTCGCCCTTGTAGGCGACGAGCTGGACGGCTGCGGCGCCGGCGACGACGCGGTCTTCCGGAGCCGTGGGGGCGCTGGTGCTGGTGGCGACGGCGATGGCGGCGGCCAGGGCGGCCACGCCGAAGGCGGAACCGGTGCAGGCCTGGACGACCCGGCGGCGGCGCAGGGCGCGACGGCCGCGGGTGAGGTCGGCCTCGATCTGGTCGTTCGAGGGGGCGGAGATCGGACCGGCGATCTCCTGGAAGTGGTCACGCAGGTCGTTCATGGGGTGGCTCCCTGGCTGAGAAAGGTGGGTCGGGCGCTGCCGTGCAGGGCGGCTCGGAGACGATCCAGACCGCGCGCTGTCTGGCTCTTGACGTTGCCCTCCGAGCAGCTGAGCGCGTCCGCCGTCGCTGCCACGTCGAGGTCGTAGAAGTAGCGGAAGACGACGGCCGCCCGCATCCGGGGCGGAAGCTCACGCAGTGCCTGTTTGACGGCCTCCCCCGCGGCTCCGGCCCCGCCCGGCGCGTCACCGGCGACGTCAGGGAGTTCGGCCATACTGCGCTCCCGGTGCCGCCAGACCCGCCGCTTCTCGTCGATCAACGCGTTGACCAGCACGCGGCGCACATACCCGTCGGGGTTGTCCGCCCGCTGGAAAGCCGGCCAAGCGACGTACAGTTTCGTCAGCGTCGCCTGGACCAGATCCTCGGCCAGGTGGGTGTCACCCGCGGTGAGCAGGGTCGCCGTATGGAGAAGGCGAGGTCGCCGGCTCACCACGAAATCGTGGAACTGCTCGTCTCTGTCTCGTCTCACACCCCGATGACGATCGGCTCCACGGTTGGGTTGCATGCCGCCCATCATCGGCGAGCCCGAGTTCCGAGGAAAGGCAGCTACGACCGGGCGGCATTGCCGCCCGGCCGTGAGGCAGGGGAAGTGGCTCTGGTCGGGCGCGTGGTAGGTGTCGCGCGGTGGCTTCGGCCGGCCGACCAGCTCCTGGTGTTCGGCGGCGAGATGGCGTCCGGCTTCTCCGGCTTGGCCTGGAACTGCGGGTAGTCGACGCGCTTGAACATCGTTCCTCCAAGGAGACGAAGGCGGGACGCTCAACCACCTACCCGAAGGGGTGTCCCGAGCGGGTCAGCCGATAGCCCGCTCGTGCCGAACCACCCGGAAGGTCCGGAGCGACGGGTCGGCGCTGTCGGGAATCGTCATGCCGGCCGCCAGCCCGGCCCGCAGATAGTCGACAACCGCCTCGTTGAAGCGCTCGCCGGGCAGGATCGCCGGCACGCCGGGCGGATACGGGCTGATCATTTCGGCCGCGACCCGGCCGGTCGGGTCGGTGACCTGCTCGGTCGGGGCGAAGTAGGCCTCCCGCGGGTTCATCGCCTGCTCGAGGTTCAGCTCCTCGAGCGGGGGGACGGCGGGCGCCGGCCGGTCCGGGGCGGGCGGCTCGGCGACCAGGTTTTCGAAGCCCTCGGCCAGTCGCTCCAGCGCGATGTCGGTGTCCGAATAGGTCAGTGAGCACACGACCCGCCGCGCGTCGCCCAGTTGCACGGTGATCCGCCGCCGCTCCTCCATCCAGTCTTTGACCTGATAGCCGCTGAGCCCGAGCCGCGAGACGTCGACCGAGAGCTTGAGCGGATCCCATTCGGCGACACTGTCGTGCCCGACGATCAATTCGTCCATCACGGTGAGGTCTGACAGCTTGCCGAGCCGTACCCGCAGGTGATTGACCCGCCGCAGGGTGTCGTCGAGCAACTGCGGGCCGTCGGCCACCATCCGCCGCCGGAAGGCGTCGATCGAGCCGTAGAGCAGCGCCGACGGGCTCGTCGTGGTGAGCAGGTCGAGGCGCAGCCGCAGGTCGACGGGGTCGACCAGGTCGCCGCAGAGAAGAATCATCGACGCCTGGCACAGGCCACCGTCGGCCTTGTGCAGGCTCTGCACCACGAGGTCCGCCCCGGCGTGAATGGCCGAGGTCGGCAGGTCGGGGTGGAACGGGAAGTGCGCGCCCCACGCCTCGTCGACCAGCAGCGGTACGCCGTGCCGGTGTGCGAGCCGGGCGATGCTCCGCACGTCGGCGCCGGTGCCGTACTCGGTCGGCGTGATCATCAGGACGGCCGAGATGTCCGGGTGGAGGCGCAGGGCCTCGGCCACATCGTCGGCGGCGGCCGGGTGGGCGATCTGGTTCTCGGCGTCCCAGCGCGGGCGCAGCCACACCGGTTCGGCGCCGGCCAGGATGAGTGATGCCACCACCGACTTGTGCACGTTGCGGTCGACCAGGATCTTCCGGCCGGGACCGGTCACGGTGAGCATCGCGGTGTGCATCGAGACGGTCGAGCCGCAGGTGGTGAAGACGGCCTGCTTGGCGCCGATCGCGTCGGCCATCAGCTCCTCCGCCTCCGACACGGCTGCCTTCGCGGTGATCACATCAGCCTCGAACGCCCCGCGGGACAGCACGGACGCGGCGCGGTCGTCGAGGGTCAGCCCGAGCCGGTGGCCGGGAAGCGCGAACGTGTAGCGGTCATCGCGCCGGAACTGCTCGATCGCGTCCAGCACGGGCGTTTTTCGCTGATCCATGGCGGGCCGCATCCCCCGGCCGAATGCCGGTAAACCTTGGCCCGCGTGGGTCCTGGTCCGACACTCACGGGTCGGCCCGGCTCGAGACGCGCAGCTTGCGCAGCAGCGTGGCCGTCTGCCGCTTCACCGTCGCTCCGAGACGTGCAGCTTGCCCGCCATCTCGGTCGTCGACGCGCCGGCCGCGATGTACTGCTACAGGTCGCGTTCCTCGCCCGACAGGGGCGCCGCGAACCGCCGCGGATCCGGCGCCTGGGCCATCACGGCGGCGAGCAGGTCGGACGGCAGCACGACCCATCCGTCCGGCGCGGCCGGCAGGGGTTGGAGCAGGTCGGCGGCCCGGCCGCTGCTCACCTCGGGCAGCAGCAACTCGAGTCCACGTACGAAGAGGGGATGGTCGTCCACGATGGCGATCCGGATGCCTGCACGCACCCCCCGGCCCCGCTCGTCGCCGTGTGGGCGCTGGCCCTGGTGCGGCGGCTCAGCGCGGATTCGCCGCCACGAAAGCTGCCACGTATTCGTCCAGCCGCCGCTCCGGGTGCCAGCCCAGCTCGGCGGCCCTGGTGATGTCGGCCTGGCCGCGGGTGCGCTCGCCGCGCAGGGCCGGGGTCAGCTCGTAGGGGACGCCGAACATCTGGGCGACCTCCAGGATCGGCCACTCGTGGCCGGCGCCGAGCAGGTAGCCGTCGCCGCTGCCCTTCTGGGCGACCAGGACGATGCCGCGGACGATGTCGTCGATGTGGGTGAAGTCGCGGGTCTGGGTGCCGGGGGAAACCACCGGCAGGGGCTCGCCGCGCAGGTACTTGTCCTCGAAGATGCCGATCACGGTGGCGTACTTGCCGCTGGTGATCTGGCCGGGGCCGTAGACGTTGTAGAAGTACGTGATCGCGTAGTCGAGTCCGTACCAGTTCGCGTAGTTCCGGATGTACTCGATGTTCTTGGCCTTGGTCCACGCGTACGGGTTCAGGTTCTCGTCCTGGCCGTCGTTGCCGAACTTCGAGCTGGAGCCCGCGTAGATCAGTTTGGCGCCGGCGGCCGAGGCGAACTTGACCACCTCTTTGGTCCCGAGCAGGTTGTAGTCCCAGGTCAGGTCGTGGTCCTCGAACGACGTGACGATCCTCGAGTATTCGCCCAGGTGGAAGACGATCTCGGGGCTGGGCAGGCCGCGGCCCGCCCAGATCTTGGCCAGGTCGGCCGTCGAGCCGTCGAGGTAGGTGACCCGGGGGTCGTTGACGTGGTTCTCGGGGACACCGGTGAAGTAGTTGTCGAGCGACACGATCGCCGCGGCCGGGTAGTCCGCCAGCAGCGATTTGATCAGAGCGGAACCGACGAAACCGGCACCACCGGTGACCAGCAGCGTGTGACTCAACGTAATTCCTCCGAGTGAAGTCGCCTGGCCGAAGGCTACCAAGAGCAGGCCGTCCCGCCCGAATCGCTCGAGCGGGACGGCCTTCGATCAGAAGGGAGCCGGCGCCGGGGGCGCGACGACCGGCGGGCGGTCGTCACAGGTGATGGTGTTGGGCAGCAGCCACGGCGCGAGCCAGCCGTCGTTGCCGCCGCGGTCGGTCACGGTGAACTCCGAGCCGGCCGGGGTGAACCCGAACGAGCCGCAGTTGTTGACCGGCACCGCGCCGACGTTGCGGGCGTCGACGTTCTCGAACGTGGCGCCGCCGGCCACCCGGGCGCTGAGCACGCTGGTGCCCGTGCCGTCGATCCGGACGTCCTTGAAGTGGACGTTCGGGATCGAGTACAGGTCCTTCACCGGCCAGTCGGAGACCATCATGATCGCGTTGTACGTGTTGTCGAGGTAGTGGTCGCCGGTGACCTGGATGTCGGCGTCGATGCTGCGGTCGAGCGCGAAGATCCAGATCGCGCCCAGACCGATGTTCCAGTTCAGCTCGTACGTGCCCGCACGCACCGTGGTGTTGCCGGTGAACTTCAAGGTGCCCGTGAAGGGCTCGGCGCCGAACCGGGAACCGGCGTGGATCGCGCTGCCCTCACGGATCGGGTCGGCGATCAGGTTGTTCGAGACCGTGTTGTCCCGGCCGCCGTAGATCGCGATGCCGTTGGCCAGCACCGGCGTCTGCACGGTGTTGCGGTCGAACGTGTTGCCGGCGTTCGTGGTCTTCTCGGCCCACATGGCCAGGCCGTCGTCGCCGCTGTTGCGGACGAAGTTGTTGCGCGCCACCGAGCCGGTGACGCCGGTGTGGAAGTTCAGGGCGTCGGCGATCTGGTCGACGATGATGTTGTTCTCGACCCGGACGTTGGACATCGGCCCGTCGAACCAGAGCCCGACCTTGGTGTGGCGGATGTGCAGGCCCCTGATCGTCGAGTCGCTCATCGCGCCGCCGACCCCGTTGACCTGGTCGATGTCGATGCGCTCACGCACGTCGCCCTCGATGGCGAACCCGGAGAGGTGCACGTTGCGGCTGCCGCCCTCCGAGGCGTACCTGCCGTAGAAGCCGACTCCCGTGTGGGTCGAGCCGTCCGGCGCCGGCGATGCCAGCGGCACGGAAACGCCCTTGATGATCGTGTACCAGTTGCCGGCGCCCTCGATCGTCACGTTGTCGACCACGATGTGCCGGTTGACTTTGAATGTGCCCGGCGGCACGTACACCTTGAGCTTCGTCTTCCGCGCGAAGGCGATGGCCTTGTCGAAGGCGGTGGCCGAGTCACGCCGGCCGGTCGGGTCGGCGCCGAAGGCCAGCACGTTGGCCGCCAGCAGGTTGACGTGCGGAAGCCCGACCAGCTCGGAGTCGAGCAGGTCGATCACGGTCCAGGGCACCGCCGACGACGCGGTGAGGCGCACCTTCCCGCCCGCCGGGACCGTGCGGCCGAGCAGCAGGCGCTGCTCGTCGTAGAAGTGGCTGGGCCGGAACGGCTTGGTGATCACCGGCGTCGGCGTGGTGGCGGCGGGCACGCAGGCGCACTCGGTGATCCACCAGTCCGGGTGCAGCAGGTCGGCGTTCGGGTCGTTGGTGAACGGGTACTGGTTGTAGAGCCACGAGTACTGCGAGGTCAGCGTCATGGTGCGGCTGGCGTTGCCCGCCTTGACGCTCAGCGGGGCGGTCAGGCCCCCGCCGGTCGCCGAGTCGGGGATGCTGTAGCGCACGGTGACCGCGTTGGCCGCCTTGGGCAGCGTGAACTCGACGTGCTGGCCGGGCGTGAGGCGTACGGCGGACCGGCCTGACGCCTCGGCGGGCAGGGTGTACGCGGTGCGGTCGGGTCCGATGACTGTGCCGTTGGTGCGGGCGCGCTCGGCCTCCTGTTCCAGGAAGGCGACCGAAGCGCCCCGGCCGGCGACGAGCGCGGGATCGAGGGCGGCGCGGGTGACCGCGGGGGCGGCGGTGGCGGGCGAGGCTTGGGCAGCGCCGGCGGGGACGACCGCGACGGCGCTCAACGCTATGACGGCCACGGCGACGGGCCGTCGGAGTGCCAGGGACATCGACGAACTCTTCTCTGAGGTGGGAGAGGGAGCGTGGCAGTGACCATAAGATTGCTGTGACGCAGTCCACAAGGTTCAGTCCGAAGTTTCCGGCAGATTGCTCGGTGTTTACGTGAAGCGATCGGTTTCTTTCACGCTGGTCGTGCCGCTGACCGCCGCTTGCAGCAATCAGCCGCAAGACCGCGCCACCGCCGACAGCCCCCGGCAGGCCGCCGTTCACCGCTGAGACATCCATAGCTGTCGTTTTCTTGCGATGCTCGGCCCCATGACGAGCCACGAGCACGACCACCTCAGCCGTCGATCCCTGCTCGCCGCGTCGGGCGGCCTGCTGGTGCTGGCGGCCACGCCCGGCACCGCGCACGCCGCCACCACCGGCGTCGCCGTCGACAACTCGCCCCAGCGGGCCACCGGCGCCTCCCGCACCTCCCGCCTCACCCAGGGCACGACGCTGGTGCACGCCGACCTGCACAACCACACCCTGATGTCGGACGGCGACGGCGACCCGGCCAACGCGTTCGCCTCGATGCGCTCGGCCGGCCTCGACGTGGCCGCGCTGACCGACCACACCACGCTGTTCGCGATCGAGGGCCTCTCGTCCTCGGAGTGGAGGCGGGCCGGGCAGCTGGCCGACGCGGCCAACGTGCCCGGCGCCTACACCGCGCTGCGCGGCTTCGAGTGGTCGCACCCGCTGCTCGGGCACGTCAACGTCTGGTACACCGGCAGCTTCACCGATCTGGGCGGCTCGTCGAGCATGGGCCGGCTCTACGACTGGATCGAGGGTTCGGGCGGCATCGGCGGCTTCAACCACCCCGGCCGGGAGCTGCTGCGGTTCAACGATTTCGCGTACGACGCCGGCCTGCGCGACCAGATGGTCGGGCTCGAGATGTTCAACCGCGGCGACGACTACCTGTTCGACGGCTGGTCGAGCGGGCAGAGCTCCCCGCTGAACGCGTGCCTCAACGCCGGCTGGCGCACCGGGCTCACCGGCGTGACCGACGAGCACGGCACCGACTGGGGCTTCCCCGAGGGCAAGGGACGCACGGGCCTGTGGGTCGCCGAGAACACCCGCAACGGCGTGCTCGAGGCGATGCGGGCCCGCCGCTTCTTCGCCACCCGGGTCAGTGGGCTCCGCCTCGACGCCACGGCCGACGGCGTACGGATGGGAGGCAGCCTGCCGACCGCCAAGGGCGACATCCGCTTCGTGGTCGACCTCGACCGCGGCCCGGAATGGGACGGCAAGCCGTTGAAGCTGCAGGTGCTGCGGCCGGGCTCGCGGGCCCCGCAGGTGGCCGAGGTGGTCGACGCCGTCGCCGGCACGACCACCGAGTTCACCGTGCCGCTCGACCTGGCCGACGGCGCCTGGGTGGTCATCCGGGTCGCCGACCCCACCCAGGCCAACGCCTCCCCCGGCCCGGCCGGGCACCCCGGCAACGAGTGGGGTGTGGCCTACTCGAGCCCGTGGTGGCTGACCGCCTGATCGGCCGACCTCGTACGGACCAATCCTCGGCCGCCCTTGCGCGATTCACCTGACCATCGCCCGGGGCCTTGACATGCTCCTCGGGTGAGCGCACCGCATCACCACAACCGTGTCCGACGACGATCCCTGCTGGCCGGCGCCGGCGGACTGGCCTTGCTGGCCGCGACACCCGGTCGTGCGCCGGCCGCCGGCGACCGGCGCACGTCGAGAATCAGCCGGGGCACCACCCTGGCCTACGCCGACCTGCACAACCACACGCTGCTCTCGGACGGTGTGGGCGAGCCCGAGCTGGCGTTCGCGTCGATGCGCTCGGCCGGGTTCGACGTGGCCGCGCTGACCGACCACGCCACCGACCAGGCGTTGACCGGTCTGACCGGCCGGAAGTGGCGGCAGCTGGGCAAGCTGGCCGACGGCGCGTACCGGCCCGGCTCGTACACGACCCTGCGCGGCTTCGAGTGGTCGCACTCCCACCTCGGCCACATCAACATCTGGTTCACCGACGAGTTCGCCGACCTCGACACGGCCGGTGACACGGCCGCGCTCTACGAGTGGCTCGCCGGCACGTCGGGCATCGGCAGCTTCAACCATCCGGGCCGGCAGCGCGAGCAGTTCGGCGATTTCGCGTACGACGCCCGGATCGCCGGCCAGATGGTCGCGCTCGAGATGTTCAACAACGGCGACGACTACCTCTTCGGCGGCTGGCCGACGCACCACTCGCCGTTGTCGGCCTGCCTCAACGCGGGGTGGCGGACGGGGCTGACCGGGGTCTCCGACGAGCACGGCGGGGACTGGGGCCACGACGAGGACAAGGGGCGTACGGGTCTCTGGCTCACCGGGAACACGCGGGCCGGGGTGCTGTCGGCCATGCGGGCGCGGCGCTTCTTCGCCAGTCGCGTCGACGCGCTGCGGCTGGACGCGACGGCCAACGGCGTACGGATGGGTGGCCGCCTGCCGATCGCCAAGGGTGACGTGACGTTCCGGGTCGACCTGGACGCCGGCCCCGCACTCGCCGGGCGGACGCTCTGCCTCCAGGTGCTGCGACCGGGGACGACCGTTCCCGAGGTGGCGGGCCTGCTGCACTTCACCGCCGGCGAGGTCGTCACGGTCACGATGCCGCTCGACGTCTCGGACGGCGACTGGGTCGTGCTGCGTGTCTCGGACCCGGCCCTGGACAACCCCATGCCCGGTCCCGAGGGCCACGCCTGCAACGACTTCGGCCTGGCCTACGCGAGCCCGTGGTGGCTGACCGGCGGATCAACCCCGGCCAAGTCATCAACTCGGCACCCGTACGGCCGATAGGCAGCGCGTGAAACCATCGGAGGCAGGCGACGGCACCAAGCTCGTGCACGTCGGGCGCCAACCCATCTTCGATGTGCACGGTGACGTGGTCGCCTACGAACTGCTCTTCCGCGGCAGCATGGATGCCGTGGCGGCGGGCCGGCAGGACACATACGCCACGAGCACAGTGATGATCAACGCGTTCACCGAGTTCGGCATCGGCGAGGTCGCCGGCGACCGCCTCTGCTTCATCAACCTGACCCGGGAGTTCCTCGCCGGCGACCTGCCCCTGCCCTTCGGCCCGGCCCAGGTGGTGCTGGAGGTGCTGGAGACGGTCGAGATGGACGACGAGGTGATCGCCGGGGTCACCCGCCTGGCCGAGGCCGGCTACCGGATCGCGCTCGACGACTTCGTCTGGGGCTCCGGGCACGAGCAGTTGTTCGGCCTGGCCTCGTACGTCAAATTGGATCTTCTCGACGGCGACGTGAGCAACCTCGACGAGGTGGTCGCGGCCGTCCGGCAGTTCCCGAACATCCAGCTCGTGGCCGAGCGGCTCGAGACCGATGAACAGCTCGCGCTGGCCGACCACTACGGCATGGAACTGCGCCAGGGGTACGCCCTGAGCCGCCCCCAGGTGCTGACGGTCGCCAGCCTCTCCCCGTCCCGC
Source organism: Paractinoplanes hotanensis (assembly GCF_023717965.1). NCBI lineage: Bacteria > Bacillati > Actinomycetota > Actinomycetes > Micromonosporales > Micromonosporaceae > Paractinoplanes > Paractinoplanes hotanensis. The sequence continues at coordinate 48,693 of NZ_JAMQOL010000060.1, read as the reverse complement.
CTGCGCCGCCTCGAACTGGTCACCGCGCTCAGCGCCCCCGAGACCGACATGCCCCGCATCGTGGCCATCATCGCCAGCGACCCGGCCCTCTCGCTGCGCGTGCTGCGGGCGAGCAACTCCGTCGCGGCCGGCCACGCCAACCGGGTCTCGTCGGTGCGCCAGGCCGTGGTGATGGTGGGGCTCAAACACATTCGCCAGTGGGCGATGCTGATGGTGCTCGACGAGGTCGGCGGCCCCGCCGAGGAGCACATGCTGGGCGTGCTGACCCGGGCCCGGCTCTGCGAGAACGTGGCCCAGTGGTTCGGCGCGGCGCCCGACGCGGCCTTCATGTCCGGCGTGATCAGCGGCGTGGCGCGGGTGCTGGGCATCCCGTCGGCCGAAATGGCCGAGCAGTTCCCCCTGGCGCCCGCGGTGACTGCGGCGCTGACCGACGGCACCGGGCGGCTCGGGCAGGTGCTGCGCGCGGTCGACGGGTACGAGAAGGGCGAGCTCGGCACGTACGACCTGGCCCCGCAGTACATGGACGCGGTGCGCTGGTCGACGCGCGCGCTCGACGCCTCCAACCGGCTGGCAGCGGCCTGACGCGTTTTCCCCCGCTCGGGGCCCGCGGTCGTCGAGATTCAGAGTTCGGCTGCCCGGGCCAGCAGGGCTCGGCGTTCCGGTCCTTCTCCGGCCGCGGCGGCAGCCTCGCGGAACAGGTCTTTCGCGCGCTGATGGTCGCCGGCGCGAGCGGTCAGGTCGGCCTCGACGGCGATGACCATCGGGTAGGTGTCTCTGATGTCCCTGGTGTGCTCGAGCAGTTCGAGACCCCGGCCGGCGCCGAAGGCGTAGCCGTGGGCCACGGCCCGGTTGAGGGCGATCACCGGGGTCGGCTGCACGCGAGCCAGCTCGTCGTACCAGAGCGCTATCGAGCTCCAGTCGGTGTCACCCGGTGTGACGGCGGTGGCGTGACAGGCGGCGATGCGGGCCTGCAGGGCGTACGGGCCTTCGACCGGGGTGCGCTGCAGGATCTGCACGGCCTCGGCGATCGCGGCCCGGTCCCAGCAGTCGCGGTCCTGACGGTCCAGGGGCACCAGGTCGCCGGCCGTGTCGCGCCGGGCGTGCCGCCGCGAGTGCTGCAGCAGGAACAGCGCCAGCAGCGACGCCACCTCGGATTCGGTGGGCATCAGCGTGCCCAGCAGCCGGGCCAGCCGGATCGCCTCGTCGGCGAGCAGCGGTTCACCGTCGTACCCGCGGTTGAACAGCAGATACAGCACCGCCAGCACCCCCGGCAGACGCTCGTCGAGCGCGTCGCCCTCGGGCACCCGGTACGGGATCCGCGCCGCCGCGATCTTCGACTTGGCCCGGGTCAGCCGCCGCGTCATCGTCGCCTCGGTGACCAGGAAGGCCCGGGCGATGTCACTGGTCGAAACCCCGGCCACCGTACGCAGGGTGAGCGCCACTCGCGCCTCCAGAGCGAGCGCCGGATGGCAGCACGTGAAGATCAACCGGAGCCGGTCGTCCCTCGGCGCCGGGGTTTCGATCATCGCCATCTCCCGCAGCTTGCGATCCTCCACGGCGGCCCGCCGCAGCACGTCGAGAGCCCGGTTCCGGGCGACCGTCATCAGCCAGCCGCCCGGATTCTCCGGAACCCCGTCCCGCGGCCACCGTTGCAGCGCGGTGGCCAGGGCGTCCTGCGCGCAGTCCTCGGCGAGCGTCCAGTCGCCGGTCACCCGGATCAGGGTGGCGACGAGGCGCCCCCAGTGCTCCCGGTGCGCAACGGCGACGGCGTCCATGTCAGAGGTCGGCGTACGGCCGAAGCTCGACCCGACCACCGTGGGCCATCGGGTGCGCGGCCGCGACGGCGATCGCCTCGTCCAGGTCGGCGCACTCGAGGATGTCGTAGCCCACGATCACCTCTTTCGTCTCGGTGAACGGCCCGTCGGTCAGCAACACCTCACCGCCGCGCACCCGCACGGTGGTGGCGGCCGTCGGCGGCGCCAGCACGTTCCCGTCGAGCCGCCGCCCCGCCGCGTCGTTCTCCGCCACCCAGACGTTGATGTCCGGCACCCGGGACTCATCGGTCTCGGGCTCGGTGTCGGTGCAGACGAACATCATGTACTTCATGGCTGTCTCCCCATCTCGTTCCGCATCTTCACCCACATGACGAACGCCGCCCACCCCATCCGGACAGCCGGACGAAACTTTTCCCCGCCGCACCCGTCTTTCTTCGCCGCGCTCGGCCGTGGTGCGGAAACACAGGTTCCGCCGGGCAAGGGATTCGCCCTGCGTGCCTCTGTTTCACGCCGATGGCAAGTTGGGCGGGGTGACGACCTGGACGCTGGACAGAGTCGAGCGAACCGGGCCGGGCACCGCTCCGAGCGACTGGAGGATGGCCAGGCAGGCCGCGCGCAGGTCGGAGCGCACGTCGTGGTGCAGCACCGCGGACAAGCGGCCGGTTCGCAGCAATCCGGTGTTCTCGTCGTCGAGGTCATGGGCCACGAAGGCGTCGTAGTTGCGGTGCTCGGCGGCAAAGGCGTCGATGACGGCGGCGGTGTGGCCACGCTCCGGGGTGTAGACGGCTCGTATCGACGGATTGGCAGCCAACGTGGCTCGCACGTGGGTGGAATCGGTCATCCGGAGGCGGCGGTTCGAGGATCGGGTGCGAAGCTCAGCCCGGAACCCGGCAAATCGTTCAGCCACGGCGGGTGAACGGATGGCGGCCGGGCCGGCGGGCGAGTCGGCGGCGGTGGCCGGAAGAACGATCAGCACGTCGCCGGCCCGGTCGGCCAGCCACTGGTCGATCAGGTAGGCGGCGGTGGCTCCGGCTTCGGGCTCGGCCAGGCCCACGTGGGCCACCCGCTTGCTGGCGGGCAGGTCGGTGTTGAGGGTGACCACCGGGATCTCCAGGCGGCCGATCGCCTCGACGAGCTCGGGTGACTCGGCGGCCTCGAGGATCAGGCCGTGGGACTGGGAACGGGCGACCTTGGCCAGCTCGGTCAGCGGGTCGGCGGCGGGGCGCAGGCGGGGGCGGATCACGGCGGGGCGCAGGGCCGGCAGTTCGGCTCGCAGGGCGGCACCGGCGCGGGTTCGGTCGGCGACGATCAGGTCGACGGTGAACGTGCGGGCCGGCAGCGGTGGCTGGTCGTGGCGGCGGTCCAGGGCCGCTATGGCCTGGTGGACGTCGCGGATCGTGCTCTCGCGGACGCCGCCACGGTGGTGCAGCACGCGGTCGACGGTGGCCTGGCTGAGACCGGCCTGGGCGGCGATCTCCCGGATCCGGTGCGGATGCTTCACGAGGACCCCCATTTCCCGCGTACAGGATGAGGGGTTTCTGAGGGCCCATGGAAGAGCCTTGATGTGTGGTCAGCCCATCGCGTGACTGGTCATGCGTCACCGTCGAGCAGGGCGACCATGCGGCGGTGCTCGTCAGCCATCTGAGCCAGCAGCAGGTGGCGCTGGGTGGCCGGCATCTCGGGGTTGTCCATCAGCTGGTCGAGCTGGGTGCCCAGGTCGGCCAGGCTGGGGCGCAGCTCGTCGACCGCGGTGGAGGCGGGCGCGGGCGGCGGCTCCACCGGTGCCGGAGCGGGAGGAGGAGCAGGAGCGGGCGCCGGCGGTTCGACCGGAAGCGGAGCAGGGGGCTCGACGGCCCGGATCTCGACCGTCGGGGCGGTGACGGCCGCGGGCGCGGCCGGCGGCTCGACCGTCGGGGCGGCCGGCGGCTCGACCGTCGGGGCGGCCGGCGGCTCGACCGTCGGGGCGGCCGGCGGCAACCGGACACCGTCGGGTTCCGGGGCCTCGTACGACCGCGCGCGGGCCAGCAGATCGTTGAGCGTGGCGGTGAGCTCGGCCACCTCGCGCGGGCTCTTCACCTCGGGCAGATGCTGATCGGGGTCGGCCGGATCGAGGTCGCGGGCGGCCGACAGCAGACGCTGGAAGGGACGCAGGACGAGGCCGGTCGCGAACCAGACCCCGGCCGCGCTGAGCAGGGCGGCGAGCAGCACCAGCAGATCCACGATCAGCACGTTATCGTCGTGCTGCTCCTCGAGACCGTTCAGGCTGACCAGAATTTGCAACTGGGCGCCGGTCACGAGCGTCTGGGCCAGCGAGCGCCACTCCTCGTCGCCCGAGTTGACGGTCGAATAGCCGTCGCTCACCGGCAGCGGGAAGCCGGCCGACGAGCCCACCTGCTTGAGCATCTCGCCGTTGGCGATCAGCCGGATGGCGAACGTCCCGTCCGTCGGCAGCGAGCCGTTCTTCGTCGCCGCGGCCTTCACCCGGTCGGCCCGCTGGGCGAGCGTCCGGTCGAGGTCGGCCCGGTCGCGATGGTCGATGCGCACGACGATGACCAGCCCCGCGAGGGCGACCACGAGGGCGACGAGCGCGGTCACGGTGAGCGTGAGCTGAGTGCGGAGCCTCATATTGGGGCTTTGATCCTCACGACGTGGCGGGAAAGAAGTCGGGCACTCGGTTAAGCTATTACCTGCCCGCGTCGAGAGGCGCTGCGACGGAACCGGTGTGCCGGTCTCCGCCACGCTCGACCCGGGTTTCATGACCTCAAGGGCGCCTCCTGATGAGGGAGGAGCCCTCGCGTGAGCACAGATCTTGCCAAAAGCCGTCTGACCTCTGTCAACGGGGTCGAGTTCGCAGTAGCCGACCTTTCGCTGGCCGAGGCGGGCCGTCACCAGCTGCGTCTGGCCGAGCACGAGATGCCCGGGCTGATGTCCCTGCGCAGCGAATTCGGCGACAGTAAGCCGCTCAGCGGCGCGCGCATCGCCGGCTCGCTGCACATGACCGTGCAGACCGCTGTCCTGATCGAGACGCTGGTCGCGCTCGGCGCCGAGGTGCGCTGGGTGTCGTGCAACATCTTCTCGACCCAGGACGAGGCGGCCGCCGCGACCGTCGTCGGCCCCACGGGCACCGTCGACGCGCCCGCCGGCGTGCCGGTCTTCGCCTGGAAGGGCGAGTCGCTCGAGGAGTACTGGTGGGCCACCATGCGGCTCTTCGACTTCGGCGACGGCCGGGGTCCCAACATGATCCTCGACGACGGCGGTGACGCCACCCTGCTCGTGCACAAGGGTGTCGAGTTCGAGGCGGCCGGCGCGGTGCCGCAGGCCACCGAGGACGACAACCACGAGTACCGGATCATCCTCGAGACCCTGCGGGCCAGCCTCGCGGACGACCCGCAGCGGTTCACCCGCATCGCGTCCGAGATCCGCGGCGTGACCGAGGAGACGACGACCGGTGTGGCCCGGCTCTACAAGCTGGCCAAGGAAGGCACGCTGCTCTTCCCGGCGATCAACGTCAACGACGCGGTCACCAAGAGCAAGTTCGACAACAAGTACGGCATCCGGCACTCGCTGGTCGACGGCCTCAACCGGGCCACCGACGTGATGCTGGGCGGCAAGCTGGCCGTGGTCTGCGGCTACGGCGACGTCGGCAAGGGCTCGGCCGAGACGCTGCGCGGTCAGGGCGCCCGTGTCGTGGTCACCGAGGTCGACCCGATCTGCGCGCTGCAGGCCGCCATGGACGGCATGCAGGTCGTCCGGATCGAGGACGTCGTCGCCGAGGCCGACATCTTCATCACCACCACCGGTGGCACCGACATCATCACGGCCGCGCACCTGTCGTCGATGAAGCACAACGCCATCGTCGGCAACGTCGGCCACTTCGACGACGAGATCGACATGGCCGGCCTGGCCAAGGTGCCCGGCATCGAAAAGGTCGAGATCAAGCCGCAGGTGCACGAGTGGCGCTTCCCCGACGGTCACTCGGTGATCGTGCTGTCCGAGGGACGCCTGATGAACCTGGGCAACGCCACCGGCCACCCCAGCTTCGTGATGTCGAACTCCTTCACCAACCAGGTGATGGCGCAGATCGAGCTGTGGACCAAGCCCGGCGAGTACGAGAAGCAGGTGTTCGTTCTCCCGAAACACTTGGATGAGAAGGTTGCCCGGCTGCACCTCGACGCTCTGGGCGTACGCCTGACCACGCTCACCAAGAAGCAGGCGGAATACCTCGGCGTCGACATCGAGGGCCCGTACAAGCCCGAGCACTACCGCTACTGACAACTGCTCTTTCCCCGCCCGGCCGCATCGGCGGGGCGGGCGGGGAAAGATGGTTTTGTGCACGTCGAGGAAACCCTGCTCTTCATTCTGGCCGCCGTCGCAGTGATCATCGCCATGCGGTGGATCTCGGAGAAGACCGGACTGCCGGCCGCTGCTCTTCTGACCATCGCCGGCATCACCTACGCAGTGCTTCCCGGACCGAACGTCGAGCTCGAACCTGAGCTGATCATGACGTACGTGATTCCGCCGCTGCTCTACAGCGCGGCGCTCGACTCGTCGCTGCTCGACATCCGGCGCCACCTGCGCACCGTGATCAGCCTGTCGGTGCTGCTGGTGCTGGCCACCGCGCTGCTCATCGGTTTCGGCATCAGCTGGTGGGTGGGCGGCGCCACGCTCGCGGCCGGCATCGCGCTGGGTGCGGCCGTGGCCCCGCCCGACCCGGTCGCCGCGCTGGCCGTGGGCCGCCGGGCCGGGCTGCCCGGCAAACTGATCACGCTGATCCAGGGTGAGGGCCTGCTCAACGACGCGACCGCGCTCACCATCCTCACCGTGGCGATAGCGGCCGCCGACGGCGACGGCTTCTCGTTCCCGTCCGCTACCGGCAAGTTCTTCGTCATGGCGATCGGCGGCGTGGTCGCCGGTATGGTCGTGGCCTACGCGATCCGCTTCATGCGGCCACTGCGGAGAGACACGCTGAGCTCGAACGCGATATCCCTGGCGACCCCGTTCGCGGCCTACGTGCTGGCCGAGTCGGTGCACGTCTCCGGCGTGCTCGCCGTGGTCATCGCCGGCCTGATCATCGGCCACGACTCGTCCCGCCACAGCATGGCGGCCAGCCGGCTGCAGACCACCGCGGTCTGGCGCCTGGTCGACTTCCTGCTCGAGGGCCTGGTCTTCCTCTTGATCGGCCAGCAGCTGCCGACCGTGGTCGACGAGCTGAGCAACTACACGACGGCGACGATCGCCACTGCCGTCGGCGTGACCGTCGGGGTGACGCTGCTCCTGCGCCCGCTCTGGCTGATCCTCACGCAGTTGCTGCCCCGCTCGCTGCACATGCGGCTGGGTGGCGAAGCTGACGTCGCGGCCGACGCGGAGGGCCCGTACCGCACGCCCCGCGACCGCGAGAAGGCCCTCAACGGCCGCGAGGTCACCGCGCTCAGCTGGGCCGGCACCCGCGGCGTGATCAGCCTCGCGGCGATCTTCACGCTGCCCGCATCGGTGCCCAACCGGGAGCTGCTGCACTTCTGTGCCTTCGTGGTCGTGCTGGTCACGCTGCTCGGCCAGGGCCTGACGTTCGCGCCGCTGGCGCACTGGCTGGGTCTGCGGGCCAACAAGACGGACGAGGCCCGGGAACGCAACGAGGCGCGTTCGGCCGCGGTGCAGGCCGCCCTCGACCGGCTCGACGACGTCCAGGCCGAAAAGCACGACCACGTCGAGGACGTGGCCATCGAGCACATGCGCAAGCAGCTGGAGGTTCGCCTCGAGCGCTACCGCCGCCGCCTCGACCTGCTCGAGAAGGCCGACTCCGACCAGGTTCCGGCTTCCCCGCAGTACGAGGCGGCCCTCATGGTGCGCCGCATGACGATCGAGGCCCAGCGCGAGGAGCTCTTGCGCTGGCGCGACGCCGGAAACCTGAACGACGAGGGGCTACGCATCCTCGAACGCGAGCTGGACCACGAGGAACGCCTGCTTCCCGATCGCAGATAAGACCGCGACCGGGTGTTGATGGTTCGCCGCTCGGACACGGCCGAGTGGGCGCTGACCACCGGCTGCCTCGAGCCGGGCGAGCAACCCGCCACCGGAGCCGTCCGCGAGGTGTGGGAGGAGACCGGCATCGAGGTCACAGTGGAACGTCTGCTCGCCGTCGAGGCGCTCGATCTGGCCGTCGCTCCCAACGGCGACCAGATCCACTGGCTCTGTGTCGGGTTGCTGTGCCGCTACGGCGGCGGCACAGCCCGGGTCAACGACGACGAGTCGGTGGCGGTGGGGTGGTTCGCGGCGGAGGCGCTCCCGCCCCTGCCGCCGCACCAGGCGCGATGCGTGTCGCTCGTGCTGGCCGGCGGCAGGGGGGTGTGGCTGGCTGAGAGTGGCTTCACTTCACCGTCAGTTTGAGCCGAGCTGACGGTGGCGGCGACGCCCACGCAACGGCGTTGATACGGCGGATTCAGCGCGCATCCTCGACGCGCGTGGCGCGTTGACACGGCGTGCGTATCTCTCAGCGTGTCCGCCGCGCAGCCGTCGCCGGCGCCGTCGCCCTCGCCGTGTGCGCCTCGGCGCAGCCCGCCCTCGCGGTGGTCAGCTCCTTCGCCCACCGGGTCACACCGTCGTTCAACGGCTCCGTCCACGCGATCGCTTACCGGGGCGACACGGTCTATGTCGGCGGTTCCTTCACCCGGATGACGATCGACGGCCGCACCGTGACCCGTAACCGCATCGCCGCGTTCTCGGGCCGCACCGGCGAACTGCTCGACTGGGCGCCGTCGGCCGACGGCACGGTACGGGCCCTGGCCGTCACGCCGGGGTGGGTCTACGTGGGCGGCGACTTCGACGAGATCAACGGCGAGGAACGTGAGTCGCTCGCTCGCATCGACGCGGGCGACGCCGAGGTCGGCTCCTTCGACCACAGCATCACCGGTGGCGTGCGCACGCTGGCCGTCGGTCACGGCCGCCTGTACGCGGGCGGCGCCTTCAGCCGGGTGGACGGCGAGCGGCGCGGCAACCTGGCCGCCTTCTCGCTGGGCAACGACCAGCTCGACGACAGGTGGGCGCCGCGCGCCGGCGGGGTGGTCAACGCCTTGGCCGTACGCGGCACCCGGGTCTATCTGGGCGGCAGCTTCCCGCGCCGGCTGTCGGCAGTCAACGCGACCAGCGGCCGTGACGACAGTGGTTTCCGCCCGGACGCGCCGGCCCTGGTGCACTCGGTGGCCGTCGACGATGCCGGTGTGTACGCGGCGATGGGAGGCCCGGGCGGACGCGCTGCGGCGTACTCGCCGAGCGGGCGTACCCGCTGGACCCGGGTCTTCGACGGCGACGCGCAGGCCGTCGCGGTGCTCGACGGCGTGGCCTACGTCGGCGGTCATTTCGACCGGGCCTGCGCCAACGGCGACGGCGCGGCCGACGGCGAGTGCGACGCCGGATCGGTGTCCCGGGTGAAGCTGGCCGCGGTCGACCGGTCGGGCGCGCTGAGCCGCTGGGCGCCGCAGGCCAACGGCGTGGTCGGCGTGCGCACACTCGTGGTGAACGGCGCGACGGTGATGGTCGGTGGCGACTTCACCACGATCGGAGGCCGGACCGCGCGGCGTTACGCGTCCTTCGGATGATGCGGGCACTGCTGGCCGCCGCGCTGGTGGTGGCCGCGACCGGAACGGCTCCGGTCGAGCGGGTCCGCTACACCTTCGACGGACCGGCGCCGCTGGCCGACGTCTCGGGGCACGGGCACGACCTGAGCCCGGTGAGCCGTTACGGCGGCTCGTTCAAGCTGGTCGCGCGGGACGGCGGGAAGGCACTCGCTTTCCCGGCGCCCTGTCACGCCGAACCGTGTCCGCGGATCGCGCTGCGGGCCGCCACCACGACCGAACTCAACCCGGGCCGGCGTCCGCTGCGCTACGGCGCCACCGTACGGCTGGCTGCTGACCAGACCACCAAGGGCGAGAACGTCATGCAGAAGGGCTATTCGGCCCGCGGCAGCCAGTACAAGCTGCAGGTCGACGGGCTCGCCGGCCGGCCCAGCTGCGTGCTGGTCGACGACCGCCGGCCCGAGATCCACGCCGCGATCAGCAGCGTCGGGGTGGCCGACGACCGCTGGCACACCCTGGAGTGCCGCCGCGCCGGCAGCCACCTGACCATCCTGGTCGACGATGTGCCCCGCGGCCGTGCCACCCTGCCTGCCGATCTGTCCGTGAGCAGCCGCCTGCCGTTCAGCATCGGCGGCAAGGGTTCCTACCCCGACAACGACCAGTTCCAGGGCGCCCTCGACGACGTCTGGGTCGACATCGGCTAGCGACCAACCGACGCGGGCCTGCGGGGGCTCGGTGATCAGCTGTAGCGGTTCTCGGCCACGGCATCGCTTCCCCGCGCAGCGGTACGCGATGCGACGCAGTGCCTACGCCGGGGGCAGCGCGTACGGCCTGGAGACCACCTCGACGTTGCTGAACCACGTCGTGATGTGGACGCGGATCTCGGGGGTGCCGGGCAGGCGGGGCACCGCGGCGAGGTGCAGGTTGCGGGCCGAGAAGACGACCGTGCCGGTCACGTCGACCTCGACGCCCTCGGGCACGATGATCTTCAGTTCGCCGAACGTGCAGCTGCCGGCGATCTCGATGACGTCCTGGTCGGTCAGCACCTCACGCAGGTCGAGCTCGGCCGAGCCGAACAGCGTGAACAGCTTGAGCCGCGGCTCGCGCAACCGCCACCGGCCGCGGCGCTTGTTCTCGCTGAAGATGGTGACGACCTTGTCGACCGTGCGGGCCGAGCCCACGATCGGCGTCTGGCTGAGGCCGGCTGAGGCCTCGGCCAGTTCGTCGGCGGTCTGGGCGGCCCAGACGGCGCCGACCCGCACGCTGAACTGTTCGAGCGTCAGGCGGCCGTCGCCGCACGCCCGTTGGAGCAGCTCGGCTGCCTGCTCCCGCTCGGGTTCGGACGGCGGCACCCGCATCGGTGTGGTCACGGTGGCGATCCTAGGGCCTACGCGCGACGACGCGAACCTATTCCTTTGTGGATGGCCCTGCCGCCGCGCGCAGCGTCCCGTACGCCCACGACGCCAACGTGGTCGGCGTCGTGCTCCGGAAGTCCCGTGGCTGCTCGGGCTCGAAGTCGTCGGGGATGCCCGAGGTCATCGCGGCGATGCCGGCCGCGGCCACCTCGCTCAGCCCGGCGCCGGTCAGTGCCTCCCGCAGCTGCTCGTCGGCGATCTGCACGGCCGTGACGGGCCGCCCGAGCGCCGCTCCCAGGATTTCGGCGGCCTCGTCCCAGCTCAGATCGGCCGGCCCGTGCACCGCCGCGACGGTGGAGCCCGTCCAGCCGGCCAGCAGCCGGGCCGCGGCGAGGTCACCGACGTCGCGGGGGTCGACCCACGGCATGCGCCGCGACGGCGCCACGGTGGTGGCCAGCACGCCCTCGCGCAGGCTGTCGAGCATGCCCAGCAGGTTGGTGAAGTAGTAGCCGCAGCGCAGCGTGAGCAGGTCGGTTCCGGTCGCGGCCAGCTGCTCCTCGTTGCGGGCGAGCCCGTCGATCAGGCCGGCGCCCTGCCGCAGCTCGGCGCCGACGCTGCTGATCTGCAGCACCCGGGCGACGCCGGACGCGCGTACGGCGGCTGCGGCGTTCTCGCCCATCGCCACCATGTCGTACAGCGGATCCGGCACGTCGAACGCCTCGGGCGTGGCCCAGAAGACCGACTCGGCGCCCTCAAACGCGCCGGCCACGAAACCCGGGTCGAGCAGGTCGCCCTGAGCCGCCTCGACCAGCGGCAGCAGACCGGGCGGCAACCTGTCCGGGTCGCGCACGAGCACCCGCGGCCGGACGCCCGCCTGCACGAGCACCTGGACGACGCGGGAGCCGACATTTCCGGTGGGGGTGGTCACGACAATCGTCATGCCACCCCTCAGTACCCGGTTCAGACCTGCCGGAACTCGATACCGAGCAGGCTCGCCGCCGCCCGGTAGTCGGCCGCGCGGTGCCCGAGCGAGAGCGACCAGTGGTGGCCGACGCCCGAGGCGCTCCAGTCGTCGACCCACTCGCCCGGATCGCGACCGAAGTCGACCCGGCTCGTGGTGTTGCCGATGGCGAGCAGCGGCCCGTCGACCACGGTGCCCTCGCCGGCGATGAACGACAACGAGCCGTCCCGGTCCTGGCCCAGGCCGAGCAGGGTCACCGGCCCCGGGCGTACGTCGAATTCGACGCTCACACCCCAGCCGCGCTTGCCGTGATAGACGCCGAGGCCGCGCAGCAGCGGCTGGCGCGAGCTGACGGCCAGGTGGGCCGGCCCGTCGTGGCCCATCTCGACCACGTTGTCGGTGAAGTTCAGCGCCTGGATCTCACAGAACGAGCCGCCCGCCCCGGCGACCTGGGTGGCCAGCTGGGCGACGGTGGTCCGCAGCTCGTACTCGCCGGTGGCCGGTATGCCACGCGCGGTCAGCAGCGACGCGCCCAGGATCATGCCGGCGCCCAGCCGCTCGTGCTGCTCGCCGTTCAGCCCGCGGTGGTAATAGGCGAGGCTGTCGAGGTCGAAGTCGTCGGCGAGGCGGTCGAGCCCCACCGAGACCCGCGCGCCCCAGGCGAAGTCGTCCTCGTTGACCGAATCGTCGAGCAGGAAGATCTTGCGGGCCAGCTCCATCCGCTCGGCGACCTCGTCGTCGGTGGCCGCGAGCGTGCGTTCCCGCAGGTCGTCGAACTCCAGCACCTCGACGTGCGAGCCGAAGGTGGCCGGCAGCAGGGTGAGGTCGGTCGAGACGTCGAGCATGCCCGGGTAGAGGTGGCCCATGAGGCCGTGCCGGGCGTTGCGCAGAGCCGCGCGTACGCGGGCCGCAGTGATCCATTGCGAGATGCGCGCCCAGGCCGACTCCTGCCGCAGCCAGCCGGTGACCGACCGGAACGGGATGCCGGCCCGCCGGAACAGGTTGCCGACCTCGGGCACCGGGCACTGCCCGCAATAGGCCAGCCACGCGCCGGTGTCGAACGTGGCGTGATCCATCTTCTCGGTCGGCTGCAGGTCGATGACCAGCACCGGGCTGTTGGCCCGCTGCGCGATCGGCAGCACCATCGACGAGGTCAGATACGTGGTCAGGAACAGCACGATCAGGTCGCAGTCGGCCTGCCGCAGCTTCTCGGCGGCGGCCGCGCCCTCCTGCGCGTCGGAGATGAAGCCGACGTCGGTGACCTCGGCGTCCATCTGCTGGAAGCGTTCGGAGACGTAGCGGGCGGACTCCTCCAGCTGCGGGAGCAAATGCGGGAACTGCGGCCAGTACGTGCCGAGCCCGCCCGCCACGAGCCCGATGCGGATCTTCCGGCGCGGTTTCGGAGTGAGGATCATGCTGCCTCCCAGAGGACGACGTGGAGGTTGCGGGGGCCGTGCACCCCCTCGACCCGGTTGAGTTCGATGTCGCTGGTCGCGGACGGCCCACTGATCCAGGTCAGCGGGCGGCCGGGGTCGAGCCGGGCGACGGCCTCGGGCACCGAGGCCACCACCTGCTCCGGCCGCAGCACACAGATGTGCAGGTCGGGCAGGAGTGAGAGGATGCGCCGGCCCTGGTCGGGCGACGCGTCGAGCACGATCGTGCCGGTCTCGGCGATCGCCACCGCGGCCGCGGTGAGCACCCCGTCGGCGGCGGCGATGTCGGCCGCCGAGAGTCGATCATCTACGCGGGCGGGCACGCCGAGCGGCAACCACTCCGGGGGCAACCCCGGCGGCACTACAAGGGAGCCGCTGCCGATGATTTGCCGCACGAATCGGGAAATATCCGATCCGCGATGCACGGCAGCCTTGTAGTCGACGAGCCGGTCGACCAGCAGATCAAGATCCACCGGCGCCGCGCCACGACGGTAGTCGCGCGGAATCTCGGGCGCTGCCGACGACGCTGACAGTGCCTGCCGGATCCGGTCCAGGATCAGCTGTTTGCTCATCGCCCCCGCCACCAATCGCGGAACGACTCGTCCGGCGGGGACGGCAGGTCGCGGCTCGCAGCCCACCCGTTCAACGGTGGCGGCAGACCGCGTCCCCGCCGGCCAAGCAGCTTGGCCAGCTTGGCGGCCCGCTGCGCGCGCCGATAGAGCCGAGGCCGGTCCATTGTGTACGCCGCCGCGGCCATCGCCGCCTTCTCCGTACGCGGGTGCGGCGCCTGATTCCGCAGGTGCACCAGGATCGAGGGGATGTCGATCTTCACCGGACAGGCGTCGAAGCACGCCCCGCACAGCGACGACGCGTAGGGCAGCGACGCATTGTCCTCGATCCCGGTCAGCTGCGGCGAGAGCACCGCCCCGATCGGGCCGGGATAGACCGACCCGTACGCGTGCCCGCCCGTCCGCTCGTAGACCGGGCACACGTTCAGGCAGGCCGAGCACCGGATGCAGTGCAGCGCCGAACGGCCCACCTCGTCGGCCAGCACAGCCGTGCGCCCGTTGTCGAGCAGCACGAGGTGGAAGTTCTGCGGCCCGTCGCCCGGGGTCACCCCCGTCCACATCGACGTGTACGGGTTCATCCGCTCGCCGGTCGACGCGCGCGGCAGCAACTGCAGGAAGACCTCGAGATCCTGCCAGGCCGGCACGACCTTCTCGATGCCCATCACGGTGATCAGCGTTTCCGGCAGGGTCAGGCACATCCGGCCGTTCCCCTCCGACTCGACCACGGCCAGCGTCCCGGTCTCGGCGATCCCGAAGTTGGCTCCCGACACCGCGACCTTCGTCGACAGGAACGTCTCACGCAGATAGCGCCGCGCGGCTGCGGCCAGGTCGGCCGGGTTGTCGGTGAGCGCCGGGTCGACGCCCGGCATCTCGCGCAGGAAGATCTCGCGGATCTCCGAGCGGTTGCGGTGGATGGCCGGCACCAGGATGTGCGACGGCTTGTCGTGGCCCAGCTGCACGATGAGCTCGGCCAGGTCGGTCTCGACCGGGTCGATCCCGGCCTCCCCCAACGCCTCGTTGAGCCCGATCTCCTGGGTCGCCATTGACTTGATCTTGATGACCCGGCGCTCGCCGGTCTCTCTGATCAAGTCGGTGACGATCCGGTTGGCCTCCTCGGCGTCGGCCGCCCAGTGCACCACTCCGCCCGCAGCCGTGACCTTCTCTTCCAACTGCTCCAACAGGCGGGGCAAATTCGCCATCGTGTACGTCTTGAGAGCGGACCCGGCCGACCGGAGCTCCTGCCAGTCAGGCAGTTCGGCGATGACCCGGCCCGACTTGCCGCGAATCGTGGTCGTGGCGTGCCGAAGGTTGCTCCGCAATTGGGGATTGGCGAGCGCCACCCGGGCCGCGGCGGGAAACGGCTCGTCCCCGCGAAGGTGCCCGACGCCGCGGGGCGCACGGGCGGGCATGCCGAGGAAGGTGCTCACCTCGCTGCCTCCACTTCCGTCGACGCGAGAATCTCGGCGAGGTGTACGGTCCGCACGCCGGCGCCAAGACGCGACAGGCCGCCGCCGATGTGCATGAGACACGAGGCGTCGCCGGCCGTGCAGACGTCGGCACCCGTCTCGAGCACGTGCTGCATCTTGTCGGCCAGCATGGCGGTCGACGTGTCCGCGTTCTTCACCGAGAACGTGCCCCCGAACCCGCAGCACTGCTCGGCCGCGGGCAGCTCGACCAGGTCGAGGCCGCGAACCTGGCGCAGCAGCCGTTGCGGCCGGTCGCCGACCCGCAGCACGCGCAGCGAGTGGCAGGTCGGGTGGTAGGTGACGCGGTGCGGGTAGTACGCGCCGACGTCCTCCACGCCAAGCACGTCGATGAGCAGCTCGGACAGCTCGTACGTCCGTCCCGCGACCGCCTCGGCCGCGGCGGCCAGCCCCTCGTCGCCGGCGTGCCGCGCGACCATGGCGTGCTGGTGCCGGATCGAGCCGACACAACTGCCCGACGGCGCCACCACCAGGTCGCACGGCTCGAAGGTGCGCACGTATCGGCGTACGAGGGGAAGGGCTTGACTCTGATAGCCCGTGTTGACGTGCATCTGGCCGCAGCAGGTCTGCTCCAGCGGGAAGACGACCTCGTGGCCGAGCCGCTCGAGCAGGTGAACGGTCGCCTTGGCCGCCGCCGGGAACATGGTGTCGGCGAGGCAGGTGGCGAACAGGGCTATTCGCACCGTCTACCTCCGCACGGGGTCGTACCGGACGACCCGTTGAGTTTCGCGCAGCACCGCGCGCAGCCCCGCCAGATCACCCTCGATCACCCCGGCCGCCCGCGCCTGGATCAGCAGATTGCCCAGCGCGGTGGCCTCGACCGGACCGGCCAGCACCGGCAGCCCGCACGCGTCCGCGGTGAGCTGGCAGAGCAACTCGTTCCGGGCGCCGCCGCCGACGATGTGCACCGCGTCCACGTGCCGGCCGGAAATTTCCTGAGCCTGCTCGATTGCTGTGCGATGAGCCAGAGCCAGACTGTCCACAATGCACCGCGTCAGCTGGGCCGGGCTCGCGTCCGGTGGAAGGCCCGCCGCCTTGGCCACCCGCTGGGCCATGTCGCCGGGCGGCAGGAAGCTCGGGTCGTCGAGGTCGATCACCACCGGCTTCTCGCGGGAGGCCCGTCGCAAGAGTTCGCCGATGTCGGGCGAGCCCCACTCGCGCATGCACTCCTGCAGCGGCCAGAGCCCCATGACGTTGCGCAGATAGCGGATCGTGCCGTCGACCCCGCCCTCGTTGGTGAAGTTGGCCGCCCGGGATTCCTTACTGAGCACCGGTTCCGGCAGCTCCAGACCCACGAGGGACCAGGTGCCACAGGAGATGTAGGCGAAGTTCTGCCCGAAGGCGGGCACGCCCACCACTGCGGACGCCGTGTCGTGCGACCCGACTGCCGTGAGTTTCGTGCCGCGATACTCGCCGATGATCGACCCCGGCGGCCGCACGGGCGGCAGGAGCGAGGGCCGCAGGCCAAGCTCCGCCAGCAGCGGCGCCGACCAGTCGCGCGTCCGCACGTCGAGCAGCCCGGTCGTCGACGCGTTGGTGTATTCGGCGCCGATCTCGCCGGTCAGCCAGTAGGCCAGCAGATCCGGGATGAGCAGCATCTGCTGCGCGACCTCGAACTGCGGCGTGGCCCGGGCGGCGGCCAACTGATAGATCGTGTTGAACGGCAGCTTCTGCAGTCCGGTGATCTCGTAGAGCCGCTCGTCGCTGATGTCGAGGCGCACACCGTCGGTGCGGCCGTCGCGGTAGTGCACGGGGTTGCCCAGCAGGGATCCGGACGCGTCGAGCAGTCCATAGTCGACGGCCCAGGAATCGATGCCGATGCTCTCGACCGGGCCGGTCCTCCCGAGACCCTCGAGCATCCCGCGGTAGAGGCCGAGGATGTCCCAATGCAGGGTGCCACCGACCCGCACCGGCTCGTTGGCGAACCGGTGCGTCTCGGTGAGCTCGATGGCGCCGTCCGCGAAGCGGCCGACCATGACGCGCCCGCTGGACGCGCCGAGGTCGACCGCGGCGAAGGATCTCATCGCAGGAAGGCCGCGGCCACGCCGGCGTCGACCGGGATGTGCAGGCCGGTCGTGTGGGTCAGGTCGCCGCCGGTCAGCGCGAACACCGCGTTGGCCACGTGCTCGGGCAGCACCTCACGCTTGAGCAGGGTGCGCTGCGCGTAGTACTCGCCCAGCTTCTCCTCCGGCACGCCGTAGACCGCGGCCCGCTTGGCGCCCCAGCCACCGGCGAAGATGCCCGAGCCGCGGACGACGCCGTCGGGGTTGATGCCGTTGACCCGGACGCCGTGCGCCCCCAGTTCGGCCGCCAGCAGCCGCACCTGGTGGGCCTGGTCGGCCTTGGTGGCGCCGTAGGCGACGTTGTTGGGGCCGGCGAAGATCGAGTTCTTGCTGGAGATGTAGATGATGTCGCCGCCGAGGCCCTGGGCGACCAGGATGCGGGCGGTCTCGCGGGACACCAGGAACGATCCCTTGGCCATCACGTCGTGCTGCAGGTCCCAGTCCTGCTCGGTCGTCTCGAGCAGCGGCTTCGAGACGGAGAGCCCGGCGTTGTTGACCACCAGGTCGACCCCGCCGAAGGCCAGCACGGCCTCCCGCAGCGACGCCGTGATCGCGTCGGCGCTGGTCACGTCGGCTGCGACCGCGAGCGCGGCGTCCGGGCCGCCGATCTCGCCGGCCACCGACCGGGCCGCTTCGAAGTCCCGGTCGGCGACCACCACGACGGCGCCCTCGGCCGCGAGGCGCAGCGCGATCGCCCGGCCGATGCCCGACCCGCCGCCGGTCACGTAGGCGATGCGGGTGGCCAGGGGCTTCGGCTTCGGCAGGCGCTGAAGCTTGGCCTCTTCCAGGGCCCAGTACTCGATGCGGAACTTCTCGGCCTCGTCGATCGGCGCGTAGGTGGACACCGACTCGGCGCCGCGCATCACGTTGATGGCGTTGACATAGAACTCGCCCGCCACGCGGGCGGTCTGCTTGTTGGCGCCGAACGAGAACATGCCTACGCCGGGCACCAGCACGATGGCCGGGTCGGCGCCGCGGATGGCCGGGCTGTCGGCGGTGGCGTGCCGGTCGTAGTAGGCGCGGTAGTCCTGGCGGTAGGCCTCGTGCAGCTCTTTGGCCCGGGCGACGACCTCGTCGAGCGGGGCGTCGGGGGCGGTGTCGAGCACCATCGGCTTGACCTTGGTGCGCAGGAAGTGGTCGGGGCAGCTCGTGCCCTTCGCGGCCAGCTCACCCAGGCGCTCGCTGTTGACGAAGTCGAGCACCACCTCGGAGTCGGTGAAGTGGCCGACCTGGGCGCGGTCGGTGGAGGCCAGGCCGCGCAGCACCGGGAACAGGGCGGCGGCGCGTTCCTTCCTTTCGCCGGCGGCCGGCGAGACGTGCTTCTGCGCTCCGAACGGGTTCCTGCGACCGTGCGCGGCCAGGTAGGCGGCGGCCTTCTCGATGATCTCAACCGAGTTGCGCTCGCACTCCTCGCTGGTCGCGCCCCACGCGGTGATGCCGTGGCCGCCGAGGATGACGCCGATGGCCTGCGGGTTGGCCTTCTGGACGGCGGCGATGTCGAGGCCGAGCTGGAAGCCGGGCCGGCGCCACGGCACCCAGAGCACCCGGTCACCGAAGATCTCTTTGGTCAGGGCCGGGCCGTCGGCCGCGGTGGCGATGGCGATGGCCGAGTCGGGGTGCAGGTGGTCGACGTGCGGGGCCTCGACCAGTCCGTGCATCGCGGTGTCGATCGACGGCGCCGCGCCGCCGCGGCCGTGCAGGCAGTAGTCGAAGGCGGCGACCATCTCGTCCTCGCGCTCGACGCCCGGGTAGGTGCGGGTCAGCGCTCGCAGCCGGTCGAGGCGGAGCACGGCGAGACCCTTTTCGGTGAGCGTGCCGAGGTCGCCGCCGGATCCCTTGACCCAGAGCAGGTCGGCCGGCTCGCCGGTGACCGGGTCGGTCTCGGAGCCCTTGGCCGAGGTGTTGCCCCCGGCGTAGTTGGTGTTGCGCGGGTCGGCTCCGAGCCGGTTGCTGCGCTCCAGAAGCTCACGCGCTGCGGGGTTCGTCATGGTGTCCTTCGGCCTTGTGAAGACTTCGTGAAACGTTTCAGACGTTGCCGATAGATTACGGCTCTGTGGCAACCTCGGTCAAGACGCGACAGCGAATTGAAACGTTGCCGCGCGTCGTTTCCGACCAAGGGCCGACATCGTGTCCATCCGACGAATCGGCCGCTTCACCGACGTTCGGCCGACCCCTAACGGGTCAACGGCCGAAACGCGTGGATCTTCGGTCTGACCTGCACCGATTCGCCGGATCTTCAGTGTTCAACCATTGTCGGACGTGCGACTGTGGCCTGGACATCGAGAACGACGCCGTTCCTCGTGACCGGCAGTTACGGCACGAGAAGGAGGAGTTAAGTGGCGAACATCGAGACTTCGCTGAAGGAAGCCATGACGATCGAGGGCGCCATCGGCGTGGCGCTCGTCGACTACACCAGCGGGCTCACGCTGGGTGTCATGGGTGGCGGCCTCAACATGGACATGAACATTGCCGCCGCCGGCAACACCGACGTGATCCGGGCCAAGGTGCGCACCCTCGAGATGCTCGGCCTGGCCGACAGCATCGAGGACATCCTGATCACCCTCGACTCGCAGTACCACCTGATCCGCCTGCTCCAGGGCCGCGGCAACGAGGCGTTCTTCCTCTACCTCGCCCTGAACAAGGGTCGCGCGAACCTCGGCCTGGCCCGGCACCAACTGCGCAAGATCGAGAGCGAGCTGGACGTATGACGGCCGTCGACGAGACCGGACTGGGCATCCGGAGCACGACGCAGCTGATCGGTGATGCTGTCAAGCAGTTCCGCGCCCAGGTGCCGGAGTGCATCGGCGCCGGTCTGGTCGACATGTCCACCGGCATGCTGCTCGCCGCCGACACCCTCGACGAGCACCCCCACGAGGTGCTCGACCTGATCGCCGCGGCCACGTTCGACCTGTTCCAGGGCCGCAACGTCGTGATGATCGAAGAGATCTTCAAGGCCCGGTACGGCGTGCTCGACGACCGCCACTACTTCCAGGAGTTCCTGGCGCAGAGCGATTCCCACGTGCACGTCTTCCTGCGCAGCAGCAACCAGGACATCGCCGCGGTGGTGATCGCCCGCAAGACGGCGAACACCGGCATGATCCTGACGCAGTCCCGCCTCGTCATGAAGCAGCTGGACGCCGGCCTCAGCTGATGTCCGTGCCACCGCTGACGGCGGCGCTGGGCATTCCCGGCGCGCACGCGGTGTCCCTGCTCGACCCGGACGGCCCCAGAGTGCTGTGGTGGGCGGGTGAGACCGCGCCGACCGAGCAGGAGGCAGCCGCCGCTGTCACGCTTGCCGCGGCGGCGGCCGGACTCGTGCTGCTCGAGGGAAACGGGGCCGACGAGCTCAGCGACATCCTGCTCACCAGCGCCGACGCGTTCCACGTCGTGCGCCTGGTGAGCGCGCGGGAGCCGCTCGTCGCCCACCTGACGTTGCGCCGGGCCGACGCCAATCTGGCGATGGCCCGGCGTGAGTTCGGCTCGATCATCCTGTCGTACGCCCCCGAGGTCGTACGGCCCCGAGCCGTGCACCCGGACCACAACGGCAGCGCCCCCGCGCTGACCGCCTCCCCGCTCGACTTCGACCTGATCCCGCGCGAACTGGGCGGGAGCACCATCGACCTCAGCGCGTCGGCCGGCTCCGCCCCGGGCTCACACTCCGCGGACGCCGCCGACCTGCCCCGGCGGCAACGGGTGGACCCGTCCCAGCCCGACGAGTCCTCCGCCGACCTGCTCGACCTGCTGGGCCGGCCGTACGTGACCGACGACGACGTTCTCGACCGCGTGCTGGTCGCCCTCCGCAGCCTCTGACCCCTCCTCCGTGCCGGCCTCCCACCCCCTGGAGAAAGCGTTGCAACCCTCCGATCCGTACCAGGCTGTCCGTGCCGAGCTGGCCGCGCTGCGGCATCAGGTCACCGGGGTGCGCGGCTGCGTCATCGCCGGCGTCGACGGCCTGCTGATCCTGCACGACACCGAGACCGGTCCCGAGCCCCATGACATCGCGGCCCTGGCCGCGGGCGCGCACGGGATCAGCCGCACCTGCGGCGCCGCCCTCAACCAGGGCACCTTCCAGGAGGTGACGATCCGCAACCAGGGTGGTTACCTCGCGGTGTACGCGGTCGGCGAGCTGGCGCTGCTGGCCGTGATCGGGGACAGCGGCCTGAACATCGCGCGCCTGCACCTGGAGGCCCGCCCGGTGACCAGCCGCCTGGCGAGCCTGCTGCGCATCCAGACAGTGGAGACCTCCGGCTACTTCGGCTGACGCTTCCGCACCCTCGTGATTTCACCGGGCCGCTTCCGGCCCGGTCTGTTGCGTTTTCCACAGGCGGGCAGCCGGGCACCCGATCCTTCTGTGGACAGCCCGAAGCGCCCAGCGCGCTGAAAACGCAAACTCACCCCGTGCCCTTGGGCGGGCGGGGGAGGCGGTGGCTCACCAGGGCCGATCTTGACTTCGACTCGGTCGGGTGCTCAGTGCGTGCGGTTGCGGCTGACTGTCGACGCGCGGGCCACCAGCTCCGGGGTGAACTGCAGCTGCTGGTGGCGGTGGTCGGGGTTGGTGGCCTCGTCGAGCACCAGCTGGGCGGCGGCCCGGCCCAGCTCCTGGCGGGGCTGGCGCACTGACGTGAGCGGCACGGCCGCGGCCGCGGCGAACTCGATGTCGTCGAAGCCGACGATGGCCAGGTCGTCGGGCACGCGCAGGCCGGCGCCGATGCTCTGCTGCAGCAGGCCCAGGGCGAGCAGGTCGTTGGCGCAGAAGGCGGCCGTGGGGCGGCGCCGCGCGGCCAGGCCGGCCAGCCGTTCGCCGGCCGAGCGGCCCTCGGACACGGACAGCGTCTCGGTCGGCAGGTAGATCAGGTCTTCCGGGTCGTTGCCGAGCGACTCCCACATCTCGCGGGCGCCGACGAGCCGCTCATGCACCTGGCCCAGCGATTCGGGGCCGCCGATGAAGGCGACCCGGGTGTGGCCCTGCTCGGCCAGGTGCTCGACCGCGATGCGGCCGCCCAGCACGTCGTCGACCGCGACCGAGCAGCAGCTGTCGGCGTTGCCGATGCGGTCGACGATCACCATGGGGACACCCCGGCGGATCAGCTCGTCGAGGTGGGGCGCGGCCGGGTCGACCGGCGTGATCAGAATGCCCTGGACGCGCTGCTGGAGCAGGCGGTCGAGGTGCACCGCCTCGCGGGCCGAGCGGCTGTTGCTGTTGCAGATGAACAGGGAGAGATCGGCGTCCTCGGCGGCCAGCTCGATGCCCTGGGCCACGTCGTGGAAGAACGGGTTGGTGCCGTCGAGCATCACGTAGGCCAGGGTGCGGCTGGTGCCGGCGCGCAGCTGGCGGGCCGATTCGTTGCGGACGAAACCCAGCTCGGACATGGCCCGCTCAACCCGCTCGCGGGTGCGCGCGCTGACCACTTCGGGACGGTTCATCACATTGGAGACGGTGCCCAGCGAGACGCCCGCGGCCGCCGCGACGTCCTTGACGGACGGCGTCCTGCCGTTCAGCACTGGTCCTCCTGGAAATCTCCGTTGAAACGTTGAAGCCGAATCCTACGGCACCCGCCGTTATAACAACGGCAGTGTTTCAACAACGTTTCTGACCAACGCTTGACAGGTGTGATCGGGGCCACCTACGTTGCTCGTACGTTTACTGAAACATTTCAACTTTAGCGACGGAGGTGGACCGTGGCGGAGGCAAACGCCCGGCCCGGGGACCAGCCGCCCAGGCTCGAGGTCCACGACGTCACGAAGTCTTTCGGCGCGGTCGCCGCCGTGCAGGGGGTCAGCTTCCCGCTGTTCCCGGGCGAGGCGCACGCGCTCGTCGGCGAGAACGGGGCCGGCAAGTCCACCATCGTGAAGATGCTGGCCGGGGTCCATCGTCCGGACACCGGCACGCTGCGGGTCGACGGCGTCGACGTGGACTTCGCCGGCCCCGCCGACGCCAAGGCGGCCGGCATCGCCGTCATCTATCAGGAACCCACCCTCTTCCCCGACCTCTCCGTGGCCGAGAACATTGCGATCGGCAACCAGCCGCTGACCAAGCTGCGGCAGATCGACCGCAAACAGATGTCGGCCAACGCCGAGCGGCTGTTCCGCCGCCTGGGGGTGCCGATCGACCCGGCCCGCCCGGCGCGCGGCCTCTCGATCGCCGATCAGCAACTGGTCGAGATCGCCAAGGCGCTCTCCTCCGAGGCCCAGGTGCTGATCATGGACGAGCCCACGGCCGCGCTCTCCGGCGTCGAGGTCGAGCGGCTCTTCGCGGTGGTGCGGTCGCTGCGCGACGAGGGCGCCGCGATCATGTTCATCTCGCACCGGTTCGAAGAGGTCACCGCGCTCTGCGAGCGGGTCACGATCATGCGGGACGGCAGGCACGTGGCCACCGAACTGGTCGCCGACCTCACCGTCGACGACATGATCCGGCGGATGGTGGGCCGCGACCTGAGTGCGCTCTTCCCCAAGCAAGAGGTCGAGCCGGGCGAGGTAGTGCTCGAGGTCGAGGGCCTGAGCCGCGAGGGCGTCTTCCGCGACATCTCCTTCTCGGTGCGCGCGGGCGAGATCGTCGCGCTGGCCGGGCTGGTCGGGGCCGGTCGGTCCGAGGTCATGCAGGCCGTCTTCGGGGTCGACCCGTACGACCAGGGCTCAGTGACCATGCAGGGCCGGCGCCTCGAGAAAGGCTCGCCGCGCGCGGCGATGGCCGCCGGTCTGGCGCTCGTCCCCGAGGACCGCCGTCAGCAGGGCCTGGTGATGGAGCTGTCGATCGAGCGCAATGTGACCCTGCCCCGGGCCCGCAAGCTGGCCCGGCTCGGGCTGCTCTTCGGCGGCAGCGAACGCGAGGCCGCCGAGACCTGGACCCGGAAGCTGCAGACCAAGCTGGGGCAGCTCAGCGACGCGGTCGGCACGCTCTCGGGCGGCAACCAGCAGAAGGTGGTGCTGGCCAAATGGCTGGCCACCGGACCCAGGCTGCTGATCGTCGACGAGCCGACGCGCGGCATCGACGTCGGCACCAAGGCCGAGGTGCACCGGCTGATGTCGTCGCTCGCGGCCGACGGTCTCGCGGTCGTCATGGTCTCGTCGGAACTGCCCGAGGTGCTGGGCATGGCCGACCGGATCCTGGTGCTGCGGGAGGGCCGCATCGCCGCTTCGCTCTCCCGCGCCGAGGCCACTGAGGAATCCGTCATGTACGCGGCCATGGGACAGGAGGGCGCAGCATGACCGGCAGCACCGGACCGATCGAGGCCTTCCTGATGGGAGGCTCGGCATGACTGTCACCTCCGATCGGTCGGCGCCCACTGACGCGCCCCTCGGAACGCCGGTCGCCAAGCGGTTCGGCGACCTGCTCAAGACCCGTGAACTGGGCATCGTGCTCGCGCTGGCGCTCCTCGTCGCGTACACCGCGATCGACAACCCACGCTTCCTGAGCGGGCAGAGCATCCGCGACAACCTGCTCAACACCGCGATCCTGGCGGTCATGGCGACCGGCCAGGCGGTCGTGGTGATCACCCGGAACATCGACCTCAGCGTCGGCTCGGTCCTCGGCATCAGCGCCTTCGCCGTGGCCACGCTGATGAGCAACCAGGACCTGCCGATGGTCGTCGGGCTGCTCGCCGGCCTGGCCATCGGCGCGGTCGCCGGCCTGCTCAACGGCGTTCTCGTTCGCTACGGCAAGGTGCCCGCGCTGGTGGTCACCCTCGGCACGCTCTACATCTACCGCGGCATCACCTACTCGTGGGCCGGCGGTTCGCAGGTCAACGCCGACGAGCTCCCCCGGCGCTTCCTGACCTTCGCCAACGACAGCATCCTCGGCATCCCCTGGCTGGTGCTGATCGCCCTGGTCGTGGTGGCCGCCGGTTCGGTGATGATGCGCAACTACCGGGTCGGTCGCGAGCTCTACGCGATGGGGTCCAGCCCCGCCGCGGCCGAACTGGCCGGCATCAAGGTCGCCCGCAACCTCCTCGGCGCCTTCGTGCTCAGTGGCGCGCTGGCCGGTCTGGCCGGGGTGCTCTACGCGGCCCGGTTCGGCACGGTCGACGCCGCGGCCGGCACCGGCCTGGAGCTGAACGTGGTGGCGGCGGTCGTGGTCGGCGGCGTGGCCGTCTTCGGCGGCAGCGGCTCGGTGTGGGGCGCCGCCCTCGGCGCCCTGCTACTGACGGTGATCGGCAGTGCCCTCGCGGTGCTCGACATCAACCAGTTCTGGCAGCAGGCCATCGTCGGTGCGCTGATCATTCTGGCCATCTGCGCCGACCGCCTGGTCGCGGTGCGGATCGCCCGCTCGCTGCGGAAGAGGGACGCGTATGTCTGACATCGACCTCGGCAAGCGGCCCGCGGCCAACCGAAGCGGCGCGCTGAGGAGCAGGCTGACCAGCTGGGACAGCATCATCCTGGTGCTCACCGCGCTGGTGCTGATCATCGCCTCGTTCACTGTGGACAACTTCGGCACCAGCCGGAACTTCACCTTCATGGTGCTCGACCTGCTGCCGATCATCCTGATCGCGCTGCCGATGACGATGATCATCGTGACCGGCGAGATCGACCTGTCGGTGGCCAGCACCCTCGGCCTGACCAGCTCGATGATGGGCTGGCTGTGGAACCAGGGCCTCTCGATCGAGTCGATCATCCCGCTATGCATCGCGATCGGCGCGATCTGCGGCGTGGTCAACGGCTTCCTGATCACCACGCTGGGACTGCCGTCGCTGGCGGTCACGATCGGCACGCTGGCCCTCTACCGCGGTCTCGCGTTCGTCGTGCTCGGTGACGGCGCGGTCGCCGACTTCCCGTGGAACTACACGGGTTGGGTCACGGGCACGATCGGCGGCGGCGCGGTTCCCAACGTGCTCATTCTCATCGTCGTCCTCGCCCTGATCTTCGGCATCGTGCAGCACGCCACCCCGTTCGGCCGCTCGCTGTACGCGATCGGCGCCAACGCGCAGGCCGCGCACTTCTCCGGCATCCGGGTCGCCCGCACCAAGTTCTGGCTCTACGTCGCCAGCGGCGCGGTGGCCGGCCTGGTCGGTGTGCTGTGGACACTGCGCTACTCCAGCGCCCGGGCCGACAACGGCGCGGGCCTCGAACTCGCCGTCGTCGCGGCCGTCCTGCTGGGCGGGGTGTCGATCTTCGGCGGCAAGGGCAGCCTGCCCGGCGTGCTGGCCGGTGTGGTGTTGCTGACCGCGCTGCAGAACGCGCTGCGCCTGGAGGACGTCTCCGGGCAGGCGCTCAACATCGTCACGGGCACGTTGCTCGTGCTCTCCGTCCTGCTTCCCAACATCACCACCGCCGTACGCGGCAATTGGCAACGCCGCAGGCTGCGGCGAGCCGCCGCCCGATAGCGCTCAAAAAAGAGAATGGAGTACGCCGTGCTTCGCTCCCCCCGAACACTACTTTCCGTAACCTCGGCCGCACTTCTTGTCGCCGGCCTGACCGCCTGCGGCGGCACCACCAAGGACAGCAACACGAACACCGGCTCCGGCACGCAGGCTTCCGCAGCGGCCGACCCCAACGCGGCGATCAAGGAGGGCCTGAAGATCGCCTTCCTGCCCAAGCAGCTGAACAACCCGTACTCGGACGTCGAGACCGGCGGCGGAAAGGTCGCCGTCGAGGAGCTCAAGGGCGAGTACAAGCTGGTCGGCCCGAACGACGCGTCGGCCTCGTCGCAGGTGTCGTACATCAACACCCTGATCCAGCAGCAGCAGGACGTCATCGTGGTCGCGGCCAACGACCCGAACGCGGTCTGCCCGTCGCTCAACCAGGCCCGGGCCGCGAAGATCAAGGTCATCACGTTCGACTCGGACGCCTCCAAGGACTGCCGGGACGCCTTCATCAACCAGGCCACCACCGAGGGCATCGGCCAGTCGCTGGCCAAGATGGCCCTCGAGCAGGCCGGCGGCGAGGGTGAGATCGCGGTGCTCTCGGCGACCCCGAACGCCACGAACCAGAACTCCTGGATCGAGGTGATGAAGGAAGAGCTGAAGAAGCCCGAGTACGCGAAGCTGAAGCTGGTCAAGGTGGCCTACGGCAACGACGACGACCAGAAGTCGTTCCAGGAGGCTCAGGGTCTGCTGCAGTCGTACCCGAACTTGAAGGCGATCGTCGCCCCGACCACGGTGGGCATCGCCGCGGCGGCCCGCTACATCTCGTCGTCCAGCTACAAGGGCAAGGTCGCGGTGACCGGCCTCGGCCTGCCGAACCAGATGCGTGAGTACGTCAAGGACGACACCGTGAAGACGTTCGCGCTGTGGAACCCGGCCGACATCGGCTACCTGGCCGCCTTCGCCGGCGCCGCCATGGCCTCGGGTCAGATCACCGGCGCCCAGGGCGAGAAGTTCAAGGCCGGCAAGCTCGGCGAGTACACGATCGGCGCCGACGGTGAGATCGTGCTCGGCCCGCCGACCGAGTTCACCAAGGAAAACATCGACCAGTTCAACTTCTAGGTCGTAGGGATCAGCGAATGCGCTACTGCTTCCAGCTCCAGATCCGCCCCGAGCGGATGACGGAGTACGTGGAGCGGCACCAGTCCGTGTGGCCCGAGATGCAGGACGCGCTCCGGGCCACCGGCTGGCGCAACTACTCCCTCTTCCTCCGCGGCGACGGGCTGCTGATCGGCTACGTCGAGGCGGACGATCTCGAAGCGTCCCAGGCGGCAATGGCGGCGCTGGACGTCAACACCAGGTGGCAAGCGGAAATGGCGGAGTTCTTCGCCCGCGGCGGACCCGACGACGAAGGGTTCCCGCTGCTGACCGAGGTGTTCCACCTTTCCGAAAGTTCTCAGGAGACCCCATGACCGACCTCGCCGCCGTCAAGCGCGCTCTGACGGCACAGCGCATCGAGACCCCGTCGTGGGCCTACGCCAACTCGGGCACCCGCTTCAAGGTCTTCGCCCAGCCGGGGGTGCCGCGTAACCCCGAGGAGAAGATCGCCGACGCCGCCACGGTGCACCAGTTCACCGGCGTCGCACCGGTGGTGGCGCTGCACATCCCCTGGGACAAGGTGGACGACTACGCCACCCTCGGCGCGTACGCCCGCGACCTGGGCGTGGAGATCGGCGCGATCAACACGAACGTCTTCCAGGACGACGACTACAAGCTGGGCTCGGTCACCAACCCCGCCGCCCGGATCCGCCGCAAGGCCACCGATCACCTGCTCGAGGCGATCGACATCATGGGCCAGACCGGGTCCCGCGACCTGAAGCTGTGGTTTTCCGACGGCATCAACTACCCCGGCCAGGACGACCTGCGGGACCGGCAGGACAGGCTGGCGGCCGCGCTGCGCGAGGCGTACGACCGGCTGACCGGCAACCAGCGGATGCTGCTGGAGTACAAGCTGTTCGAGCCGGCCTTCTACGCGACGGACGTGCCGGACTGGGGCACCTCCTACGCGCACTGCCTCGAGCTGGGCGAGCGGGCCACTGTCTGCATCGACACGGGCCACCACGCCCCCAGCACGAACATCGAGTTCATCGTCGCGTTCCTGCTGCGCCAGAAGAAGCTCGGCGCCTTCGACTTCAACAGCCGCTTCTACGCCGACGACGACCTGATGGTCGGGGCGGCCGACCCGTTCCAGCTGTTCCGCATCATGTACGAGATCGTCCGCGGCGGCGCCCTCGACCCGGCCTACGGCATCGCGTTCATGCTCGACCAGTGCCACAACATCGAACGGAAGATCCCGGCCATCATCCGCTCGGTGATGAACGTGCAGGAGGCCACGGCCAAGGCCCTGCTGGTCGACCGGGAGGCTCTGACGAGGGCCCAGCGGGCCGGCGACGTCCTGGAGGCGAACGCCGTCTTCATGGACGCCTACAACACCGACGTGCGTCCCCTGCTGGCCGAGGTCCGCACCGACGCCGGCCTCGACCCCGACCCGATGGCCGCCTACCGCCGCAGCGGCCACGACGAGAAGATCATCGCCGAGCGCGTCGGCGGCACCCAGGCCGGCTGGGGCGCCTGACCACGACCGACGGCCACCGAGTCAGACGTCGAGGTCGACCACGACGGCGAAGTGGTCGGAGGGGTGCCTGCCGTTGACCGCCTCCGTGCCGGCCAGGAAGGCTCGCCGGGCAGTGAGTTGGGCGCCCTTCCGGCCGGGCCGGGCCAGGATGTGGTCGATCCGGCGGTCGATCTGCTTGGTGGCCTCGAGCGGAGCCTCCAGCAGTGCGGAGCTCAGGGTCACGGCACGGGGATCGCCGCCGGCCAGTGACCAGGTGTCGGTCAGAACAGCGAGCAGGGGCGCCAGATCGGGCTGGCTCACGTCGGCGTTGAGGTCACCCAGCAGCAGCACCGGCAGGTCACCGTCGAGCCGCGGATCCGCGGCCAGCGCGGCCAGGGCCTCGCTCTGGGCGAGCTGATCGGCGGCGTACGCCGGCTCCCACTCGATGCACGACACGATCACGTGCAGCGGGCCCCGCGGATGGTCGAGGGTCGCCAGCAGCGCCGCCGGCGGCGGACCAGGGCGTTGCCCGTGCGGCAGGTCGTGCACCTCGGTGGTCAGGATCGGCCACCGGCTGATCAGGCCCAGCCCGACCTCGACACCCGCCTGCGACGAGTGCTCGGGCGGGTCGGGAGCGGGCGGCAACGAGGTGGGCACGAAGGCCGCATGATGGTCGGCCAGGTCGTCGGCGAGCAGCTGGGGCTGGGTGATTCCCTCGCCGGACCAGGTCTCGACGAGACCCACCACGTCCGGATCGAGCCCCTTCAGCACATCGGCGATCGCGGGTTCGCGCTCGCGCCAGGCGCCACCGAAGCGCCACCACACGTTCCAGGTCACTGCTCGCATGACCCGACTCTACGAACTACTAAGCCCGGGCGCTGCACGGCCGATCCTGGGGGCCGACATTCAGCGACAGGGGGCCACGGATGGACCAGTACCTCAACACCGCGTACGACGTGACGACCACCCTGTTCGGGCCGGGGTCCGGCATCCCGTGGTGGGCCTGGATGGCAGTCGTGGCGTTCCTGTTCTGGAAGGTGGCCGTCAAGGAGCCCAAGACCGCCACGGACCGGGACAACGAGATGCTCGGCGAGATGTTCGGCGACGCCAAGGGCAAGAAGAAGTAGCCGGCGCCGGTCTTCCGGCGCCGGCTGGGGATGGGGACGGGTCAGGCGGTAGGTGGTGGCGGCTCGGCGGCGCCGGTCATGATCGCCACGGCCTCGCTCATCGAGTGACTCTTCGGGGTGATGACCGTGGCCCGGCGGCCCAGCCGCTGGATGTGGATGCGGTCGGCGATCTCGAACACGTGCGGCATGTTGTGGCTGATCAGGATCACCGGCAGGCCGCGGTCGCGGACGTCGCGGATGAGCTGGAGCACCCGGTTGCCCTCCTTGACCCCCAGCGCCGCGGTCGGCTCGTCGAGGATCACGACCTTGCTGCCGAACGCGGCCGACCGGGCCACCGCCACCGCCTGCCGCTGACCGCCGGAGAGCGACTCGACGGCCTGGCCGATGTTCTGCAGGGTGGCCACGCCGAGCTCGCTCATGTGCCGTTTCGCCTCCGAGCGCATGTACGCCCGGTCGAGCATGCGGAAGATCGAACCCATCGGTCCGGCCTTGCGCTGCTCGCGGCCGAGGAACAGGTTGTCGGCGATGTCCAGGCCGGGCGCCACGGCCAGGGTCTGATAGACGGTCTCGATGCCCGCCGAGCGCGCGTCCATGGGCGTACGGAATTGGATCTGCCGCCCGTCGAGGAAGATCTCGCCGCTGTCCGGCACGAGGGCGCCGGACAGCGCCTTGATCAGGCTCGACTTGCCGGCGCCGTTGTCGCCGATGACCGCGAGGATCTCCCCCGGGTACAGCTCGAGGTCGCTGCCGTCGATCGCGACGACCCGGCCGTACTTCTTGACCAGCCCCTTGGCCTGCAACACAGGCGTCCGCTCGGCGGCGTGCCGCGGGCCCGCCGGGTTGGTGTCGGTATCCGAGCTCACGGCTGGACCTCCCGGGACATGCCCTCCTGGCCCTCGCCTGCGAGGCCGTTGGTCGGTGCGGCTGGCTGCCGCCCGGTGCAGTCGGTCATGTCTTCACCTTCCTGATCCACTGGTCGAGCGACACGGCGATGAGCACCAGCAGGCCGATCGCGAAGCCCTGCCAGACCACCTCGACGCCGCCCAGCTGCAGGCCGTTGCGGAACACGCCGACGATGAGCGCGCCCACCAGCGTGCCCATCACGGCCCCCCGGCCGCCGAAGAGGCTGGTGCCGCCGAGCACGACCGCGGTGATCGAGTCGAGGTTGTACTCGACGCCCACGTTGGGGCTGGCCGACGCGAGCCGGCCGATCAGGATCCAGCCGCCGATCGCATAGAGGAGGCCGGCCACGGTGTAGACCGAGAACAGCACCCGGTTCGTACGGATGCCGGCCAGCCGCGCGGCCTCGGCGTCGTCGCCGGTCGCGTAGACGTGCTTGCCCCAGGCCGTGGACCGCAACGCGTAGAAGAAGAACCCGAACAACAGCAGCATGATGATCGAGCCGTACGTCAGCCGGAAGTTGCCGATCGGGATCGAGTCGCCGGTCCAGGTCATCAGCGACGGCATGTCGGAGCCGCGGATCGTCTCGCTGTTGCTGACCACCGAGTTGAGCGAGAAGAAGATGGTCAGCGTGCCGAGCGTGACGATGAACGGTGGCAGCTTTATCCGCGTCACCAGGAAGCCGTTGATCGCGCCCATCGCCGTGCCGCAGGCGAAGCCGAGCAGCAGCGCGATGATGCCGGGCACCCCGGCGTCGACGCAGAACGTGGCCATCAGGATCGACGAGAAGACGGCGATGGCACCGGCCGACAGGTCGATGCCTGCGGTCAGGATGATCAGCGTCTGCCCCAGTGCGAGCGTGGCGATGACCGTGACCTGCTGCAGCACGAGGGAGAGGTTGGTCGCCGTGAAGAACCGCCCGTTGACGATCGAGAAGGCGATGATCGCGACGAGCAGCACGGCCAGCGGCCCGAGGATCGGGTTGGCGTGCAGGATGTGTTGGATGCGCAGGCCGAGCGAGTCGCTCTTGCGTACGTCGAAGTCAGCGGTGGCAGTCGCCATAGCGGTACCTCCTGGACATGCCCTCGTGGCCCTCGCCCGCGAGACCGTAGTTCGGTGCGGCTGGGTGCCGCTCGGTGCAGTCGGTCATGTCAGCCCCAGCAGTTCTGCTTGCCCCACGCCGAGTCCTTGGACTCGACGCCGGCCTGCGGGTCGTCGGTGATCAGGTCGGTTCCGGTGTCGACGAAGTCCTTGCCCGAGGTCGCCTGCGGCTTGGTGCCGTCCTTGGCGAACTGCGCGATGGCCTCGACGCCGAGCTGCGCCATCTTGAGCGGGAACTGCATCGAGGTGGCGCCGATGACGCCCTGGGCGACGTTGTCGACACCCGGGCAGCCACCGTCGATCGAGACGATGACGGTGTCCTTGTCGCGCCCGGCCGACTTGAGCGCCTGGTAGGCGCCGGCTGCCGCGGGCTCGTTGATCGTGTAGACCAGGTTGATCGTCGAGTCCTTCTGGAGCAGGTTCTCCATGGCGGTCCGGCCACCGTCCTCGGCGCCGTCGGTGACGTCGTGCCCGGCGATCCGCGGATCGTTCTCGTCGCCGATCCGGTTCGGGTCGCCCACGTCGATGCCGAAGCCGTCGAGGAAGCCCTGGTCGCGTTTGACGTCCACGGACACCTGGTTGGCGTTGAGGTCGAGCATGGCGATCTTCGCCTGCTTGCCCTCCTTCTCGAACTTGGCCTTGGCCCACTGCCCGATCAGCTTGCCGGCCTGGTAGTTGTCGGTGGCGAAGGTGGCGTCGGCGGCGTCGGGCGGGTCGACCGGCGTGTCCAGCGCGATCACCAGCATGTCGAGCTCGTGCGCCTTGTCGATCGAGGGCACGATCGCCTTGGAGTCGTTCGGGGTGATCAGGAAGCCCTTGGCGCCGAAGGACATCAGGTTCTCGATCGCCTGCACCTGGGCCTCGTTGTCGCCGTCCTGCTTGCCGGCGAAGCTCTGCAGCTCGACGCCCAGCGACTCGGCCGCGCTCTCTGCGCCCTTTCTCATCTGGACGAAGAAGGGGTTGGTGTCGGTCTTGGTGATGAGACCGACGACGTCCTCGCCGGTACCTCTGTTGCAGGCAGCGGTCGTGCCGAGCAGCAGTGTCACCACGCAGCCCGCGGCCAGCATCCTTCCGGCCCGAGACATGGTCGGATCGCGCATGCCTCCTCCAAACCGATTTACCGTCCGACCGCCCCGCCCTCCACCCTGAAAAGGACTAAAGACGATGAAAGTCAGAGACAACGTTGTCTGGCAGTAGACGCCCGCCTTCACCCCGTGTCAACAATGAGTTTCCAAGATGTTGCGGACCGTGATCAACATCGATGGGGGTGGATGCATGACGCCTCAACGACCGACCATGAACGACGTCGCCCGCACCGCCGGGGTGAGCCTCAAGACGGTGTCCCGGGTGGTCAACGGCGAGGCCACCGTCGCGCCCGATCTGGTCGCCAAGGTGCGTGCGGCGGTCGAGTCGCTCGACTACCGACCTCACCTGGGCGCCAGCATGCTCCGCCGCAACGACCGTCGCACGAGGACGATCGGCGTGCTGCTGGACGACGTCTCCCATCCCTTCTCGGCCGCCCTGCACCGCGCGGTCGAAGATCAGGCGCGGGCCCGCGGGATCCACGTGCTGACGGGCAGCCTCGACCAGGACCCCGTACGCGAGCAGGCGCTGGCCACAGCGTTCGCCGAGCGCCAGACCGACGGCCTGATCCTGGCCCCCACCGGCGGCGACCTGGGCCATCTCGAAGCGCACACCGGCATGCCCGTGGTCTTCGTCGACCGCATCCCGGCCGGCGTCACCGGCGACTCGGTGGTCTCGACCAACGTCTCCGGAGCGGCCGGCGCCGTACGCCATCTCGTCGCCCAGGGCCACCGCCGCATCGGCTACCTGGGCGGACGCCGGCTGCTGTCGACGGCTCGCGAACGCCACCGCGGCTACCTGCGCGCACTCGGCAGCCATCCCGGCCCCGCGGTGCACGATCTGCACGATCCGACCGCCGCCGAGCGGGCCGCCATCGCCATGCTGCGGGCGCCCGACCCGCCCACGGCCCTGTTCACCACCCAGAGCATGGTGACAACGGGCGCCATACGCGCGCTACGCCGCCTCGGCCGCGAACGGTCCGTCGCCCTGATCGGCTTCGACGACTTCCCCCTGGCCGATCTGCTCGACCCGCCGGTCACGGTGGTCGCCCAGGACCCGTCCCGCATGGGCCGCACCGCCGCCACGGCCCTCTTCGAACGCATCGACGGCTACGACGGCCCACCCCGCGAGATCCGCATCCCGACCACCCTGATCCCCCGCGGCTCCGGCGAACTGTGAGTGAGCACCCGGCAAGCCGAACGCTCCCTCCTCGGCGACGGGCCCCGGGGGACGGGCGGTTACGGGAAGTTGGTCACTGTGGACGGCACGACATTGGTGGCCTGGGCCGGGGCGCCGATGTTGTTGACGACGTGGTCGATCGTGCCGGCGGCCAGGGAGATCGTGAAGATGTTGTGGAATTTCACGCCGCCGTGGGTGGGGGCCTGGAAGCCGTTGGCCGAGTGCACGGCCGGGTTGTCCAGGAAGACGGCGTAGCTGCCCATCGCCCACGCCTCGTGGGTCTGGACGCTGTCCGCCACCTTGTAGGCCGGGTAGCCGAGCACCCCGTCGGTGCGCCACACGGCGTTCGACGGCGGGTCGTACGGCTGCTCGTTCTGCAGGAAGTACGTGCGGCCGCCGTTGCCGTTCCAGAGCACTTCGGTCTTCTGGTAGTGCTCAACGAACAGGCCGTACGCCGTCACGTTGTTGCCGTTGACGATCAGGCCGCTGTCGGCCGTGTTGATCGTCCAGCCATAGGTGCCGGCGTTGCCGTGGTCGGCCCGCCAGGCCCAGATGTGGTCGATGATCACGTTGTTGCTGTTGACCAGCAGGCTGTTGGTGGCCTTGCCGGCGACGTAGCCGCCGATCCGGAAGAACACGTCCTGGACGGTGCTCGGGTTGGCGGCGTGGTTGGCCGAGGACCCGGCCTGACCCATGACCAGCAGGTTGGGCGAGTTGGTGGTGCCCGCGTCGAAGAGCACGCCGGCCACCTTCACACCGTCCACATCGGCCACCTGCATCGCGGTGACGCCGTTGTCCGGGATGATCGTCGCGTAGCCGAGGCCGAGCACCACGGTGTTCGCCCGCGTCACGTTGATGGTCTGGTTGATGTGGTAGATGCCGGGCTGGAAGATCAGGTTCAGACCCTGCGCGAGCGCCTGGTTGATCCGCGCGGCGGTGTCGCCCGGCTTGGCCACGTAGAACTGGCTGAGCGGGATCGACGAGCCCGGGGTGTTGCCGTTGACCCAGGTCGCGCCGGACGTGTTGGTGCGCAGGTTGGGCACGAAGACCGCGTAGTCGCTGCCGCTCCGGTAGAGGTACGGCTTCTCGCGGATCACCGGGGTCTGCGGGATGACGGTGTACGGCGGGGTCGGGTAGCTGGCCGCCGGAGCGCCCTGCACGCCGACGAAGGTCTGATTCCACACCGCGTTGGTGTTCGACCCGATCTGGCTGTCCCGGGTGAACCACTGCTGCTGCGAGTACTGACCCTCGCTGCCGCTGATCCGGGAGTCCGAGATGTAGCCGCCGGACGCCCACCCGTACCCGTTGGGGGCCAGGTTCAGGTTGCCGTGGATGTCCATGCGGCGGAACGGGGCGGCCTGCGAGACGGCCCAGCGGTTGGTGCCGTTCACCGGGTAGACCGACACGTTCTCGGTGCTGCGCCAGAAGTTCTGGGTCGCGTTGCCCTGGAACCAGCCGGCGTCGACGGTGATGTCGCCGTTGATCCGTACGTCCTGCGGGTTCTGCCCGAGGCCGACGATCGAGGTGTAGAAGCCGACCTGGATGTTGAGGTTGTTGTAGGTGCCCGGCCGGAAGGCCAGCACGTAACGGCCGGTGCCGAACTGCGCGCTCTCCTGCTGGGCGAAGATCTGGTCGGCCCGGGCTTGAATACTGGCGCTCGACATCGACGGGTCGAAGACCACCACGTTCGCGCCGAGGCTGCCGCCGCCGGGGATCGGGTCGCCGGTCGGGGGCGGCGTGGTCGGGGGTGTGGTCGTCGTGCCGCCGTAGACCTTGAACTCCCACAGCGAGTACCCGTAGCCGGTGGTGCGCTGGGTGCCGTACATACGCACGTACCGCCCGGTGCCGTTGACCGTGAGGTTCTGGTTGCCCCCGGCCGACGTGGTGGTGGAGTAGACGTTGGTCCAGGAACTCGCGTTGTCCGAGACCTGGATCTGGAACGCCTTGGCCGCGGCGGTCTCCCAGTTGAGCTCGACGCGGGTGATCTGCTGCGAACTGCCCAGGTCGACCTGCAGCCACTGCGGGTCGCTGAACGCCGACGACCAGCGGGTGCCGGTGTTGCCGTCGACGGCCTCGGCCGCCGCGTAGGCGCCGGCCGCTTCCGTGGACGACGCGGTGGCCGGCTTGCCCTGCGAGAGCAGGGTTTCGGCGGCACTCGCGCCGACCGCGGTCGCCGCGGCGTAACCCGCGACGACGGTGGCGACCAGGCCGCTGATCGCGGCGAGGCGCCAGGGGGAGCGTCTCCGCTCGGGTGCGGAGGAGATGGGGATGGTCATTGCTTCTCCTTGGGCGGGGATGCGCAAGGGGGACTTCTTGCGCCCTAGGGAAGACCGATCTCTCCTCTGCACGAGGGAAAGCGCTCCCCCGGGACCGACGCTAGGGAACGTGTTCATCAGCTGTCCATAGATGAACACGGTTCCGGAACTTCGGCGGTCTTGCGCTTGTCACAAAGGCTGGGCTCGATGCGCTCCTCGTTCGGGCATAAATCCAGGTCAATGCCGTACGGCGATGGCTCCGGCGCCCCGCGGCGGACCCGATAACACAGATCTCGGAACCGGTTCCGGCGCGGATCAGCAAAAACGGCATGAGCGCCAATTCGGTCCGATCATGACGTGGAGAGCGCTTACCGACCCGGACTTTCTACCCTGGGACGATGCGGCTGGTCCTCACGAGCGACACCCACCTGCCCAAGCGCGCCCGCGATCTGCCGCCCCCGCTGTGGGCCGCGATCGACGCGGCCGACGTCGTGGTGCACGCCGGCGACTGGGTCGACGAGGCCGCCCTCGACGCTTTCGAGGCGCGCGCGAAGAGACTGATCGGGTGCTACGGCAACAACGACGGGCCTGCGCTGCGGGCGCGGCTGCCCGAGATCGCGTACGCCGACCTCGACGGCCTGCGACTGGCCGTGGTGCACGAGACCGGGGCGTCCACGGGTCGCACCGAGCGCTGTGCGGCCCGCTTTCCCGCGGTCGACCTGCTCGTCTTCGGACACTCCCACATCCCGTGGGACACGACTGCCGCGTCGGGGCTGCGCCTGCTCAACCCCGGCTCACCGACCGACCGGCGGCGGCAGCCCTTCGCCACGTACCAGACCGCCGTGATCGAGGCGGGCCGGCTGACCGAGGTGACGCTGCACGAACTGCCGCGGCGCACTTAGCTGCTGCGCCGGCCTCAGAGCTCGCGGGCCAGTTCGAGGGCCGCGCGGCGTGGGTCGCCGGACCAGCGGGTGGCGAAGCCGTCCCGCAGCCGCCAGCCCTTCCGAGCCAGGGCGCGTTGCCGGGCGAGGTGCGCTTCCGGCCCGTCCGGGTGCGGTCCGCAGAAGACGCCGACGGCCTTGTCCGGCGGGCCGATGCACAGGTCGATCGTCCAGCGGCCCACGGCGTACGCGGGTCTGGCCTCGATGTCGAGACGGTTCAGCTCGGTGGCGAGATCAGCCGGCCAATCGTCCGGCCGGCTGCCACCGGCGATCTCGGGTGGCGCGGCGGCGTACCGGAAGAACTCGTCGATCAGACCGTCGGCGCCGTCGAGGGCGGTGACCACCGCGAGCCGCCGCCGGGCCCGGGTGATCATGACATTGAACAGGTTGGGGTCGGCCACGAAGCGACGCCGGGCGGGCGGATCGTCCGGCCGCAGGCCCAGCGAGACGATCACGACGTCGGCCTCGCTGCCCTGGAACGCGTGGACGGTGCCGGTACGCAGCCCGAGCTCCTCGATTCGTTCCACCGGATACGCCTCGACCAGCGCCGCCTCGATCGCGTCGGCCTGCGGGCGGAACGGCGAGATCACCCCGATCCCCCGGGTGCCGGCGGCCGCTTCCTGCTCGACGAGTTTCAGCACCGCGGCCAGTTCGTCGGGCGCCCGGACGATGTCGATGGCGTCCGCTCCCTCGTTGGCCGGGGTGCGGGTGAGCACGTCGAGGCGGTCGCCGTAGAAGCGCCGGGCCGCGAACCCGATCAGATGCGGCACGCTGCGATGGTGCTCGGCCAGCCAGGTCGCCGGGGCGGCCCCCGCGGCCAGGTCGTACGCGCTCACCCGGCGCACATCGAGCCGCTCGTCCGCGCCGTGCCGCCGGAGCACCTCGGCGACGTCGACATCGCTGACGAACGACACGAACCGCAACTGCCGCGGATCCCCCACGACCAGCGCCCGTCGCGCCCGGGCCAGCACCGGCGCGGCCCGCACCTGGTCCACATGGGACGCCTCGTCGAGCACGACCAGCTCGAACATGCCGGGCGCGGCCGGCAGCAGGTCCTCGACGTCGGCCACCGTGCCGATCCAGAGCGGGAGAGCGCGTACCAAGGGTTCGGCGGGCAGCCCGGCGAGCAGTTCGCGACGGCGGTTGCGCCCGGCCCGCAACGCGGCGGCGAGACCGGCCGCCGCCCGCCGGGCAGTCCGGTCCCACCGTTTCCGGCTGCGGGCGGCCCGGCGCATGGCCTCGCCGACGGCCGCGGCCAGCCTCTCCTCGGCGTCGTGCAGGGCCTGCCACTGCGGCTCCAGGTCGGTGCCCCCGGTCGCGGCCAGCCGGGCTGCGGCCCGCTGCGCAGTGGCTGCGGCGAGCGCGTCGGTCACCCTTTCCCGGGGTACGCCCTTGGGCACGCCGAGGCGGCGCCGGGTCCACCACTCGCGGAACCCACCGCGGGCCAGCCGGTCGGCCACCGCGCGCGGATCGAGGCCGTCCGAGAACGCGCCCGGCACGTCGCCGGCCAGCGCGGCCAGGCGGGGTTGCCACTCGGACAGCTCGGCCGCCCGGTATTCGACCTCCAGCGCTTCCCCGAGCCCTCGGCGGATGTCGTTCACGGCGTCGTGGGCCCGCCGCACGGCCTCGGCGCCGGCTCGCAGCTCGTCGTCGGTAGCGCCCTGCTCGAGGCCGGCCGTCAGCTCGGCGGCCAGGCTCTCGCGCCGCGCCGCGTCCCCGAAGAGCACCGGAACCGGCCCCGGATAGCGTTCCAGCAGCCGCGCCAGCACCTCGGCCGCATGCGGTGACTGCGTCGCCACCAGCACCGACCCGCCCCGATGCACCACTTCGAGCGCCGCCGCCACCACCGTGTGGCTCTTGCCGTTACCCGGCGGCCCCGACACCACGGTGACCGTGTCGGTGCGCACCCGGGCCACCACCTCGGCCTGCGCCTCGTTCAACGGCAGCGGGGAGAGAACCGGCTCAGTCTCGCCGGGCTCGTCCGCGCGGCCCGAACGCCCGCCACCCGACCGATGCCGCTCGGGCTCATCCGGGCGCGTTTCGTGTCCGCCGCCGTAGACCGCGGCGAACGCGGTGCCGGTGAGATCGCGTGCGGCCCAGCTGCGCAGGCTGTCGGCCAGCCCGGCTCCGAAGACGTCCCGCACCACGTAGAGGGCGGGCTCCGGCACCAGGACGATCCGGTCGTTCGGCGCCCGCCGGTCGCTCGCCACCGCGTCCACCGGAAGCCCGGTCGCCTCGGCGGCCGACCACAGCCAGGCCTTGCTGCCGGTCGCCGCCAGCCAGCCCGGCCCGGCCACCCCGGGCGCGGCCTCCAGCGCGGCGGCGAGATTCCGGTCCTCGATGAGCGGCGTGATCTCGACGTCGCCGACCGGCACGACCCGGTAGCCGAGCAACCCGCGATCGAGTTGCACCGGCTGACTCAGCAGCGGCACCCGGATCCTGCGTTGCTTGCCCTCGATCTCGGTCCGCCCGACCAGGAAACCCCAGCCCCGCCGCAGCGGCCGTTCGTCCCGGTGCAGAGCCCCGATAGCCGCGAGCCGATCCACGTCTTTCCCGCGCGGTGCGCGCTCCGCATCCTCCAGCCACACGATCGGCTGGCCGCCGCGCCCCACATCGAGCACGCGGTCGCTCCCGGCCGGCGCGAGCTCGGCGAGCACAGCAAGAACAGTCGACGGCAGCATCGCGCCCGAGGCTACCGCCCCAGCCCCTGTGGATACGCCTGTGGATAACGCCGACTGGCCCAGCCCGGTTTTTGTAAAGTCGCTGCGACCCCCGGGCGGGTGGGCTGGGGAGGAGCAGTAACCGGGGCCGGCTTCAGCGCAGGTTGATCGGGCCGGCGTCGATCGGGATGCGGAACAGGGAGTACGGGTATCGGCGGCGGTCCTCGTCGTTCTGATATTTGGCCTGGCGGTGCAGCTGGTTCGCGGTCACATAGAGGTAGCCGTCGGCCACCGACATGGTGTCGGGCCACAGCAGGCGAGGGTCATGGGCCAGCGTCTCCATCGTTCCGTCGGGCAGGCGGCGCAGGACGGCGTTGTGCTCCCAGTCGGTGAGGTAGAGGCGGCCCCGGTCGTCGGTCTCCAGGCCGTCCGAGGCGCCACCCTTGTCGCCCTCGTCGACGACCGTGGCCGATACGTCGGCGTCGCTGAGGCCGCGGTCGAAGAGGGCCTCCGCCGAGACGCTGTGCCAGCGGCGGGAGACCAGCGCGCAGTAATAGATGCGTGAGCCGTCGGCGGCGATGGCGATGCCGTCGGAGCCCATCCTCACCGGCTGGGGCGGGCCGTCCTTCGGGCGTTCGAAGAAGGGCTTGCCCTCGACCATGGGCAGCATGCCGACCGGCTCGACCGCCTTGGTGGAGGGGTGATCGTGCAGGCGGCGCCAAGCCTCACCGGTGTGCAGGTCGACGACGATGAGCCCGTTCGGGCCCTGGTCCGACGAGTCGGTGATGAAGGCGGCGTTGCGGCGCAGGTCGAAGCGGACATCGTTCAGATACGTCGTGGGCAGCGCGACGTCCTGATCGAAGACGATGGTCCGCACGACCTGGTCGGTCTCGAGATCGACGCACACCAGCTTGGGGCCGCCGTGCCGGGTGGGCTGGAACATCGGGCTGCCGGTGTCGAGAATCCAGAGCCGGTCGGCGGGGTCCACGACGATGCTCTGCACGGAGACGAGAGCTTCGGGATCGGCGTCGTCCCGAGGCGAGTTCCAGTCGACATCGGGATACGGCACGACCTTGCCGTCCCTGATCTCGCCGACGGTGCAGGCGACCTCGTCGCCCCACTTCGGGAAGTTGACGAAGATCCGCCCGGTGCGGGAGACGCTCACGCCGGTGGGCATGGGACCGTCGTCGAAGGTGTGCACGGTTTCCAGGGTGCCGACAGGCTGGTCGGTTGGTTGTTCGCTCACGAACGCCCGCATACCCGACTTGCACCAGCCCATTCGGCGTGGGGCGTGACCACTTACGCAGGCCGCCCGGGTGGGGTGAGCGTTCTGGGCGCGCCAGCGCCCTGCTCGCCCCGCCCGGGCCCTCGACGGGAGTTACGGTCTGTACCCACCACCCCGCCACGACATCGGTTTTCTGGTGTTCAGGATCAGCCCAGATCGACGCTCGGGTAGAGCGGGAAGCCGGACAGCAGCTCGTGAGCCTGCTTGTGGATGTTGTCCGAGACCGCGGGGTCGAGGTGGAACTTCGCCTTGCTGTCCTGGGCCGGCTTGGTGCTGGTGAGGACGGTGTGGATCAGGTCGGCGATCTGGTCCATCTCGGCCACGCCCAGGCCGCGCGAGGTGAGCGCGGGGGTGCCGATGCGGATCCCGGAGGTGTACCAGGCGCCGTTCGGGTCGTTGGGGATCGCGTTGCGGTTGGTGACCACGCCGCTGTCGAGCAGCGCCTGCTCGGCCTGGCGGCCGGTCAGGCCGAACGGGTGCACGTCGATCAGCACCAGGTGGTTGTCGGTGCCGCCGCTCACCAGTCGCACGCCGCGCCGGGCCAGGCCCTCGGCCAGCGCCTGGCTGTTGGT
This sequence comes from Paractinoplanes hotanensis, assembly GCF_023717965.1. NCBI lineage: Bacteria > Bacillati > Actinomycetota > Actinomycetes > Micromonosporales > Micromonosporaceae > Paractinoplanes > Paractinoplanes hotanensis. Next base: position 6,472 of record NZ_JAMQOL010000060.1, on the reverse strand, counting down.
GACGATCTGCTGGGCGTACGTCTGGAACTCGGGACGACGAGCCTCGGCGAACGCGATCGCCTTGGCCGCCATGACGTGACCCAGCGGGCCGCCGAGCACCATCGGGCAGCCGCGGTCGACCTGGTCGGCCAGCTCGGGCTGGGCGAACACGGCGCCACCACGCGGGCCCCGCAGGCTCTTGTGGGTGGTCGTGGTGACGATGTGCGCGTGCTCGATCGGGTTGAAGTCGCCGGTGAAGACCTTGCCCGCGACCAGACCGGCGAAGTGCGCCATGTCGACCATGAACGTCGCGCCCACCTCGTCGGCGATCTCGCGCAGCGTCGCGAAGTTCACCTTGCGGGGGTACGCCGAGTAGCCGCCCACGATGATCAGGGGCTTGAACTCGCGGGCCGTCTCGCGCAGGGCCGCGTAGTCGATCTGACCGGTGGCCGGGTCGACGCCGTAGCTGCGCTGGTCGAACATCTTGCCCGAGATGTTGGGCCGGAAGCCGTGGGTCAGGTGGCCGCCCGCGTCCAGCGACATGCCGAGCATGCGCTGGTTGCCGAACGCCTGCCGCAGCTCGGCCCACTCGGCGTCGCTCAGGTTGTTGACCTGGCGCTTCTCGAACTTCTTGAGATAGGGAACCTCGACCCGGTCGGCCAGGATCGCCCAGTACGCGACCAGGTTGGCGTCGATGCCGGAGTGCGGCTGCACGTAGGCGTAGGGCGCGCCGAACAGCGCCTTCGCGTGCTCGACGGCGATCGACTCGACGGTGTCGACGTTCTGGCAACCGGCGTAGAAGCGGCGGCCGATCGTGCCCTCCGCGTACTTGTCGGAGAGCCAGTTGCCCATGGCCAGCAGCACGGCCGGCGAGGCGTAGTTCTCACTCGCGATCAGCTTGAGCGACTCGCGCTGGTCGGTGAGCTCCTGGGCGATCGCGTCGGCGATGCGGGGCTCGACGGACCGGACCACCTCGAGGGCGGAGCGGAAGGCGGCGGACTCGGGGTTCAGCCCTTCGGCCGGGGTGACATTCTGGTTTCCGCCGCGGTCAGACACAGTCATGGGACCTCCCTATCACGATGCAGAGGCCCAGGCGCACGGCAGGTGTCGTCATCAAGACGAGGCCGCTCCCCGATGGTTGACCACCTTGACGCGCCAGTCACGGCCCGCCGACGAGCATACCGGTCTTGTTCGTCCGGCCGAAACCGTTGATCACTAAGGTAAGCGGCGTGAACGGCGTGCAGATCCTGCTCATCATCGGTGTGGGCATCGCCGTGTCGGCGCTCGCTCGCAAGCGGGGCGTCGAGCCAGGCATGATCATCGTTGTCCTGGCCGCGGGCGCGTCCTTCATCCCCGGGGTTCCGCGGCTCGAGCTCGAGAGCGAGCTGATCCTCGCGATCGTCATCCCGCCGCTGCTCTATTCGGCGACCCGCGGGGCGTCGCTCTCGAACTTCGGCGCCAACCTGCGCTCGATCTGGACGCTCGGCGTCGTGCTGGTGGTTCTCACCGCCGGCGCGCTGGGCCTGCTGTCGTCGTGGCTGCTGCCGACGCTCGGGCTGACCGCCGCCTTCGTCCTGGGCTCCGTGCTCGCGCCGCCGGACACGATCACCACGGTCTCGCACGGCGCCGAGATCGGGCTGCCGAAGCGGGCCACCTCGATCCTCACCGGTGAGAGCCTGGTCAACGACGCGACCGCGCTCACCCTGTTCAGCATCGCGGTGGCCGCCGTCAACGGCGAGCACACCACCTGGCAGGGCGGGATCGGCGAGTTCTTCCGGAACGCCTCGATCGGCATCGTCATCGGCGCGCTGTACGCCGTGATCGCGCTCTGGATCCGCAAGCGGCTGGGCAACCCGACGCTGGAGACGGCGCTGGTGATGCTGGTGCCGTTCACCGCCTTCCTGACCGCCGAGCAGGTGCACGCCTCCGGAATCCTCGCGGTGGTCGTGGCGGCCTTCTCGCTGAGCATCAACCTGACGCTCGACCCGAAACATCAGTACCCCGGCGCGTACCGGACCCGCCTGCAGGAGGGGGAGGTCTGGCCGGTCATCGACTTCCTGCTCGAGACGTTCGTCTTCGCGTACATCGGCCTGCAGTTGAAGTGGGTGCTGGCGGAACTGGCCGAATCGGACGACCCCGGGCTGGGCCGCACGCTGATGGCGGCCGGGGTGCTGCTGGTCGCGGCGGTCGTCATCCGGCTGGCCGGGGTCGAGGTGCTGTTCGGCCGGTGGTCCGTGCGGGAACGGCAGGTCGAGCAACGGGCGGAGCGGGACGTCCGTTACCGCACCCGCCTGCAGGCGATGCGCGACCGCCACCGGCAGCGGCGGGGCCAGGACCCGCTGCCCGCGCCGACCCGCAAGGAGCGGCTGCTGGTCGGCTGGACCGGCATGCGCGGCATCCTCACCCTGGCCGCGGCCGCCTCGATCCCCGAACACACGGCGTCCGGCGAGGAGTTCCCGGGCCGGACCGCGATCCAGGCCATCGCCCTGTTCGTCACCCTCGGGACCCTGCTCCTGCAGGGCACGACGGTGGGCTGGCTGGCCCGACGGCTCAGGTTCGACCTGACCGCCGAACGGGCCGAGACTGAGGCCGAGCGTGAGCGGGGACGCCAGGTCGCCGCCACGGCCGCCGCGCAGCCGGCCGCCGACATCGACGCGAGCTTCGAGGCTCAGCGGCTCGCGATCGGCAAGGCCGTCCGCGACCACGAGTTGAGCGAGGAGACCGCCCGCGAGCTCATCGAGGACATCGACCTGAGCCAGGCCGCCCACCACACCAGCCCCTCGTAGCTGTCACAGCGCGGTCACAGAAGACCCATAGGAAACGGACCTACTGTGACCGGAACACCGTGCGGCAACACGACGGGAGCGAACCGATGGCACAGGACCGGAGACCTACGTACGAGGGACGGCGCCTGCCCCGGCCCGGCGAGGAGGTCGTCGACCAGGGCCTCGGGTTCGACCTCGGCACGTTGCTGAGCCGCCGCCGGCTGCTGCGGGGTTTCGGGCTCGGGGCGGCCGCGATCGGTCTCGCGGCGTGCAGCAGCAACTCGTCCTCCGACACGGCGGCGCCGGCAGCTTCGACCGCTTCCGGGGAGATTCCGGAGGAGACAGCCGGTCCGTACCCGGGCAACGGGTCGAACGGGCCGGATGTGCTCGAGCAGAGCGGCGTGGTCCGCAGCGACATCCGGTCGAGCTTCGGCACGGGGAGCGGGACGGCTGAGGGCGTACCCATGACGCTCGAGCTGACCGTCCTCGACCTGGCGAAGGACAACAAGCCGTTCGCCGGCGCCGCGGTCTACGTGTGGCACTGCGACCGGGCCGGGCAGTACTCGATGTACTCCGAGGCGGTGCGGAACGAGAACTACCTGCGCGGCGTCCAGATCGCCGACGCTTCGGGGAAGGTGACGTTCACCAGCATCTTCCCTGCCTGCTACCCCGGGCGCTGGCCGCACGTCCACTTCGAGGTCTACCCCAGCCAGGCCGACATCACGGACGCGACCAGGACCATCGCCACCTCGCAGGTCGCGTTGCCCGAGGACACCTCCGAGGCGGTCTACGCCACCGCCGGGTACGAGTCGTCGGTGACCGCCCTGGCCCAGGTGAGCCTCGACAGCGACAACGTGTTCGGCGACGACTCGGGGGCCCTGCAGCTCGGCGCCGTCACCGGCGATGTGGCGAACGGATACGCGGTAGCCCTGACGGTCAAGGTGGACACCACGACGACGCCCACGGGCGGTTAGCCCTCCGGCGACGGCGGCCCGGGCAGGGCTCCCCCGGGCGTAAACGGTTCCGTAACCTCGTTTACTTGCCTGTAACAGTTACATCGACAAGACTGACTTCGTCGGACGCACCCCGCCGCCGAATCCCCCACCGGATCACCTCGGCCGTTCCCCGGACCGATACCGGCGCGGCGGCGAGGGTGCGCCCCTAGCTTCCCACCTTGAGGCTCAGCCACAGCGCGAGCACACCGGCGATCAGCGCCGGGGGCACAGTCAGCATTCCCAGCCGCAGGAAGTCGCGCGCGTCCGGCGCCGCGTCGTGAGTGTGCAGAATTCGCCGCCACAGCAGTGTGGCCAGCGAACCCACGTAGGTCAGATTCGGGCCGACGTTCACCCCGATCAGCATCGCCAGCAGCAGGGCCGGGCTCGAATCGACCACCGGCAGCAGCACCAGCGTCGCCGGCAGGTTGTTGACCAGGTTGGCCAGCGCGGCGGCCAGAAAGGCAACCGCGAGCAGGCCCAGCAGGTCGGCGTGGTCGGGGGTGATCGCGTGGATCAGGTCCTCGAGTCCGTGCTGCTGCACCGCGAGCACCACGACCCCCAAGGCGAGCACGAACGCGCAGAACGCCGGGTTGGCCTCGCGGATCAGCGTGCCGACGGGCACCCGCCGCGGCACGGCCAGCAGGACCGCACCGGCCACGGCAACCCAGGCCGGGTGTACGCCGAAGGGCTGCACGACGGCGAAGCCGGCCAGGGTCAGGGCCAGCACGATCAGCGCGTACCGGGGCGCGGGGCCGTTGCCGGGCTGGGGGCGGGGCGCTTCGCGGGCCCGCAGATCACCGGCGAAATAGCAGCGGAACACCAGGTACTCGACGGCGATCACGGCCAGCCAGGGCAGCGCCATCAGCCCGGTGAACCCGAGGAAGGTGAGCCCGCTGGCCGCGAACGCGAGCAGGTTCGTCAGGTTCGAGACGGGCAGCAGCAGCGACGCGGAGTTGGCCAGGTGCGCGGCGGCGTATGCGGGCGGACGGGCCCGGGCGCCGACGCGGGCCGCGGTGGCCAGCACCACCGGGGTGAGCAGCACGACGGTCGCGTCCAGGCTCAGGAACGCGGTGGTGAGGGCGGCGACCACGAAGACGGCGGCGAGCAGCCGGGGCGGGTTGCCGCCGCCCTTGCGGGCCGCGATCGTTCCGGCGTACCGGAAGACGCCGTGCTCGGCCGCGAGATGGGCCAGCACGAGTACGGCGGCCAGGAAGCCGACCGTCGGGCCGAGCTCACGAAACTCGGCCCAGGCGTCGTGCCACGACACGAGCCCGAGGGCGATCACCAGAGCAGCCGCGGGCATGGCGGCGACCGCCTCGGGCAGACCCCGCGGCCGGACGACGGCGAAGGTCAGCACGACGACCAGCAGGACTGCCGAGATGATCAGGGGCACCGCGGCAGGCTACGAGTCGAACAACTCCTGTGCACCTGAGACGTTCAACACCCGCGCCACGCCGGCCCTCGCGTTGACCACCCGGAAGCCGGCGCCGGTCGCGACCGCGATGTTGTAGCCGTCGATCAACGCACCGAGGGCCTCGGAGTCGATGAACGTCACGTCGGCCAGGTCGACGACGACCAGCGTGGCCGCGCCGAACGCCTCGACGATCGTCGCGTGCAGGTCGTCACGGGAGTTGATGTCCAGCTCGCCGCTGGGCCGCAGGATCGTCGCGGTCGGGTCGGCCGCGTAATCCTGGCCGATCTGGTAGGAGTCCGCCACGGGGACTTTCTATCAGGAGCGCGGAGATTCAGCCCGGGAAGCTCGCCCAGACGTGCTTGGTCGAGCCCGTCCGGTACCAACCCACGTCGATGGCGAACGTCTTCGTGAGCTGGAGTCCCAGCCCGCCGGCACCCAGCGGACGACCCCGGTCGAGCTCCGGCAGCGTTCCCAGATCGTGATCCGCCACGTCGAGGATGAGGTGGTCGTCCTCGCGGAGCAGCCGCACCTCGGTCGGCGGCAGACCGTGCCGCAGGGCGTTGGTGGCCAGCTCGGTCGCGACGACCGCCATCCTGTCGAAGAGGTCGTCGACCTCATCGGTGTGCGTCTGGATCGCCTCGCGCAACGCCGCCCGGAGGCTGCGCAGTTCGCCGAAGGTGCCGAGCTTCCAACAGCGCAACTCGGCGGCCGCGGGATGAGGAGCCGAGGAGCGCAAAGCAGACATGAAGTCCATCTTTCCCGGTCCGACGTGTTTGACACTGGCCCGTGCGGGTCACCACAACGACCGTACGGACTAATCCCCGATGCACTCGATCCAGGGCTCTCGATGCCCCGCAAGATCCGCTACGTATATTTGCTATCACGCAAAGTAACTCATACTTTCGGCTAGTCTTGCTTCGACTTGTCGGCTAGGTTAGTCATATCCGAACGGCCTAGTTGTGACCGGCTGACGGAGATCTCATCGATCGTCGTCGACCAGTAGATAGGGACACCCGACCGACCCGGGCCCTCGCTTCCGAGCAGGGCCGGCTCTCCGGACAGGTGCCAGGGAGGACCACCGACATGACCGTCACCGAGACCACCACGAGCGTCGAGGCCGACGCCGTCAGGGCTGCCGCGAGCGCGCCCGTCGACAGCGCCGCCGAGCTGCTGAACGCGATGGCCGCGATGCCCGCCGGTCACCCGTCCCGCGCCGCACTGCGCGACCGGGCGATCGAGGCCTGGTTGCCGCTGGCCCGCCACCTCGCCCACCGCTACTCCGGCCGCGGCGAGCCCACCGACGACCTGATCCAGACCGC
>NZ_JAMQOL010000006.1:0-285753 GCF_023717965.1 Paractinoplanes hotanensis | reverse complement strand
CCTGGCCACCGCGGCACCCTGGACCTCACCCTGGCTACCGCCGGGTTACGGGAAGGACTTCTGGCCAGGGGCTTAGGCCGCGGCCAGCAGTGCAGTGATCGTCCGGGACAGCCGCGCCCGGGCCGCGATGACCGACAGGTCCATGTTCTCGCGCCACGTCGACCAGGTGGGCCACATGCTGACCGCGGTCAGCGCGTCGAGCAGTTCGTCGTTGCCGTCGACCTCGGCCGCGAAGAGGGCGGCGAGCTCGTCCCGTACGCGCTGCACATGCATCCGCCGGTAGCGGCGCAACGTCTCGCTGAACGGCTCCTTGATCGCCGCCGCCTTGGCTGTCGGGCCGATCTGTTCCAGCAGGCGGGCCCGCTGGCGGCAGTAGGCCTCGATGCGCTCGGGCAGCGGCAGCTCGGGCGAGATCGGCCGGTGCGAGGCGTCCCGCACCTCGAGGACCCGCTTGCCGCTCGCGGTGAACAGGGCCTCCATGTCGGCGAAGTGGCTCCACAGCGCGCGCAGCGAGACGCCCGCCGTCTTGGCGATGCGGTCGGCGGTCGGGCGCAGGTCACCCTCGCCGATGAGCCGGAGGTGCGCGTCGACGATGGCGTTGCGGGTGCGCTCGGACCGGGCGGTGCGCCCGTCGACGCGCTGCTGGGCCGGGCTCACGAGGCGGCGCTCCGGTGGCGGCTCAACTCCCGCCGGGCCAGCGAGCGCTTGTGCACCTCGTCCGGTCCGTCGGCGAGGCGCAGCGTCCGGGCCGCCGCCCACAACCCCGCGAGCGGCGTGTCCTGCCCGACGCCGGCCGCGCCGTGGGTCTGGATGGCCTTGTCGACGATCCACTCGACGGTGGCCGGCACGATGATTTTGATGGCCTGGATCTCGGTGTGGGCCCCCTTGTTGCCGACCGTGTCCATCAGCCAGGCCGCCTTGAGCACCAGCAGCCGGGCCTGTTCGATCCGTACCCGCGATTCGGCGATCCAGTCCTGCACGACACCCTGCTCGGCCAGCGGCTTGCCGAACGGCGTGCGGCTGAGCGCCCGGGTGCACATCAGTTCCAGCGCGCGCTCGGCCATCCCGATCAGCCGCATGCAGTGGTGGATGCGACCCGGCCCCAGGCGCGCCTGCGAGATGGCGAAGCCGCCGCCTTCCTCGCCGATCAGGTTCGACACCGGCACCCGGGCGCCCTCGAAGAGCATCTCGGCATGGCCGCCGTGGTCGCCGTCGGTGTAGCCGAAGACCGTCATCCCGCGCTTCACGGTCACGCCGGGCGTGTCCCGCGGGACCAGCACCATGCTCTGCTGGACGTGCCGCGCGGCCGACGGGTCGGTCTTGCCCATCACGATGAAGATGCGGCAGTTCGGGTTCATCGCGCCGGTGATGTAGAACTTGCGGCCCGTGATGACGTAGTCGTCGCCGTCGCGCTCGATGCGGGTGCCGATGTTCGTGGCGTCGGACGAGGCGACCTGCGGCTCGGTCATCGCGAAGGCCGAGCGGATGGTTCCGTCGAGCAACGGCTGCAACCACCGTTGCTTCTGTTCCTCGGTGCCGAACTCGGCCAGCACCTCCATGTTGCCCGTGTCGGGCGCGGCGCAGTTCAGCGCGGGCGGAGCGATGTGCGGGCTGCGGCCGGTGATCTCGGCCAGCGGCGCGTACTGCAGGTTGCTCAGGCCGGCGCCGTGCGTACCGGGCAGGAAGAGGTTCCACAGACCGGCCAGCCGCGCCTGGGCCTGCAGCCGCGCCACGATGGGTGGCGGTTCCCAGCCCTCGCTGTGGAACCCGGCCTCGGCCGGGTAGACGTACTCGTCCATGAAGGACAGGAGCCGCTTGCGGTAGTCCTCGGTCCGCTCGTCGAAGCCGAAGTCCATCAGTGTCCCTCCAGCGCCTCGTGACCGCGCATGACCAGGGGGCCGACCATCTGACCGATCGTCTCGAACCCGTCGCCGACGGTCTGCCCCTGAACGTATCGATAGTGCACGCCCTCGAGAATGACGGCGAGCTTGAATGCGGCGAATCCCACGTACCAGTGCAGATCGCTGACGTCGCGCCGGCTGCGTTCGGCGTAGCGCGCGCTCAGCTCGGCCAGGCTCGGATGCCCGGGCACCCGCAGCGGCGCGGACGGCCGTCCACCGGCGCCGGGATTGAGCGGAAGGTCGGCGTAGACGAGCATCAGGGCCACGTCGCTGAGCGGGTCGCCCAGCGTCGACATCTCCCAGTCGAGCACGGCGTTGACCTGCAACTCGTCGCCGATCAGCACGTTGTCGAGGCGGAAGTCCCCGTGCACCACGGCGCCCGGTCCGCCGGCCGGGATGTCGACCGCCAGCCGGGCGTGCAGCTCGTCGATCCCGGCCACGTCGCGGCTGCGGGACGCGTCGAGCTGCTTCTTCCACCGGTTGACCTGGCGCTGGTTGAACCCCTCGGGACGGCCGAAGCCGTCCAGCCCGATCGCCGCCGGGTCGAGGGCGTGCAGGTCGGCCAGAGTGTCCACGAGCGACAGACCGAGCGTCCGCATCGCTTCCGGGCCGAGCGCCTCGAGCTGGGCCACGTCCCGGTAGATGGTGCCGTCGACGTGTTCCATCAGATAGAACGGGGCGCCGATGACCTCGGTGTCGGTGCAGAGCAGCACCGGGCGCGGAGCGGGGAACCCGGCCTTCGACAACGCCTCGAGCACCCGGTGCTCGCGGGTCATGTCGTGCGCCGTCGGCAGCACGTGACCGAGCGGCGGGCGGCGCAGCACCCAGCGCTGCTCGCCGTCGGTCACGGCGTACGTCAGGTTCGACCGGCCGCCGGCGAACATGCGGCCCGTCAGTTCCCGCGGGCTGTCGAGGTACGCCTGAAGACGTTCGAGGTCGAGCCCCCTCATCGGGCCTCGCCCTCGAAGGCGCGCTGCATCTTGTTCATGCCGCCGAGCCATCGGTCGGGGTCGGCGGCCCGCAGCCGATAGAAGTCGGCCACCTCGGGGTGCGGCAGGATCAGGAAGCTGTCGCCCTGCAGCGCTTCGCCGACCTTGGCCGCCACCACGTCGGGTTCGAGTGCGCTCTCGGCCAGCAGGGCGGCGCTGGCACTGCCGCGGGCGCTGCCCCGGGTCAGCATGTCGGTGCGGACACCCTGCGGGCACAACGCCTGCACGGTGATGCCGCGGTGGTGGTAGGTGGCGCGCAGCCATTCCGCGTACGCCAGGGCGGCGTGCTTGGTGACCGCGTACGGCGCGCTTCCCAGCAGGGTGAGCAGGCCGGCCGCGCTGACCGTCATCACGAGGCGCTTGGGCTCGTTCGTGTCGAGCCACCGGGGAAGCAGCGCCCGGGTGACGTAGACATGCGACATCACGTTGACGTTCCAGTCCCGGGTCCACACGTCGTCGGGCGTGCTCTCGTCGCCCGCCGTGAGCACGCCGGCGTTGGCGCAGAACAGGTCGATGCCGCCCAGCTCGGCCCAGGCCGTGTCGATCAGGCGGCGGGTGTCCTGCTCGTCGGCCGCGTCGCCGGGCACCGGCAGACCGCCGATGTCGCTGGCCACAGCCTCGGCCGCGGCCTGGTCGACGTCGTTGACGACGACCTCGGCCCCCTCGGCCGCGAACCGGCGGGCCAGCGCCGCGCCGATTCCGCCGCCGGCGCCGGTGACGACGACCCGCTTCACTGCATCTTCCCGGTCAGGGTGACGCCGCCGTCGATGACGAGGGTCTGGCCGGTGATCCAGCCCGCGTCGGCCGAGCTGAGGAACGCGACCGCGCCGGCCACGTCCTCGGGGACGCCCAGCCGGGCCATCGGATAGCCGGACGACACCTGTTCCTCCCGGCCCTCGAAGAGAGCGGACGCGAACTTGGTCTTGACCACGGCCGGGGCGACCGCGTTGACCCGCACCTTGGGCGCCAGCTCGACGGCCAGCTCCTCGGTGAGGTGAATCAGCGCGGCCTTGGTGACCCCGTAGAAGCCGATGCCGGGCGCTGGGCGCACGCCCGAGACCGACGAGATGTTGACGATCGAGCCGCCGTCCTCGGCCAGCCTGCCGCGCAGGGCCTCCTGCACCCAGCCGAGCGTGCCGAGGACGTTGACCTCGAGGATCTTGCGGGCCGCGCTCAGGTCGAGCGAGGCGAGCGGCCCGTAGACCGGGTTGATGCCGATGTTGTTGACGAGCGCCGTGACCGGGCCGAACTGGCCCAGCACGGTGTCGACCACGGCGGCCCGGTGATCGGGGTCGTCGCCCTTGCCGGCGACCCCGATCGCCACCTCGGCGCCGCCCAGATCCTTGGCCGCCGAGTCGAGCGCGGCCGCGTCCCGGCCGGTGATGCAGACCTTGTACCCGTCGGCCACGAAGCGTTGCGCGATGGCGAAACCGATCCCCCTGCTGGCTCCCGTCACGATCGCCACTTGGTCCGCCATGGCCGCTCCCTCGTCAGTCCTGATCAACAGATGTCCCGCAGCCCACCTTAGGCAGCGGGGATGCCGTTCGCTGGCGGGGCCACCGCCGCCTGCTCGTAGACCTCGACCGCGCCGTCGCCGTCGTCGGTCCGGAACGGCTTGCCGATCCACTTGGCCTGGCCGCCCTCGATGACGGTGAGCTGCTCACCGCCGTAGCCGGAGTGGTCGGTCGCCGAGTAGCGCGTCGGCACCAGGCCGGGCCCGGTGAAGCCGCCCTTCTTGACCGCCTCGATGATGCCGTCCCGGGTCAGATCCTTGCCGGCGGACTGCAGCGACTGGACGAACAGGTAGGCGACGGACATGCCGTACACGACGTTGTTGTCCATCTCGGCGCCGGCGTTGTACTCCTTGTTGACCTTGGTGTACAGCTGGATCCACGGGTTCGCGGTGTCGTTGACCAGCGGCAGGTAGTTCGCCGCCACGACCCCTTCGAGCAGCGGCGCGGCCGCCCCCAGGGTCTTGGCGAGCGTGGTCGGGTCGGAGCCGACGTTGCTCACCACGAACTGCGGCTTGAACCCGATCTTCGCCGCCGTGCCGATCGACAGCGCGGTGAACCCGGGCACGGTCGCGAGCATGACGACCTGGCAGCCGGCCGCCTTGAGCGCGCCGATCTGCGGCCCGACGTTCGGGTTGCTGGTCACGTACGACTGCTTGGCTGCGACCGGGCCGAGCACCTTCTCGATGCCGGCCAGGCTGTCCCGGCCGAAGTCGTCGTCCTGACCGAGGAAGCAGACCTTCTTGCCGGCGTGCTCCGTCTTCACGTGGGTGGCCAGGATCTTGCCCTCGACGGTGTAGTCGGGGTTGAAGCCGAACGTGCCGGGATACTTGTCGGGCTGGTTCCAGCTGCGGCTGCCGCTGGCCACGAAGAGGTCGGGCACCCGGTTGGTCTTGAGGAAGTCGAGCACACCGCTGTGCGTGGGCGTGCCCAGGCCGTTGAGGATGGCGAAGACCTTGTCCTGCAGGACCAGCTGGCGCACGACCTGCTGGGTGTTCGCCGGGTTGTAGCCGTCGTCCATGATCTTGTAGGTGATCTTGCGGCCGTGCACGCCGCCGTTCGCGTTCACGTAGTCGAAGTAGGCCTTGGTGGCCGGGGCGATCTTGGAATAGCCGGCGGCGGCGGGGCCCGTGAGGGGCATGTGCGTGCCCACCACGATCTCGGTGTCGGTCACACCGGGAGTGGCGGCGCTGCTGCCGCCGCCACTGTCGGCGTTGCTGCAGCCGGCCGCGGCCAGCAGCACGGCGGCGAGGACGGTCGCGGTGCGTTTCATCATCGGCCTTTCTGCGCGGAATCCAGGAAGTGGTTGTGCGCGTGCCTTTCAGTGCTTCTTGGTGCGGAACTGCCACCGGCGAGGAATCCGTAGGGAGGCCAGGCCGCCGGGAGCGGCGAGCATGACGACGACGAGAACGACGCCGAAGAAGGTGAGCGCGAGGTTGCCCTCGAGCCGCTGCGAGCCGGCCGCCTCGCCGATCTCGTGCGCGACCGCGGGCAGCGCGACCAGCAGCCCTGCGCCGATCAGCGCGCCGGAGAGCCGGCCCAGGCCGCCGATGACGATCGCCATCAGCAGGAACAGCGACAGGGTCAGCGGGAACGCGCCGGGGGAGACGCTCTGCGCGATCACTGCGAACAGGGCGCCGGCGAGACCGGCGCAGGCGGCGGAGACGACGAACGCGGCGACCTGCGTGCGGGCGATGCTGATGCCGGCGAGACGGGCTGCTGTCTCGTCGTCACGCACGGCCCGCATGTCCCGGCCGAACCGGCCCCGGGTGAGCAGGGCCAGCGCCAGCACGGTGATCAGGGCGCCACCCCAGCACACCCAGGCCTGCCACTGCTCTACCGTCATCGACTCGGGCGGCGGGTTCAGGATCACCGACAGGCCCTGATCGCTGTTGAACGTCTCGTCGAACGTGCTGGTGATCGAGGGCACGACCACCGCGACGGCCAGGGTGAGACCGGCCAGATAGGGCCCGCGCAGGCGGGCCGCGGCCAGGCCGATGACGGCGCCGACGGCGGTGGTCACCAGGATCGCCACCACGATGCCGACGGCGAGCAGGTTGAACTTGTTCTGCCAGAGCGCGAGCGTGTACGCGCCGGTCGCCATCAGGGCGCCGTGGCCGAGCGACAGCTGTCCATTGAGGCCGGTCAGCACGGTCAGGCCGGCGGTGACGCAGAGATAGGCCCCGATGGTCGCCAGCTGGTAGGTGCGGAACGGCGGCAGGGTGTAGGTGAGCGCCACCACGATCGCGGCGCCGATGACGACGACGACCAGAGGGCTGAACCGGCGCCGCATCGGCGGCGAGGCGATCCGCGTGGTGACGCGGTCCCGGACGACGGTCATGCCGTCCTCGCTTTCGATCGGGAGAAGAGGCCGTCGGGACGGCTCAGGAGGACGACGACCAACAGGGCCAGGACGGCCATCGGGGCGACCGTGGCGCCGAGGTAACCGCTGATGTACGAGAGCAGCAGGCCGACGAGCAGGCCGCCGAGCACCGAGCCGATCGGACTGTCGAGGCCGCCCAGTACGGCCGCGGTGAACGCCGAGATGAAGACGATGTCCATCGCGGTCGGGTGCAGGCCCAGTTCGGTGGGGATGACGAGCATGCCGGCGAGCGAGCCCACGGCGGCGGCGAGCGCCCAGCCCAGCGTCAGCATGCCGCCGACCGGGACGCCGAGCAGCCGCGAGACGTCCGGGGCGAAGGCGGCCGCCCGCATGCGCAGGCCGGTGGGCGTACGGGTGAACAGCAGCGTGAGAAGGACGACCACCGCCCCCACCGCGGCGAAGACGAACAGGTCGTAGCGCGACAGCAGGGCGACGCCGCCGATCTCGAACGCGTCGCGGCTGAACGGGGCCGTGGCCGGCCGGAACTCGTTGCCGTAGATCATGCCGAGCACGCCCTGGATGATCAGCACCAGGCCGAGCGCGACGACCACGCCGTTGAGCGGCGAGGAGTGGTCGACGAAGCGCATCACCACACGCTCGACCCCCGCGCCCAGCAGCAGGCCGGCGACCAGCGCGACGACGAAGCCGAGCCAGTACGAGCCGGTCGCGTCGGCCACCGAGTACGCCACGTACGCCGTCGCCACCGCCATCGCGCCCTGGGCGAAGTTGACGATGCGCGTGGCCCGCCAGATCAGCACCAGGGCCAGTGCGAACGCCGCGTAGACGGCGCCCCGGCTGAGGCCGTCGAAGGTGAGGAACAGGAAACGGTCCATGTCAGAACCCCAGGTAGGCGTGCCGGAGGTCGGCGTCGTCGACGAGCGTCGCGGCATCGTGCCGGGTGACGATGCGGCCCAGCGACAGCACGACACCCTGGTCGGCGATCGAGAGCGCGCTGCGGACGTTCTGCTCGACCAGCAGGACGGCCAGCCCGGTGCGGTCGCGCAGATCGCGCAGCAGGCCCATGATCTGAGCCGTGATCTTGGGAGCGAGACCCAGCGAGGGCTCGTCGAGCAGCAGGAGCCGGGGCTGGGCGGCCAGCGCGCGGCCGATCGCGAGCATCTGGCGCTCGCCACCGGAAAGCTGGTGGCCGAGGTGGCCGCGGCGCTCGGCGAGCCGGGGAAACAGCTCGTAGATCGGCTCGAGGGGCGGCTGCGGCTTGCGCCAGAGCCCGCCCAGGCGCAGATTCTCGTCGACCGTCAGCTCGGTGACGACGCCGCGGCCCTCGGGCACGTGGGCGATGCCGAGGTGCACCATCCGCTCGACCCGGACGCCGCGCAGATCCTGGCCGTCGAAGGTCACACGGCCGCTCGTGGCGGGCAACAGGCCCGACAGCGTCCGCAGGAGGGTCGACTTGCCGGCGCCGTTGGCGCCCAGGACGGCGACGATCTGTCCGGGTTGGACGGACAGGCTGACGTCGTGCAGCACGGGTGCGGCGCCGTAGCCGGCGGTGAGCCCCTCGACCTCGAGCAACGCGCTCATGCGGCCGCGCCCAGGTAGGCCTCGGCGACCTTGTCGTTCGTCCGGATCTCGGCCGGACTACCCAGCGCGATCGGCTTGCCGAAATCGAGAACGAGGATCTCGTCGCAGACCGACATGACCAGTTCCATGTGGTGCTCGACGAGCAGGACGGTCGTCTCCGCCCCCTGGATCAGATCGGCCAGCCAGCGGATCTCGTCGGCGTCGAGGCCGCCGGCCGGCTCGTCGAGCATCAGGATGCGGGGCCGGGCGGCGAGCGCGCGGGCCAGTTCGACGCGTTTGCGCTTGGCGTACGGCAGCGACCCCGGCAGCGCCCGGGCGTGTTCCGCGACGCCGCAGCGGTCCAGTGCCTCCCACGCGTCGGCCTCGGGTTTGCGCGACCGGGCGCCGACCAGCACGTTCTCGAGGACGGTCATGCCGTTGAACTGACCGACCCCCTGCAACGTGCGGGCGATGCCCCGGCGGGTGAGGTGGTGCGGCTTCGGCCGGAACGGCTTGCCGTCGAGGGTGAGAGCGCCGGACTGCGGCGCCACGAATCCGCAGATGACGTTGAAGAGGGTGGTCTTGCCCGCGCCGTTGGGCCCGATGATCCCGACGGTGCGGCCCGGCGTGACCCGCAGGGAGACGTCGTCGAGGGCGAGCAACCCTCCGAAACGAACGGTGATGTGGTCCAGGGTCAAGCCCTCGGCGTCGTTGAGCGGTTCCGTTGACATGGTCACCTCGGCTCGGTGCGGCGGAGTGGCCGGACGAACGCCAAGCGCGCCAGGACACGACGCGGCCCGTCCTCTGTGGATCGTTCCCGTCAAACTATTTACACTCGCAGTGTAACTTTCTCCGCGTGCACGTCAACCGCCTGTTTCCAAGTTGTTTCCATTGACGTTTATCGCATGCCGCCGGGCCGTCCGGGGGCATCTGAGGCCCGCTTTGCGAAGGGCGCGGAACCGGGCGTGCCGCTTTGCGTCAGGCGACGCCGGCTGGGCGGAACTGGATGCTGATGCGCGGGCCCACGGGCTTGGCCGTCTTGAGGATGGCGTGTTCCCACGTGCGCTGGCAGGAGCCGCCCATGACGATCAGGTCGCCGTGGCCGAGCGGGAAGCGCAGTGTCTCGTGGCCGCCGGCACGCGGCCGCAGGGAGAGGTGGCGCGGGGAGCCCACCGACACGATGGCGACCATCGTGTCGTGGCGGGCGGAGCGGCCGATCGTGTCGCCGTGCCAGGCGACGCTGTCTTTGCCGTCGCGGTAGAGGCACATGCCGGCGGTGACGAACTCTTCGCCCAGCTCGTCGGCGTAGTGGATGTTGAGCCGGGCCCTCGCCTCGGCCAGGGCGGGGTGCGGCAGGGGCTCGTCGGCGCCGAACCAGCGCAACAGGCGGGGGACGTCGACGACGTTGTCGTACATCTGGCGGCGGTCTGCCCGCCAGTCGATGCCGAGCAGCGCCTCGAAGACCGCGTCGGACCCGTGCAGCCAGCCGGGCAGCACGTCGACCCAGGCCCCCGCGGTGAGCTGGTGGCGTTCGATGCGGCCGGCCAGCTCACCGGCGCCGGGGGCGGGGCTGCCCCCGGCGCCGCCGCTCAGGTCGAACATCGATGGCTGATAGGTGCTGGTCATGCGGCCATGTTAGTACGAACGTTCGAAGATTGGTCGGCTGTCCACAGGGCCGTCAGTTGTCCACAGGTGTCAGCCGGCCAGTTGCGACTCCGGCTCCGGGGCTGCATCTTCGGGTGTGGTTGCCCGCGGCGCCGGCCGCAGGACGGCCACGGCGACCACGGCCGCCACGATGCCGCCGACCACGCCGATGAGAGAGGTCGAGGCGATCGCCGAGACGAAGGAGTCCTGCGCGACCCGGGCCAGGGCCGCATCGCCGGTGGTGGCAGCGATCTGCAGCGCGTCGCCGATCGAGTCGCGGGCCCGCTCGGCCACGTCGGTGGGCATGGCGGCCCGATAGGTGGCGGTGAGCACGCTGCCGAGCACGGCGACGCTCAGCGCCGTGCCGACCTGTTGCACGGTGTCGTTCACGGCCGAGCCGACGCCGACCCGCTCCGGTGGCAGCGACGCCATCAGGGTTCCGTAGGCCGCGGGCCCGGCCGTGCCGCTGCCCATGCCCATGACGACCAGCGCGAACGCGAGCTTGAGATAGCCGTCCCCGGGCGCGAGCGACGAGAGGATGCCGAAGCCGGCCGCCATGAGCAGCAGCCCGGCGGCCAGGGCGGTCCGCGTGCCGAACTTCTTGTCGACGACCACGCCCACGCCGTTGAAGACCATGGCGGTGACGATCATCGGGATGAACGCCGTGCCGGCCTTGAGCGGCTCGTAGCCGAGCGCGAACTGCAGGTATTGCGTGAGGGCGAGGAGCACGCCGCCCGCCGAGAACGAGAGAAGGACGATCGAGAGGCTGGCTCCCGCGAAGTTGCGGTTGCGGAAGAGCTTCAGCGGCAGCATCGGCTCGGCGACCTTGCGCTCCCATAGGACGAACGCGGTGAGCGCGATGACTGCGACGGCGAAGCCGCCGAGGGTGGAGGCCGACCCGAGGCCGCCCTGCGCCGAATGGATCACGCCCCAGACCAGGGCCGTCATGCCGACCATGGAGAGCAGCGCGCCGAGCAGGTCGGGCCGGCTGGCCGCGCCCCGGGACTCGGGAATGACGGCCAGCGCGGCCACGATGCCGAGGATCGCGATCGGCACGTTGAGCAGGAAGATCGAACCCCACCAGAAGTGCTCGAGCAGCAGTCCGCCGAGGCTGGGCCCGCCCAGGGCACCCAGCATGAGCACCGAGCTCCAGATGGCGATCGCCTTCTTGCGCTCGTCCTCGGCGAAGACGGTGGTGAGGATCGACAGGGTGCCCGGCATCAGGAAAGCGGCGCCGACACCCATCAGGCCGCGGACGGCGATGAGCTGTCCCGGGGTCTGGCAGAGCGTGGCGAGCACCGAGGCGCTGCCGAAGACGACGAGCCCGATCACCAGGCCGCGGCGGCGGCCGTGGCGGTCCGACAGGCTGCCGGCGGTGAGCAGCAGCCCGGCGAAGACCAGGATGTAGGCGTCGATGATCCACTGAATCTGGGCGGTGCTGGCGCCGAGGTCGCGGATCAGCGACGGGATCGCGATGTTCAGCACCATGTTGTCGACGACGACCACCAGCAGGCTCAGGCAGAGCACACCGAGGATCAACCAGCGCCGAGGGTTGCGCTCCGTCATGACGGCCTTTCTAGTACGGCGTTCGATTGGCTCGAACACCGTACCAGTCGGCTCGAACACTGTGCGAGTGGCTTTAGGATGGGCAGGTGAGAAGCACCGAAGGGTTCACCGGCTCCGTCTGGTTGCGGCCGCCACGCGCTCAGACCGGTCAGCCCTCGCTGAGCCGCGAGCAGATCGTCCGCGCGGCGATCGAGTTGCTCGACGCCGAGGGGTCGGCCGGGCTCAGCATGCGCCGGCTGGGCACCAAGCTGGGGGCCGGGGCCACGTCGCTCTACTGGCACGTCGCGAACAAGGATGAGCTGCTCGAGCTCGCGGTCGACGAGGTGCTGGGCGAGGTCTACGTGCCCGAGCCGGGTGACACCCACTGGCGGGTCGGCGCGTCGATCAGCGCGAACGGCATGCGCTCGGCGCTGCTGCGGCATCCGTGGGTGATCGGTCTGCTCGGCCTGCACCCCACGCTCGGCCCCAACGCGATGCGCCTCGGTGAGCGGCTCGTGGCGCTCTTCACGGCGGCCGGCTTCGCCGGCATGCCGCTGTCGCACGCGACGGCGACGCTCAACGCCCACGCGATCGGCTCGGCGACCTCCGAAGCGGCGGTCAAGTCGGCCCTGAAGCGCACGGGGAAGACGTGGGAAGAGGTAGCCGAGGACGTCGAGCCCTATCTGGAACGGCTCGCGCCCGACAACCCGAACTACGAGAAGTGGCGAAAAGAGACCGGGTCGTTGCGCAACGACCCCGAACAGGTGCTGGAGGAGACGTACGCCTTCGGCTTGGAACGCCTGCTCGACGGACTGGAGAGCTGGCTGACGCGAAACGACGGGAAGCCGCCGCCGGCCTGATGAACAGCGGGTGCGATGGCCTGATGGACAGCGGGCACGACTCCGGCCGCCGGCGCGTTGCCGGCGGCCGGAGTCGTTGGCTCAGTGGGCCTGGTGGTGACCGTCGGTGCCGTGGTCGCCGTCCTGGCCGTCGTCGTGAACGCCGTACTGCGGCGCCGGCGGCTGGTAGGCCACCCGGCCGGACGGCAGCGGGAACTCCTGGTCGCCGAACGGGGACGGGCCGCCCTGGGTGGGCAGCGTGACCTCGGTGACGTCCATCCGGCCGTCCTCGCGCACCTCGGGGCCCTCGGGGCCGCGGTTGGTGGTGAACGGCGCGCCCTTGGCCACGTCGGTCACCCCGACCGAGCTGCTCGGCGCCATGCCGTCGCCGTCGAGCTGGTCACGGCGGAAGATCTTGCGACCGAGCCAGACCAGCGGGTCGTAGCGGCGGTCGACGACACGCTCCTTCATCGGGATGATCGCGTTGTCGGTGATCTTGATGTGCTCGGGGCAGACCTCGGTGCAGCACTTGGTGATGTTGCACAAGCCCATGCCCTGGTGGGACTGGGCGTACTCCTTGCGGTCCTCCCGGTCGTCGAGCGGGTGCATGTCGAGCTCGGCGGCGCGGATGAAGTAGCGCGGACCGGAGAACGCGGCCTTGTTCTCTTCGTGGTCGCGCACGACGTGACAGGTGTTCTGGCAGAGGAAGCACTCGATGCACTTGCGGAACTCTTGGCTGCGTTCGACGTCGACCTGCTGCATGCGGTAGTCGCCCGGCGCCACCCCGGGCGGCGGCGCGAAGGCCGGGGTCTCGCGGGCCTTGTCGTAGTTGAAGGAGACGTCGGTGACCAGGTCGCGGATGACCGGAAACGTGCGCAGCGGCGTGATCGTGACCGTCTCGTCCTCTTCGAACGTCGACATGCGGGTCATGCAGCCCAGCCGGGGCTTGCCGTTGATCTCCATCGAGCACGAGCCGCACTTGCCGGCCTTGCAGTTCCACCGGCAGGCCAGGTCGGGCGTCTGGGTCGCCTGCAGCCGGTGGATGATGTCGAGCACGACCTCACCCTCGTTGACCTCGACGTCGAAGTCCTCGATGTCGCCGCCGGCCGAATCGCCCCGCCAGACGCGGAAGTGGCGCTTGGTGCCCATTACTTCGCCTCCGTCTTGCTCGTCGCGCCGGGGATGGCGGCGTCGCCCGTCGGGCCCTCGATCGCGTCGAACTGGGTGATCTCGCCCTCGGTCAGGTATTTCGACAGCTCGGAGCGCTCGAACAGCTGGATCAACTCGTCCCGCATGCGGGGCACGGGTTTGCGCTCGAGGTGCACGTCGCCGGAACCGTCGAGCGAGCAGACCAGGTTGATCAACCGCCACTGCGGGTTCATCTGCGGGAAGTCCTCGCGGGTGTGACCGCCGCGGGACTCCTCACGCTCGAGCGCCGCCTTGGCCGTGCACTCCGAGACGATCAGCATGTTGCGCAGGTCGAGCGCGAGGTGCCAGCCCGGGTTGTAGCGCCGGCCGCCGACCGCCCCGACCTGGGCGACGCGCAGCTTGAGCTGCTGGAGCCGCTTGAGCGCGTCGGTCAGTTCGCCCTCGCGCCGGATGATGCCGACCAGGTCGCCCATCACGGCCTGAAGATCCTGCTGCAGGGTGTACGGATTCTCGCCGCCCGGCCTCTCCAAGGGCGCGAGGGCCGTGAGCACCGCGGATTCCACGTCGGACGTGGTGACCTTGGGCCGCTTGGTCAGCGAGTCGGTGTAGGCCGCGGCGTGCTCGCCGGCCCGCTTGCCGAAGACCAGCAGGTCGGACAGCGAGTTGCCGCCGAGCCGGTTGGAGCCGTGCATGCCGCCGGACACCTCGCCCGCGGCGAACAGACCCTCGACCGTGCCCATCGCAGCCGTGCTGTCGGGCTCGACCTCGACCCCGCCCATGACGTAGTGGCAGGTGGGCCCGACCTCCATCGGCTCCTTGGTGATGTCGACGTCGGCCAGCTCCTTGAACTGGTGATACATCGACGGGAGCCGCTTGGTGATCGTCTCGGCCGGCATGCGGGTGGAGACGTCGAGCAGGACGCCGCCCGCCTTGGTGCCCCGGCCCGCCTTGACCTCGGAGTTGATCGCACGGGCGACCTCGTCGCGCGGCAGCAGCTCGGGTGGGCGGCGGTTGTTGTCGGGGTCGTTGTACCAGCGGTCGGCCTCTTCCTCCGTGTCCGCGTACTGCTTGCGGAACACGTCGGGGACGTAGTCGAACATGAAGCGCTTGCCCTCGCTGTTGCGCAGCACACCGCCGTCGCCCCGGACCGACTCGGTGACCAGGATGCCCTTGACGCTGGGCGGCCACACCATGCCGGTCGGGTGGAACTGGAGGAACTCCATGTTGATCAGCGTCGCGCCCGCCCGTAGCGCCAGGGCGTGTCCGTCGCCGGTGTACTCCCACGAGTTCGAGGTGACCTTGTAGCTGCGGCCGACGCCACCGGTCGCCAGGATCACCGCGGGCGCCTCGAGCAGGATGAACTCGCCGGATTCGCGGTAGTAGCCGAACGCGCCGGCCACGCGGTTGCCGTCGAGCAGCAGCTCGGTGATCGTGGTCTCGGAGAAGACCCGGAGGCGGGAGTCGTAGTTGCCCGTCTCGGCGAAGTCTTCCTGCTGGAGCGAGACGATCTTCTGCTGCAGGGTGCGGATCAGCTCGAGGCCGGTGCGGTCGCCGACGTGCGCGAGCCGGGGATATTCGTGGCCGCCGAAGTTCCGCTGGGAGATCTTGCCGTCCTTCGTACGGTCGAAGAGCGCCCCGTACGTCTCGAGCTCCCAGATGCGTTCCGGTGCTTCCTTGGCGTGCAGCTCGGCCATGCGGAAGTTGTTGAGGAACTTGCCGCCGCGCATGGTGTCGCGGAAATGGACCATCCAGTTGTCGCGCGAGTTGACGTTGCCCATCGCGGCGGCGGCGCCGCCCTCGGCCATCACCGTGTGGGCCTTGCCGAACAGGGACTTCGAGATGATCGCCGTACGCTTGCCGGCCAGCCGGGCCTCGATGGCCGCGCGCAGACCGGCGCCGCCGGCACCGATCACGACGACGTCGTAGTGGTGTCGTTCGATTCGTGCGGTAGTCATGATGTGCGTGCCCCTCAGCCGACGAACCGAAGATCGGAGAACCAGCCGAGCTCCAGCGCCATGATGTAGAAGTCGGTCAGCGCCAGCGTGCCGAGCGTGATCCAGGCCAGCTGCATGTGGCGGACGTTCAGCTTCGACACGAAGGTCCAGATGCGGTAGCGCACCGGGTGCTTCGAGAAGTGCTTGAGGCGGCCGCCGGCGATGTGACGGCATGAGTGGCACGACAGCGTGTAGAGCCAGAGCATCACCACGTTGCCGACCAGGATGATGTTGCCCAGCCCGAAGCCGAACGAGTCGCCGCTGCGGAACGCGATGATCGCGTCGTACGTGTTGATCAGCGAGATGATCATCGCGGCGTAGAACGCGTAGCGGTGGGCGTTCTGGAAGATCAGCGGGAACCGGGTCTCACCGGTGTATTTGGCGTGACCGTCGGGGACCGCGCAGGCCGGCGGGGAGAGCCAGAAGGCCCGGTAGTAGGCCTTGCGGTAGTAGTAGCAAGTGAGCCGGAAGAGCAGCAGGAACGGCAGCGTGAAGGCGGCCTCGGGCAGGATCCACCAGCTGGGCAGGGGCGTGCCGAACAGCGCTGAACCCTCGACGCATCGGTCGGTCAGGCAGGGCGAGTAGAACGGCGTGAGGTAGTGGTAAGCCTCGACGAAGTAATAGTCGTGCATGAAGACGCGGACGGTCGCGTAGGTGACCCACGCCCCCAGCCCGACGAAGGTGATGAGCGGGGCGAGCCACCACCGGTCGGTGCGCAGCGTCTTGGCCGTGATCGCCGCGCGTGGCTTGTGTGGACCGGAGGGCCCCACGCCCGGCTTCGTTGCCGTCGTCGTCATTCGATCTCCTGACGTGCCTGTCCCAGTGACCCGGCCGGCGAGCGAGGGGGAGCTCGGCAGCCGCCATGCCTACGTGATGTGGGGCACACGTTACGCCGAGGGTCGGACAGTTTCGCGTCCAGGGATGGGGGATGGATCACAAATGTCGACCCTCATCGCATCGATACGTTCGCACACGCTAGTGGATCTTGCTCAGGCTGATCCAAAACGGACGCTCGGGTAGCAGCCGGACAGGGCGCCCGCGAGGGGCTCTCAGAGGTCGGGGACGGCCAGGCGGCGGACCGGGCCGGCGCACGGTGCGGGCGACACCTCGATCAGATCGTCGGCGACGGGCTCGTTGTCCGCGTTCTTCGGGGGGACGTAGAAGGCGGGTGTGCGAGCCTTCGCCTGGCGGTCGAGGGCATCGGCGTAGACGGCGCGGGAGTCGAGCAACTGGCGCCAGCCGTCCTGGGCGCGGGCGTCGCTGATCTCGCCGACGTAGATGCGGACGGCCGAGTTCTCGTCGCGGATCGCGACCGCCCGGCCGGCCGGGCTCGAGGCGGCGCCGGGCGGATTGAGCCGATTGAGCCGGCGTTCGAGTTCGAGGCAGTTCTGGTCACGCAGCACGCGGGTCTCGCGCGCCTCGGAGGCAGTGTCGCGCACGTCCGAGACGGCATCGACGACGGCCAGCGCGCCCGCGCAGAGGGCGATCACAATCAGGGCCGCACCGATCGAGATGCCCGCCACGAACCATTGCCGCCGCCGTCGCTGCCGGGCGTCGTGCACGCCGGAGCCCGCCAGTCGCCGCCACCACGCGGGCCGCGCACCGACCGTCACCCCGGAGCGGCCTCCGCTTGCCGCCCGGCTGCCACGTGCTGGTTCGGCGCCGTCCGCCGGCCCGCTCCCGGCTGCGGAGGGGCTGCCGGGTGTGGTCGATGTCGCGCGTCCGGCCGCGAACGAGTCCCCACCGGCGGGATCCACGGTGCTCGATGGCGCCTCGGTCGGCAGGCCCGGCGAGGTGTCGGGCGGCCGGACAGCGGGGTCGGCGCGATCGGGCCTCGGCAGGCGGGCGGTGGCGTCGTCGTCCTGGTCAGGGTCGCGCGGCGAATCGCTCACCGGCCCAGTGAAGCACGCCGGTCAATGCGGGGCCGATCAGCCGGAGGCGTTGCCGGTGAGGTTCCAGCTGGCCAGGTGCAGCGCGGGGGCCGCGTAGCGGGTGCCGGACCAGCGGTCGGGCAGCAGGACCGACTCGCTGCCGATGCCCAGCACCATGCCGGCCCCCAGCGCCTGCGGGTAGGACTGGGTGAACCGCATGTTGCCGACCGCCGCGGTCACCTCGCCGTTCTCGACCAGCCAGACGCCGTTGCGGGTCAGGCCGGTGACGACCAGCGTCTTCGGGTCGAGCACGCGGGTGTACCAGAGGTCGGAGATCAGCAGGCCGCGTTCCATGCGCGCCACCAGCGGGCGGGCGGATTCGGCCACCGGCCCGGCCGAGCCGGCCGCGGGCGACGGGGGCGCGGCGGACGAGGCCTCCAGCCGTACGTGGGTGGGACAGGGGCCCCACGTGCGGGACGCGCCCGAGGCGTGACCGGTGGACACCGTGCCCGCCTCGGCGGCCGACGTGCGGTCGTGGGCCACTGCCTTGGTGACCCCCTCGCGCACCAGCACCAGCGACTCGCGGGGCGTGCCCTCGTCGTCGAACGGCAGGCCCGGCGCGTGTTCGTCGCGGCTGCCCAGCGGCTCGTCGATCAGGGTCACCGACGGGTCGAACTGGTCGGCGCCGAGTTCGGCAAAGGACTGTTTCTGGGCGTACGACTTGCCGTTGAACCCGAAGACCGAGAAGTTGTCGAGCAGGTCGGCGACCGCCTCGGGTTCGAGCACCACCTCGTAGCGCCCGGGTGGCAACTCGACCGGGTTCTGCGCTGCCCGGGCCTTGGCCGCCGCGCGGGCCCCGAGCGCGCCGCCATCGAGCTCGGCCAGGCGGCCGCTGGCCAGCCGGGCCACGCCGTCGGCGCCGTCGGAGCGGGCGATGCCGTCCATCGCGGCCTCGGCCGTGCGGCCCTCGACGGACTGCCCGGCACTGTTCGCGAACGCCGCCGACGTGTAGACCGTGCGGCAGTAGCCCGCCGTCTCGAGGCCACCGGCGGCACGGACGAAATCGCCGACGCGCTGGGCCCGTTCGGCCGGGGTCGCCCGCGCGGTCGCTTCGTCGAAGCCGAAGTCGAGCCGGGAGTGCTCGCCCGAACCGTGGTAGCCCGCCGAGTGGTGCAGCGGGCTGGGCGGGGTGAGCCCGGGCCACGTCACGTCGGGCGGGCTCAGCCGGGTCGCCGCGAGCGTGCGCTCGACCAGTCCGCGCAGCCCGGCGGCGTCGACGATTGTGGTGGCGCCCGACGCCGTCCGCCCGTCGAGGTGCAGCCGCAGGCCGACGGTGGTGACCGCGTCGGCCACGTTCTGATGGATCATGGAAACGGCGAACCGGGTCAGCGCCTGGGCGTCGTGACGCACCATGACCTCGGTCTCGGCCGACGGCCCGGCCGCCTGCCGCACCAGTTCGACGACCCGGGCGGCGAGATCGAGCTCGGCCCCGGACCGGATGCTCTCGAGACTCATCCCCGCACCCCCACGCGTACGTCGGTGAACCTGGCCGGCGCCGCCGGATGACCTGTGTGACCCACCTGGCCGGGCTGGCCCTTGCCGCAGTTGGGGGTGCCCCAGGCGACGGTCTCGGACGAGAGCATGTCCATCGACTGCCAGAACTTGGGACCGATGCCGGTGTAGGTCGGGTTGCGCAGCATGCGGCCGAGCTTGCCGTTCTTGATCTCGTAGCCGATCTCGCAGCCGAACTGGAAGTTGAGCCGGCGGTCGTCGATCGACCAGGAGCGGTTGACATCCATGAACACGCCGTCGTCGGTGGCCGCGATGATCTCGTCGAGCGTGTGCGGGCCGGGCTCGAGGCCCACATTCGTCATACGCACCATCGGCAGCCGCGCCCAGCCGTCGGAGCGAACGCTGCCCGCGTAGTCGAGCCCGGCCACGGCGGCCGAGTCGCGCCCGGCCAGCACGCCGACCCAGATGCCGTCGCGCACCGCGTCGCGCCGGGTGGCGGGGGTGCCCTCGTCGTCGTAGCCGAAGCTGCCGAGCGCGCCCGGGATGCCGGGGTCGATGGTGATGTTCATGAGTTCCGAGCCGTAGCGCAGCGAGCCCAGCTTGCGCAGGTCGAGCCAGCTGGTGCCGGCGAAGGCGGCCTCCCACCCCAGGATCCGGTCGAGCTCGATGGCGTGCCCGACCGACTCGTGGATCTGGAGGGCGAGTTGCTCGCCGCCGAGCACCAGCGTCGTCTCGCCGGTGGGGCAGAGCGGGGCGCTGAGCAGGGCACGCGCTTCTTCTGCCAGGCGGGCGGCGTTGCCGACCAGGTCGAGGCTCTCGACCAGTTCCCAGCCGCGGGTGCCGTACTGGCCGCCGTACGAGGGCCAGGAGCGCCGTTGGATCTCGCCGTCGCCGAAAGCGCTGGCCCAGACGCCGCCGCCGCACTCGCGGGTGTGCTGGTCGATGCGGTGGCCCTCGCTCGAGACGAACCACTTGCGCGTGTCCCACACGGAGAGGGCGCCCTGGGCCAGATCGGCGCCGGCTGCTCCGGCCGCGGCGGTGGCCGCCACCAGCAGGTCGCCCTTGGTCGACAGGGACACCCCGAGCGGGTCGATCTCGCACTCGTTGGCCCAGCTCGCCTCGACGGCGGCCGAAGGCACCAGCTCGACCGGCGGCCCCGGCACGGTGGCGCTGGCCGCGGCGATCTGCGCGGCCCGGCGGCCGGCGGCGCGGGCGGCCGGATCGGAGAGGTCGGGCACGGCGTAGAAGCCCCACGAGGACCCGACCAGGGCCCGGACGCCGAGGCCGGCGCTCTCGCCCGAGTCGACCTCTTCGATGTCACCGTCGCGGGCGGACATCGACTCGGTGCGCCGCACCATGACGCGACAGTCGGCATAGCGCGCCCCGGCCTCGAGAGCGGCCTGCACCGCCGCCGAAGCCTCATCGAAGTGACTCATGGCCCGACCCTAGGGGACGGGTACGACAGAAATCAGTCCGGCAGCAGCGTCGCCGGATCCAGGTCGACAATGACCGGCTCGGTGAGCCGCAGAATCTCGCCCACCTTGGTCACCGAGTGCTCCATGTATGCCGACCCGGCCAACTGGTACAGGGTGAAGGTCCCGGCCTCGGGATCGACCATCAGGTACCACGGGATCCCGGCCACCGCGTAGTAGTGCTTTTTCAGCACCTTGTCAGTGGTTGCGTTGGAAGGGGAGTGGATCTCGCAGACGAGTACGACAAACGTCGAGTCGATGATCAGGTCGTCGACCTCGTCGTCGGCCGCGAAGACAACGACGTCCGGGATCACCATCCGGTCCGGTCCGAGCTGGACGTTCACCGCGTCGCCGACTTCCAGGAGGGCCGGATCGGCGTTCGCTTCCAGGGTGTTGGCCAGGTGTCGGGCGATTTTCTGGTGAGCGCGGGTGGGATTGGGTGTCACGAGCAGGCTCCCGTCGAGGAGTTCGACTCGGGGGGAGGTCACGCCAAGCGCCAGATAGTCTTCACCGGTCATCGGCCGACCATCGGCGAAGATCATCCCGTTCGCGGACGGTTTGTCCGCAGTGAAAACCGTGGTCATAGCGTCTCCCGAGCTGTCGGGGTCGGACTCTCCCATAAAGACTAGTCTCATGACAACTCTCCTAGCGACTACCTTTTTCGCCATCGAGCAGCCGTGCCGCGTCCCTGGAGGAAGGCTAGCTCCTCGTCGAGGGAGGCGGCTTCGACCGAAGGGAGGCCGTGGACTGTGGGGCCGATCAGGAGGACGGCGTTGGTGGGGTCGGCTTCGAGCAAGCTGTGGTGGGCGTAGACGTCGGCTGAGTCGCGGGGGTCGCCCAGGTAGCGCTCGGCCACCGCCGGGGGTGCGTCGTGCCAGTCGATGATCGGGTGGCGGGCCACGGCGCGGTGGAAGGTTTCCGGGCGGCGCAGGACGGCCATGGCGGCCAGCCAGCCGCCGACGCCTGTTCCTCGTACGGAGACCGAAGTCAGGTCGAGGTCGGGGTGCTTGCCGAGCAGGGCCTGCAGGGCGTCGGTCAGGTCGGACAGAGCCACGTCGACCAGGCGCCGGTGCACCACCTTCTCGAAGCTCGGGGCCACCCCGGGCGTTCCGCGGCCGTCGATCGACACGACCGCGAAGCCCGCGTCGGCCCACCACTGCCTCTCCTGCCAGGCCTTGCGGTCGTTCACCACCTGCTGGCGGCCCGGGCCCTCGCCCAGTGCCAGGAGCACTGGCAGCTTGGCGCCGGCGACGAAGCCGTCCGGATAGAGGACCGCGGCCGGCAGCCGCCGATCGGTGACCCGTTCGAAGGCCGGCTTCGGCGAGTAGGGCAGTGGCGCCGACTGGTTGCCCAGGGCTGCCACCCGGGCCTCGCCCCGCCACACCACGTCGTCGATGACAAGCACGCCGCCGCCGGCGACAGCGTGGTGCCAGCCGGGAGCCTCGGTGATCTTGCGGGCCTCCGCTCCGCCGCCGCCCAGCGACGTCCGTACCCGGAAGACCGACTGGGCGGCCGGGTCGTCGTCGGTGCCCTCGACGATCAGATCGGGGAAGCCGCTGGGGCCACCCGGCCGGGGAACCGTGCCGACCACGCGCCGCACGTACAGGTGGGGCGGCGTGAGCAGGCTGCCGTCGGCGAACAGGCAACGCGCGTCGAAGCCGTCGTGGGCCAGTTCGCCGCCGACCAGCACTCGTCCGTCGGGCAGGTGACGAGGCGTCCCGGCGACCGGCTCCACCCACCGGGCGTCGGCCAGTTCGGCGTGCACCTGGGTTTCCCCCGTACGCGGATCGACCGCCAGCACCAGGCCGTGCTGCTGCATGCGGCGCAGCACCGTGATCAGCGGTCCGCCGCCGTCGGCCCACCGCACGCCCACCACGTGCGGGTAGGTCTCGCGGTCCCAGTGCACGTCGACCCAGCCGAAGTCGAGGTCGAGCAGGTGCAGGCTGGTCGACGCGGCCGTGCGCGCGGCCAGGATCTGGCTGCCGTCGGGCGCCCACCACCAGCCCCGTTCGCGCCCGAACCGGCGGGCCGGCTCGTCGGCCAGGCCCCAGCCGATCGCGCCACCCCGTTCGCGCCAGGCGTTGCCGGACTCGCCGGCCAGCAGGCGGTCGCCGTCGGGCCCGACGACGCGCAGCGAGGGCGAGCCGCCGACCCGGCTGAGATAGCCGATGTTGATGCCGCCGGGGTCGGGTCGCGGATCCTCGGCCGGCTCGCCGGTCGGCACCTCGGCCACCGTGCCCCGGGGCAGTTCGGCCCGGAACAGCCGGCCCTCGCGGGTGAAGGCGGCCACGCAGGCGTCGCGGTCGATGGCGTACGAGCCGACCGGCCCCGCGGCGACCAGGGACTCGGTGGCGGTGGCGACGTTGAGCACCCAGAGCGACGAGATCGGATCCTCCGGACCGGCCGAGCGCAGGAACACCACCCGCCGGCCGTCCGCGCCGACCGTGACCGCATGCGGCGCGCCGTAGCGGAAGTGACCGGTGCGCTCCGCGAGCCTGGGGAAGTCCACCCGGACAGCATCGCCGATCAAGCCCCTCCCGCGCGCCCCAAACCGGGCACGGCGCAACAGAAGACTGCCGGTGCTCCCGCGTACAGTTGCCGCGTGACTGACGCCCTGCCCGCCCGCCGGCTCCTGCTGGTGCACGCTCACCCCGACGACGAGGTCACCGGCACCGGCGCCACCATGGCCCACTACGCCGCCTCCGGCGCTCACGTGACGCTCGTGACCTGCACGCTCGGCGAAGAGGGCGAGATACACGTCCCCGCGCTGGCCCAGCTCGAGGCCGCGCAGGCCGACCAACTCGGCGGCTACCGCCTGGTCGAGTTGTCCCGCGCGTGTGCCGCGCTGGGCGTCACCGACCACCGGTTCCTCGGCGGCGCCGGCCGCTTCCGCGACTCCGGCATGATGGGTCTGCCCACCAACGACCACGAGCGCGCCTTCTGGCGGGCCGACGTCGACGCGGCCGCCGCCCTGCTGCTCGAGGTCATCCGCGAGGTCCGGCCCCAGGTCATGATCACGTACGACCCCAACGGCTTCTACGGTCATCCCGACCACATCCAGGCCCACCGGGTCGCCATGCGCGCCGCTGAGCTGGCCGGCGACGACGGCCCGCAGAAGATCTACTGGACGGCGATGCCGCTGAGCGTGCTGCGCGACGGCATGGAGGCGTTCCGCGAGCTCTCCGACAACCCGTTCGCCGATGTGGAGAAGGTCGAGGATCTGCCGTTCGGCCACCCCGACGACGAGATCGCCGCCCGCATCGACGGCACCGACTACTACCAGCAGAAGGTGGCGGCGATGAAGGCCCACGCCACCCAGATCCCCGACGACTCGTGGCTCTACGGCATCGCCGGCGACTTCGGCGGCGAGTTCATGGGCGTCGAATACTTCACCATCGCCAAGGGCAGGCGCGGCCCGGGCGAGGGCCCCCACAACTGGGAGGCTGACCTGTTCGGCGGTCTCGACCTGGAACAGGCGGCCATATCAGACTCGGCCGCGCGGTGAGAACCGAGAGCGCGGCCGAGGTGCAACCCCAGGAGCTTTCCTCCGAGACGTACGAAGAGAGGGCGCGTCAGCCGTGGGCCGGCTGGGAGCCGCTGATCCGCGTCGCCGGGGTGGTGGTCGCCGTCGTGGCCGCGCTCGTCACCGGGCTCCTCGAGATCTTCCTGAGCACGCTGCGCGCCGGTGACGTGGTCTCGGTCTGGAGCGGCGACGCGATCGGCTCGGGCGGCGGCCCCCTGTTGTGGCTGGCCGTCCCGCTGTCCGCGGCGTTCAACTGGGCCATCGCGTGGTTCGCGGTCACCACGACCCGTCGTCGCTGGTCGCTGGCCCCACCCTGGGCGCTGTGGACGCTGCTGATGCTGTTCGCGGCCGGCGTGCGCACCAGCGAGGGCGACTACCTGCTGGGCGGCGAGAACTGGGTCGCGCTGGTCACGATCCTGGTCGGCAGCCTGGCCTATGCTGTCTACTCCTATCGCCTGATCTTGAAGCGCACGCTGTCCTAGCGGCGTTCCCGACCGGTGAGGTGAGCACGTGACTTCCAGGCCCGAAGGCGCGAGACCGGACGACACCGTCATCCTCAACGCCGGTCCGGACGGCAGAGTTACGGCCCCCGATGGGGCCGACGCCACAGTTCCGTTGCCGATGAGCTCGAACACCGTCGTGATGCCGGCCCAGCGCGGCGTCCCGAGGCAGGAGCAGCCGTCGCCGCCGGCTCCGGAACGCCCGCGTTCCCGTCGTGGGGTGCTGATCGCGGCCGCGGTCGCCGGCGTGCTGGCAGTGGGCGCGGGCGGCGCTGGGGCCTACGCCACGGCCGGGGACATCCCGCGCGGCACCGAGGTGCTCGGCCTCGACCTGGGTGCGCTCAGCCGGTCCGCGGCCGAGAAGGCGCTCGGTGACCACGTGGCGACGCGGTCGGCCCAGCCGGCCCGGGTCCGCCTCGACGGCAAGGACGTGACGGTCGAGCCCGAGGCGGTCGGGCTCGCGTTCGACGTGCCGGCGACGGTCGACGCCGCGGCGAAGAGCGGCCGCCGGCTCTTCGGGGCCGAAATCGTTCCCCCGGTCGTACGGGTGGAGCAGGCCAAACTCGAGGCGGCGCTCCGCAAGCACGTGAACACCGAGCGCGTCACCGTGCGCCGGCCGGCGATCACCTTCAAGGGCGTCGCGCCCGTGGCCACGTACCCGCAAGCCGGCCTTGACCTGGACGGCGCCGTCGCCGCCGAACGCGTGACGGCCGCGTGGCCGACCGGTCAGGTGGCCGACGTGCCGCTCACCACCCGTGCCCCGGCGATGACCAGGGAACAGGTCGACGCGCTGATCACCGACGTCGCCCAGCCCGCCGTGGCCGCGCCGGTGACCGTGACCGTCGGCGCCGAATCCTTCCGGCTCGCCCCGGCCGCCCTCGCCAAGGGCCTGGTCTTCCGGGCCGACGCCCAGGGTGTGCTGACTCCGGCGATCGACGGCGCGAAGCTGCGTGCGGCCGGCCGGGCCCAGTTCAGCAAGGTCGAGACCGCGGCCAAGCCGGCCACCGTGCGGCTGCGGAACGGCAAGCCGCAGATCGTGGCCGGTGCGCCCGGCCGCGTGGTCGACGTGGCGAAGCTTGGGCCGGCGCTGCTCGGTGTGCTGACCGGCCCGGCCCCGCGCGAGGTCACCGGCGTCCTGGTCGAGGCCGGCTCCGACACCAGCGTGGCCGACGTGGCCAAGCTGGGCATCAAGGAGCGGGTGTCGACCTTCACCACCTACTTCACCGGCGGCCGCAGCTCGCCGCGCAGCCAGAACATCATCACCGTGGCCAAGGCGGTCGACGGCGCGATCGTGCGGCCGGGCGCGACGTTCTCGCTCAACAGGCACACCGGCGAGCGCAACTACGCCAAGGGCTACAAGGACGCGCCGGTCATCGTGAACGGCGTGCTCGAGCCGGGCGTCGGCGGTGGCGCGTCGCAGTTCACCACGACGCTGTTCAACGCCGCCTACTACGCGGGTCTCGAGGATGTCGAGCACAAGCCGCACTCGTTCTACTTCTCGCGTTACCCGTCGGTCATCGAGTCGACGATCTTCTATCCGACCCTGGACCTCAAGTTCAAGAACACCACGCCGTACGGGATTCTGATCGACACCGCCACGACCGGGCGCTCGGTGACCGTCTCGATGTGGAGCACCAAGGTCTACGACAGCGTCAAAACCGTGTACGGGCCCCGGCGCAACGTGACGAGCCCGTCCACCGTGCATCGCGAACCGGGCCCCCGCTGCATAACTTCCAGCGGACTGCCAGGTTTCACCCAGGACGCATGGCGCGTCATCCGCAAGGATGGCCGTGAGGTCGAGCGCAAGAAGTTCACTTGGCGCTACGATCCCGAGCCACGGTTCGTCTGCGGCGGTGAGTGAACCCGCCGAGTAAGCCCCGGGGAGGGCACATGAGGCAGCAGCGCTGGTTCCCGATCGCGGCGCTCGCGGTCGGCCTGTTCGCGATCAACGTGGTGGCCCGCCTGGTCACTCGATTCGCGTTCACCGACAACGACGCGGCCGAGACCCGCACCACGATCGTCATGTTCTCGGTGATCGGCGTCGTGCTCGCCGTCTACGCGTTCATGGCCTCGCACAACCGCCGCCCGTCGGAGTGGCTCGTCCCCGACTGGGTGCTCGGCGTCGGCGGCGCCATGCTGCTGACCCTCCTGGTGGGACCGTTCGTCAGCGGCGACCAGCCGTTCGGCAACGGCTCCGACGCCTTCTTCGCGCAGTTCGCCCTCTATCTGGCCTTCGCCGGCGGCGGCACCCTGGTCGGTTACTGGATCTCGGTGGCCTTGGCGCGCGACTACCGGTCGCGCTCGCTGAAGGCCTTCTCGGAGCAGCGCCAGGCCAAGCCGCGCCGGGTCGTGCGTCGCTAAACGGGCTCTTCCCGGGTCAGATAGGTGTGGTGGGTGGTGAAGCCCACCCGGCCGTAGAGCGTGACCGCGCCCGTGTTGCGCTCCTCGACTTGCAGGTAGACGCGGCTGCTGCCGTGTTGCGCGCCCCACTGCACCAGTTCCCGCAGCACGTGCCGGGCCAGACCCCGGCGGCGGGCCGGCGGTGCGGTCTGGAGCAGCGAGACGCCCAGCCAACGGTCCGGACCGGTCACCGCGCCCCGGCCGACCGCGAGCAGGCCGCCGTCGGCGTCACGCACCTGGGCGAAGGCCACCTCGGCGGGGCCGGTGAGGATGCGGACGGCGGTGGCCGGCAGCGTGCCCTTGTGCTCGGCGACCAGGGCGTACCAGTCGTCGCCGGGATCGTCGGCCAGCTCGACCGGCGGCAGGTCCTGCTTCGGCAGGGCGCCGGCCAGCGCGGCCACGGACGCCGTCTGCACCAGCGTGAGCGGCCGGGCGCCCCAGCCGCGGGCGTCGAGGGCGGCGTTGACCGGGGCGGCCAGCGGCAGCGGCGCATTGATCAGCGCCCGCTGGCCGAGTGCGGAATACCACTCGGTGACGGCGTCGATGGCGGCCTCGAGCGGACGGTCGGGGTCGCCGACGGCCAGGGCCGAATTCGCCCGGCCGGTCCAGTTCTCGGCGGCGCGCAGGATCCAGTGGCCGAGGCGGCCCTGGATCGGGGCCGGCCAGGCGTCGTTCGCGGCCAGCTCGAGGGCGATCACCTCGGCCGCGGGCGGGCGGCGGGCAGCGGGCACCCGCTTGGCCCGGTGCACCTCGCGCAGCGGCACCCGGAGCGTGCCCTTGGCGGTGGCGAGGGTGAGATCGGTCTCCGTGAGGTCGACCAGCTCACCCAGGGCATCCGTGTAGAGCGTCCGATTCTGGGAAACGCCTACAATTCGGCGTACCACCACCCGGTGTCCCACATCCTGCCGACGGAGCACGTGTCACCTCCTCCGGCGGAGATACTAGGCTCTGCAACTGTCGCCGGCGGTCCCCGCAGGCGTGGCTTTGGAGGGAAAGACCCGTGACCTACATCATCGCTGAGCCATGCGTCGATGTGCTCGACAAGGCATGCATCGAGGAATGCCCCGTCGACTGCATCTACGAAGGCAACCGGATGCTGTACATCCACCCCGATGAGTGTGTCGACTGCGGGGCATGCGAGCCGGTCTGCCCGGTCGAGGCGATCTTCTACGAGGATGACGTCCCCGACCAGTGGAAGGACTACACGACGGCGAACTACGAGTTCTTCGAGGACCTCGGTTCGCCCGGTGGCGCGGCCAAGGTCGGCAAGATCGACAAGGACACGCCGTTCATCGTCGGCCAGCCGCCCCGGGGTGACGCGCACTGAGCGCGCTCGCCTCGGCCCTGCCGGACTTCCCGTGGGATCTGCTGGAACCGGCCAAGGCCCGGGCCGCCGCGCATCCCGACGGGATCGTCGACCTCTCGGTGGGCACTCCCGTCGACCCAGTGCCGCCGGTCATCCGGCGTGCGCTGGCCGACGCTTCCGACGCGCCCGGCTACCCGCAGACCGCGGGTACGCCGGCGCTGCGGGACGCCATCACCGAGTGGATCACCCGGGCCTGTGGCGCCTCGGGCGATCCCGGTGTGCTGCCGACCATCGGCTCCAAGGAGATGGTCGCCTGGCTGCCCACGCTGCTCGGGATCGGGGCCGGCGACAAGGTCGTGATCCCGTCGGTCTGCTACCCCACCTATGAGGTCGGCGTGCGCCTGGCCGGCGCTACGGCAGTACGGTCGGACTCTCTGACTGCCGTCGGCCCGGATTCCCGCGTACGCCTGGTGTGGGTGAACTCGCCGTCCAACCCGACGGGCAGGGTGCTGCCGGTCGAGCACCTGCGCAAGGTGGTCGCCTGGGCCCGTGAGCGGGGCGCGATCGTGGTCAGCGACGAGTGCTACCTGTCGCTGGGCTGGGAGATGCAGCCGGTCTCGGTGCTCGACGACCGGGTCACCGAGGGTGACTACACCGGCGTGCTTGCCGTGCACTCGCTGTCGAAGCGGTCCAACCTTGCCGGCTACCGCGCCGGCTTCGTCGGCGGTGACCCGGCTCTGGTGCGCGAGCTGCTGGCCGTACGCAAGCACGCGGGCATGATCGTGCCGGCGCCGGTGCAGGCCGCCATGATCGCCGCACTCGGCGACGAGGACCACGTCACCGCCCAGCGTGCGCGGTACGCGGCGCGACGCGAGCAGCTGCGGGCCGCGCTGACCCGGGCGGGCTTCGAGATCAGCCACTCCGAGGCCGGCCTGTACCTGTGGTCGTC
Source organism: Paractinoplanes hotanensis (assembly GCF_023717965.1). Taxonomy (NCBI): domain Bacteria; kingdom Bacillati; phylum Actinomycetota; class Actinomycetes; order Micromonosporales; family Micromonosporaceae; genus Paractinoplanes; species Paractinoplanes hotanensis. The sequence continues at coordinate 256,747 of NZ_JAMQOL010000006.1, read as the reverse complement.
GCGCGGCGAGGACAGCTGGAAGACCGTCGAGTGGCTCGCCGACCGCGGCATTCTGGCTGCTCCGGGTGCTTTCTACGGCCCCGCCGCCGAACAACACGTGCGCATCGCCCTCACCGCCACCGACGAAAGGGTCGCCGCCGCGGTCGCCCGCCTCGCCTGACCATAGGTGATCATGCTGTCGCTCACCGCGTTGACATGTCGACAGCGGTCAGTACCCTCGGTGCGTTGCGAGACGACGTAGCTGCGGGGAGGCGGTCGTGAGTGACGGCATTCGGGTCGACACCGACGGATTGAACAAGTTCTCCACCAGGGTGCAGGACGACACGTCCCGCACCCTGGAGCCCGGCTATTCCGACGCCCGGGTCTCCCTCGGTACGGGTGTGCGCTTCGGGGTGAACAACGCCAGCGGCAGCGTGCACGCCGCCAAGGCCCGCTATGCGGCCAGTGTGGAGGTCTCGACGGCCAACGTCGAGGAATACCTGGCCGCGGCCCGGGTCCTGGCCGACGCGGCGGCCAAGGTCGCCGCGGCTCTCGACGCCTCCGACAGCCGCTCGGCCGAACGCACCGACTGGATCACCGGCGCCCTGGCCGCCGCCGCGAGCGAGGCCCAGGAACGCCGGCTGGCCGCCGAGCAGCGGGTCGCGCCCGGAACGGCGCGGGCGATATGACCGACCCGGTGCTGACCAGCAGCTATTGCACGGCGTGGGACTCCTTCAACACGCCCCGCATCTGGTCGATGGTGATGAACGAGGACGACGCGCTCGCCCGCGAGCAGGTGCTCGGCTGGCGGCGGCTCGCATCGTCGATCCGCAGCCAGCACCAGGCCCTGTCGACGGCGAAGACCGACCTGATGGCGGCATGGCCGCCCGACCGGAACGCGTCGGCCGAGGCCTTCCTCAACGAGCTCGACCGGCTGATGGTGCGGCTCGAAGCGGCCTCGGCCGACGCCGACACCACGGCCAACGGGCTCGACCGGATCCTGAACGCGCTGGACGGCGCGAAGAAGGGGGTCGAGCCGCTCTGGGAGAAGTACAAGGACAAGAGCGACGACCTGGTGCCACGCTGGTTCGACAGCGCCGAGGACGAGATCGACGTCGAGGCCCGCAACCACATGATCGCGATGGAGCGGGCCGTCTCGGACGCGGTCGCCGACCTCAGGGTGCCCGACCCGTTTCAGTTCACCGTCGAGGCCCCCCGGGAATGGCCGCCGCGGCCGGAGTCGGGAGAGCCGGGATCGGGACGGCTGGGGTCCGGGGGCATCAGCACGAGCGTGCCCCACGACCCGGTGCCGCCGTTGCCGGGGCTCGACCCGATCGCGCCCGACGCCTCCGGTCCGGGTGGTGGGTCTGCCGGGCCGGGCGCTGTGCTGCGCCCCGGTGGTCCTGATCTGGCCGGAGTGATCAATCCGCCGCTTCCGGGTCTGGGCGAGGGCGGCGGCGTCGGGCCTGTGCCCGGTGGTGCTCCTGCACCGGCGACGCCACCCCCGTTGGCCGGCGTGCCTGGTGTTCTGCCTGGTGGGGGACCGGTCGTCGGTGGCGGCGCGAGGCGGCCGCCGATCGGTGCGCCCGGTCGCGGTCCGGTTGCGGGCCGGACGCTGCCCTCGGGCGCTGTCATCGGCGGTCCGGGATCGATCGGTGGTCCCGCGGGCCGAGGTTCCGGCAGTCCTGGCCCGGCCGGTGGCCGCGCTGTGGGTGGTCCCGGCATCGGTGGGCCGGGCTCGGTGGCCGGCCGTGGCGGCGTGGGTGGCGTCGGCAGCCCGGGGGCCGCGGGTGGTCGCGGCGGTGGCCGGCCCGGCGTTGGCTCCTTCGAGGGCGAGCCGGGTCGTGGTGGCGTCGGGCGGGGTGCCGGTGGGCCGCAGTTGAACGGGGTCGGTGGTCCCGGAGCGGGGCTCGGCCGGGGCGCTGCTGGTGGTCTGCGTGGTCCGGGGGCTGCGCGGGGACGGGCCGGAAGCCGGCGTGGTTCCGGCGACATCCGTTCTGACGGCGCGTCCGTGGACGGTTTCGCGGGCGGGGCCGGGGCCGGTGGCGTTGGTGGTCCCTTGGCCGGCCCCGCCGGTGGCGGCCGGGGTGGTGGCGGCCGTGGTCCCGCGCGGGCGCCACGTCCGGCGTGGCTACCAGACGACCCGGTCGGTCCTGACCGGCATCTCGCGTCGGCCGGCCCGGGCGGCCGTGGACAGACTCGATCGCGCGGCGATGAGCCGACTGGCTTCGATCCGGACAACCTGTGGCGGGTGGCCGAGGGAGTCACCCCCGTGATCAGCCCCGGCATCGACGACGACTGGCACGACCCCGGCCCGAACGTGATCGGCCGCCGCGGGTGACCCGGTCCGCCGAGCAGAAAGCTCCCACCCCGTTCTTTGTCCGGGCTACGGCACAGGCAGCAGCCCAGGGTGGGGTCGTGGCTGCGGCTCGACGCCCTGCTGCGGAACCTGCCGGGCGGATGGCCGCCGCGGTGGGTGTCGTGGTGCTCGTCGTGCTGCTCACGGGGGTGCCGGCTCGGGCCGATTCCTGGCGTGATCGGCAGTGGTACTTCGGGCCGATGCGGCTGACCCAGGCCCAGGAACTGGGCAAGGGCGGCGCCGGGGTGACCGTTGCGGTGATCGACACGGGAGTGGACACCGGGCACCGCGACCTTCGGGGAGCGACCGTGCCGGGCTGGGTCGTCACGCGGGAAGAGCCGTCCGACAATGTGGACACCGGGCCGCACGGCACCGGCATGGCCGCGCTGATCGCGGGCCGCGGGCACGGTGACGGCGCCGGGTTGCTCGGGGTCGCCCCGCGCAGCAAGGTCATGCCGATCCGGCCGGTCAACGACGACCTGCTGATCTCCAACGGCATCCGGTGGGCGGTCGAGCGCGGCGCCACGGTGATCAACATGTCCTTCGAACTGCCGTCCGATCAGGTGCTCGAGGACGCGATCGCCGAGGCCTACGCGAACGACGTCGTGCTGGTCGGCTCGGCCGGCAACGGCGGCGGCGGGGTCGTCGAACCGGCCTCGTTCCCGCACGTCGTGGCGGTCGGGTCGGTCGGCCGCAACAACCGCGTCGCGTCCTTCTCGAACCGAGGTCCCGAAATGGACCTGGTGACCTACGGGGTCGGCATCCCGGTGGCCCGGCCCGGCAACAAGTACGACGTCACCAACGGCACCAGCGTCTCGTCCGCCCTGGTCACGGGCGCGGTGGCGCTGATCCGGGCGCGTTATCCCGACATGCGCGCGCCCGAGGTCGTCGACCGGCTGCTGTCCACAGCGGTCGACCGGGGTGCGAGGGGTCGCGACGATCGTTACGGCGCCGGCCAGCTCGACCTGATCGCCGCCCTGACCGCACCCCGCGCAGCGCCGAAGCCCAGTTCCGCTCCCGCGCGGAATCCCGCGGGAGCCCCGGCCGCGGCACCGTCCACAGGCGACAGCGGCCCGTCGCCGTCAGTGATCGTGGGCGTCGGCGTGCTCGTGCTGATCGCCGGTCTCTCCGTCGTCATGGTGCTTCGGGTACGGCGTAGTTCCTGATCAGCGCGGTCTCACGCGGCTCGGTATGGCACTCGCCCGGGCAAAATTGTGCGCTACCCTCAGTCGTACCGGAGATCGGGGGAGCACCGGTGACTTCATATCGTCCAAATCGGATAACGGGATCGGACCGTACCGGCACGGCCTTCGCGGTCGTCGACCCGGTCGGCCGCCTTGTCGACATCGGCCTGCAGCCCGGCTGGTGGCCCGCACTGGGCCCGGCCCGGGTCGCCGCGGGCCTTCTCGAGGCCGTGGAATCGGCTCGCATGATCGCGGCCACGGCGCCGCTCGTCGCGCGCGGCGAGATCCTCGATGCGGCCCGGGGCCGCATCACCGAGGCCTACCGACTGATCGACGAGGGCCGTGAACAGCCGGCGCTCCGGGTGATCATCGGTCCACGCGGGCTGTTCCGCCTGCATGCGCGCGGCGGCCGCATCGACAGCGCCGAGACCGGCCCGCTCACACCGGCCGACGCCGACCGGCTCGGCGCCGACGCCCGCGACTGCCTGACCGAACTGGCCCGTCCCGCGGCCGGCGCGGAATGTGCACCGGCCGGGTAGCGTCGGGGCATGGCCGATCAACCCACGATCGTGGTCCGGGGCGAGGCGTTCCGCGAGGTGCCGCCCGAGCAGGCGGTTGTCTCCGTCACGCTGTCGGCGCGCGACCGCGACCGCGAGACCGTGGTGTCGCGGCTCGTCGAGCGCTCCAACGAGTTGCACGCCCTGCTGGCCGGGGCGGGTGACGCCATCGAGCGACGCGAGACCGGTGGCGTACGAGTGTTCCCCGAGCTCAAGCGGGGCAGTGAGCGCGTGGTGGCGTACACCGGAAGCGTCGGCACCACCGTGACCGTGACCGATTTCGAACCTCTTGGTCAGCTCCTGCTGCGGCTGGCCGCGCTCGAGCACGCGGCAGTGGCCGGGCCGTGGTGGCAGTTGCGGCCGGGCAGCCGGGCCGGCGCCGACGTCCGGCGCGAGGCGATCGCCGACGCGCTGTCCCGCGCCCGCGAGTACGCGGCCGCGGTCGGCGCCAGCATCGACAAGCTGATCGAGATCGCCGACGACGGCACGAGCGGCGGCGGCCCGATGATGCGAGCGATGGCGTTCGACGCCGGCGCGCCCGAATCGGCCGGTTTCGAGATCGACCCGCAGCCCCAGACCGTCCAGGCCTCGGTGACGGTCCGCGTGACGATCACCCAGCCCGAGCTGGCCCCCTGACACTGCCGTTCTTTGGCTGCGCGTGAGGCGGTCGGGTGATCGGCGCGGAGAGCCGGTGTGTCCGGATAAAGCCGTTTCGGCGCGGCGGGCGGGATGATCAGTAAGACTCGGCTGCATGCCGAAGGGCCGCCGAGACGTGCTGCTGCGGGTGGCGAACGTCAACCCGGCCAGCGTGACCACCCACACCGACCGGGTGCTGTACTCCGCGATCGGCGTCTTCATCCTCCTGTACTTCTTGTACGCCACGCTCGGCGGCGCCGCGTTCATCGACGCCAGCACCAACTACGAACATCCCTGGTACCGGTGGCTGGTCGGGCCGCTGGTCGCGGCGGGCGTCGTCGCCTATGACCGGGCGGTGGTCGGGCGGGTCGCCATCAGCTATGAGCAGGTCGACTCCACCGATCCGAAGCACCTGCTGAAGAAGCCGACGATCGGCCTGTACGCCGGGCGGCTCGGGCTGGCGCTGCTGTTCGCCGTGCTCATCACCGAGCCGCTGATGCTTGCCCGCTATCAGGGGGAGATCGACGCGCGGCTCAATGAGGTGCACAACCAGCAGCTGAGCCGCATCGACCGGGACGGCGCGGTCGGCACGTGGACGGCCCGGCTGGCCCAGATCGACCGGGAGACGGCCGGGGACGACGCTGCCGTGCGCGCGCTCAGCGACCGGGCCGCCCAGAAACGGGAAGACGCCCGCACGCTCTATCAGCAGGCGGTCGACGACTCGGCCGGCGACGGGGTGACCCGGGCTGCCGGCTGCCCGGCCGGCGGCTACTGCGATCAGCTGGTACGGCGGTCGCGGACACTTGACGACGAGGCGACCGCACTCGACGTGCGGGCCGGCCGGCTGCTCGACACGCAGCGGACCTCCCGCGAGGCGCGGGCCGACGAGAAGGCCGGCCTGACCCGGCAGATCGGCGAACAGCGCGAGGCCAACGAGAAGGCGGTCGAGGCCGACTCCGGCTTCGGCGCCCGGACGGCCGCGATGTGGCACCTGGTGACCAGCGACTTCTGGGGCGTCGGGGTCTTCTATCTGGGGATCACGCTGCTGTTGGTGGCGCTCGACTGCGCCGCGGTGGGACTCAAGTTCGCGTCCCGCGGCAACGGCTACGAACGCAACGAGGCTCGCCTCGCCCGCCGCTGCGAGCACGAGGCGAGTCTGATCCACGAGCGGGAGATCCAGGACGCCCGGACGTACGGAGCGGCGATGGCCCGCGTGGTGGCCGACGGCATCGAAACAGCCAGCCACGACGAGGACGTGGTGCGCGATTCGGCCGAGCGGGCCAGCGCGGTGCTGCGTACGTCGGTGGTCGTGCCACCCGAGATCCGCGAGCTCACCGCCCACCCCGGCCGGCACCACCGCCCCTTCGCGGCCGAGCTGCTCAACGGCCACCGAGCCCGGCACCAGAGCCCCACCGCGGCCGAGACCGAGTAGCGAGACGCGCGGGCTCGGCACCAGGGCCCGACTGCGGCCGAGACCGAGACGCTCGGGCCAGCCGGTTCGGCGCGGTCAGCCTTCCCGGCGTACGCCGGAAACCAGCACCGGCACCGTGAAGGTGGCCCCCCGGCAGGCCTCCAGCGAGTCGGGGCGCATGGTGAGGCCGGCCGGTACGTTGAACGCGCCGATCGAGTTGCTCCCCACTTCCCACAGCACCTCGAACTCGGGCCGGCTCAGCTTCACGCCGGTGGCCTTGCAGCCGGCCTTCTCGTGCTCCGCGTCGGCGAAGACCGTCCCGCCCGCGGTCACAGACGTGATCTTGATCGGGAACGAGTTGTCGTTGGTCACCGTGACGATCAGGTCGCCGGTGGCGCCGGGCCGCAGCGACTCGTTGAGGTCGGAGCGTGCCCGCAGCGACATCGCGACCGGTGGGCCGTCGACCGCGTGCGCGACCTCCGAATCGGTGATCTGCCAGTACGCCCAGGCCGCACCCGCGTTGACCACGACGGCGAGCGCCGCGGCGATGCCGAGGATCATCCGCGTACGCCGGTCCAGACGCTTCTTACGCGCCGACACCCCCGGGTGCCGGACCTCCCACGTCGGCTCCTCGTGGTCGGCCGCATCCAGTTCGATGTGCATATCCGTGATCCCGTTGCCGTCGTGGACGCGGTCGTTCAAGCCGCCGCCCTCCCGGAGCCGAGTGAGCAGAAGATCCCGCCGCATCATGACCATGCCTCCGTCTTACGCATGCGGCGCCTTCCTCCTTCAGCGGTGGGTGGGGACTACTTGTGTAATAACGGTCGCCGACGACGCTGGGTCGTGTGATCGGGATTCCGTCCCCGGTTCTGCGCGCATAAATCGCACAGTTGAGGCTGTCCGGCCTAACCCCAAAGAGGGATCGACGCGGCAAATCGCCATCGACGCATCGTCCACCGATCCCGTGGCCAACCGGCATTCCGGCGCCCACGACGACGCCCTGACCCGGCAATATTCACGCTTGTCGAGGCGCGGGAGAGATACAAAGGCCCTTCCCGGCGTACGGCCACCGGCTCCACGCCCGAAGCCGGCCCCGCCATTTCTGTACGGTCCGGCCGAACCGCCATCCGCCGAATGTACGGTCGTAATTCGAGTTTTCCGCCTAATCCGTCCGAGGCGCAAAATCGATCGAGCCCGCGGCGTGGGACCCCGCCGCGGGCTCGATCATTACCCCACCTATTCCGGAATGCCTTCGTCGGCCGAACCGCTGGCGGACGGTTCCGCAGCCGTGGTCGCAGGCTTCGCCTCCGCGGGTGAGGGCGCGGGCGGGGGTGCAGTGTCGTCTTCGGCCTTCTCAGGCGGCGCCGGAACCGGCGTCGTGGTCACGGGGACGGCAGCCGGTTTTGTGGCGGACTCAGTGGTCGGCGCCGGTGTGGGAGTGGCTGGCACGGGCACCATGGCAACTGGTCCGCCGGAATCGGTTGCCGGACTCGCAGGAGCGGCCAGCTTGGCGAGGGTTGCCGTGGCGACAGAGATCGGCAGGGAGGCGGAGGGCGGGCTGTCGGGCCCGAACCAGGTGCCGGCCGTGGCCCGAACGGCATAGGTCACGGACCCTGCCGGCGGGACATTGTCGACGCAGACCCGCGTGGTGGCCGGAACGGTGCAGACGACCTGGGTGGCGCCGCCATGCATGCGGACCAGGACGTAGCCGTTGACTACTCGGTCCGGCGCGGTGTCAGGTCTTGCCCAGGCGACCTTGGGCTTGCCGCCCGACATCTCCGCCTTGGGTTGAGCAACGGCGGGCACACGACCAGTGACGGCCTGAGCTTGCCCTGATGGCGCATTCGTCTCCCAGTTCGCCCAAGCGGAGATTCCACTACCCGCCGCGACAAGCCCCGCAGTTCCGATGGCAAGAACCGCTGCGATTTGCCCGCCTCTCATCGCCCCGCCTTGGCGGCTCGACCGGTGATCTGGATAGTGAAAGTCGTGCGCTGGCAGGCGTCGACCACGGAGTTGGGCATGCGGACGTTGATGCTTCCGACCTTGGTGCGAGTGCCCGGACGCAGCGTCAGGGGCAGCTTGCTGCCGAACCGGCCGACCGTGAGGTTGCTCGATGTCGGTCGGCAGCCACGTCGCGAGGTGCCGGCCAACTTGCCCTCGATCGCAGACACCTTCAGCGGGAAGGGGTAGGAGTTCACCAGGGTCAGATCGATCGGCTTCTTGGCGCCCGGGTACAGCCCGCGAACCGACGAAGCCCGGATATCGAAGCGGTAATCCGACTGGCCGCCGTGCCACGTGGTGAGGGCGATGTCCTGCTCCGGCGGCGTTGAGCCCGGCCCGATCCCGGCCAGCATCCCACTGCCCAGGATCGCGACGGCCGCACCCGTCCAGCTGTACCAGCGCTTCATCGTTCCGCTTCTTTCATCTCCGAGTCCGCGGCAGAGTGGTGAAGGGGCGGAGTTGCCCCTTCACCAGGAGCGATCAAGGGGTGGCGGGCTCGGTGCTCTCAGCGTCGACCTTGTAGTTGACAGTGACCTCAGCTTCTTGGCACGCGTTGTTCGGGTCGTTCTTGAGGGAGACCGCATCGGTGAGCGTGACGTTCTGGGTGTCACCCTGAACCGATACCGGGCTCAGCGTGAGTTCCGTGATCTCCGGCTTCGTAAAAGCGAAGTTGCCGTTGCCACAGCCCGTCTTGGTGGTCGTGATGCTGGTGATCTCCACCTTCTTGACCTTGACGAGGAAGTTGTTCGGGTTCCTGAGCGTGACCTGAACGGATGCCTTGTTTCCCGGCACCAACGCGGGCGAAAGGGCGCTTGCCGTGACCTCAACGGGAGCAGCGCTGCCCGTCGTTGCCACTGCGGAGCTGGTCGTGCTGACGGACCAGGCGGCCCAGGCGGCCGCGCCTCCGCCGACTGCGACAACGGCAGCGGTGATGACGGCGGCGGAACGCTTGGTGATCTTGCGCATCGGAAGGTCCTCCAGGAACGGGCGACTAATCGCGGGTGTTGCTCGGAATGATTTGTGGCCGGTGCTCGAAGCGTTCCGGCGCTGGGACAAAGATGGCGGATCGAGAAGGGTTGGGCGATAGTGCGTTTGCCCGTCCTATCCGGAACGCGAAGTCAGTCGATTGCCGATGATCGGATTAACCCGTAAGGCTGACGAGGTGGTGAGACATCGAGCGTGTCCCGCGTGCTCGTGATCACCAATACCTGCTGGTCGTGGCGTCAGGCAGGGCGAACGCCGGCGTATCAGCCGGGCGCCACCTTCTCAAGCGGCCGAAAGATCCATTGTGGCCGTAACCCGGAAAAGGAGTCGTCAACGCGAGTAAAGGCGAGCTTTAATCGCGATGCTTGCCGTGCTGCAAGGGCAGCTTTCCCCGAATGGGTTAAGCGAAATTGCCGGATCGCTCACCTGAAAGATGCTTACCGGCGACGCTTCTGTCGGCGGGCGGGTGGCCACCGGGGCCGGGCGGGTTCAACCGGCGGGGAGAACCGCGACCGCCTCGACCTCGACGCGGAAGTCCGGGTTGACCAGTCCGGCCACCTGCACCAGCGAGCTTGCCGGGGGCCGGTCGAGGTTGATGACCTCGTCGCGCGCCGTACGGAAGTCGGCCAGGTCGGCGAGGTTGGTCAGGAAGATCGTCAGCTTGACCACGTCGGACAGTCCGGCGCCGGCCGCGGCCAGCGCCGACTCGATGTTGCGGAACACCTGGCGGGTCTGTTCGAGCGCGTCGTCCTCGCCGACCAGCCGGCCCTCGGCGTCGAGCGGCACCTGCCCGGACACCACGATCGTCGTGCCGGTGAAGGCGACCGCGTGGCTGTAGTTGTTGGTGGGCGGCGACCCCGCCGGTCGGACATGGTGCTGCATGCATCGAGCCTAACCGTTACGGTCGGGCCCATGGCGCAGGTCTTCGGCGAGGTGGCAGCCCTCTACGACGACGTCCGGCCGGGCTATCCGGACGAGGTGCGCCGGGGCATTCTCGACTACGGCGGCCCGCCCGACGGCATCGTCGAGCTGGGTGCGGGCACCGGCAAGGGCACCGAACTGCTGGTCGGGTTCGACACGTGGCTCACCGCCCTGGAACCCGACCCGCGGATGGCGGCTGTGCTGCGTACGAAATTTCCGCAGGTCGACGTGGTGGTGGCGCCGTTCGAGCAGTGGTCGCCGCCGGAGCGCCGGCCCGAACTGGTCGCCTGCGCGCTGGCCTGGCACTGGATGGATGCCGCGACGCGCAACCGCCGGGCCTTCGACACGCTCGCTCCGGGCGGCACCCTCGCGGTGTTCGGGCACAAATACGCCTACGCCGACCCGGTGCAGGATCGCGCGATCGGCGACGTGCTGCGGTCGGTCGATCCGACAGTGGTGGAACGCGCCGACCACTGGGTGCGCGACGACGTGGTCGCCTCCGGGGTGTGGTCCGACGTCGTGGAGCGCTGCTTCACCTCGTACCCGGTCCTGCCGAAGCAGCGATACCTGGAGCTGATGCAGACGTTCGCGCCGTTCCGTCGGCACACGGCTGACGAGCAGCGGCGCACCCTCGAAGGGCTGGACGCGGCAATCGACGGCTTCGGCGGAACGGTGCACCTGAAGTTGATGACCAGCCTGGTGCTGGCCCGCCGGAGCTAGCTTGAGTTTTAACCTGTGCGGCGGGGCCTGGGATTGATGGGTTTCTTTTTGTTGGGCTGGGTTTTCCAGGTGTCGCCGCTGGCGAGGTAGACGTCGTGGCGGGTTGCTGGGTGACGGTTGCGGTGTCCGGGTGGTCGGCCTGGTCCTGGCCGGGTGGGTTTCGGTGCAGCGGTGGGGTTGCTGGTTTTGCTGCGGAGGTGCCGAAATCCGCGTCGGACGCGGGCGGGTGAGAGCCGGTCGGGTGGTGTGGGTTTTTCCCAGGGCCGGCGGAGGTCGGCCACGGCGGTGCGGGCGAGGCGGAGTTGGGTGTAGGCGGTCAGGATCAGCCAGGCCCACCGGTCGGCGGCGGCAGGGTCGCGCAGTTTCGGGCGGGTCCAGCCGAGGGTTTGTTTGAGCATGCGGAAGGTGTGCTCGATGTCGAAGCGGCGCAGGAACGCCTGCCAGAGCAGACCGGTTTCGGTGGTGCTGGCGGTGGGTTGCGACCACCAGAGCCAGACCGGTTTCGCGGTGGCGCCGGACGGTAGCCGCTCGACGGTCAGCAGGATCACGGTGCCTTCGATGATCGGCAGGGTGCCGTGTTGGCTGGTCCAGGCGGTGCGGTGGGTCAGTCGCGGGTGCAGCCGGTTCCAGGAGCGGGCCAACGCGGTGCCGTAGAGGCGGGTCTCGGTGCTGGTGGTGGTGTCCGGGGTTGCCCCAGCTGGTGGGGTCGCCGAAGATGAACTCGCCGCCGTGTCGCACGGTGCGTCCGCGGGTGCCGGGTAGCCGTGGGCCGGCTGGTCGGCGCAGGACCCGGTCGGACCGCATCCGGACCAAGACCTGCACGGGCAGGTCGGCGAGCAGGAACGCCAGGCGTGGGCCGTCGTAGCCGGCGTCGGCGACGATCCACATGTGCGGGTCGCCGGGCTGCCACTGCCCGGCGGCGATCAGTCGTTGGACCACGTTGCGGAGTTGACCGGCGGTGATCGTGGCGGCGTCGTCGCCGGGTGCGAGCCGGCAGATGTCCAACGGCGCGGTCCAGGAGCTGCGGCCGGTCTCCAGCGCGGTGACCAGTGAATACGGCCAGCCCGGAACCATGATGTGGGTGTCTTTGCCCCGGCCGTAGGTGTGACACAACACCCGGTCGGGGCTGGTATGGGCTTCGGGGCGCAGCCAGCAGGTGACATCGACCGCCAGGACGATACGTCCGTCGGCGGCCCGGGGCACCGGCACCGCCGCCAGAGCGGTCCGGAGCCGGTCGATGTCGATCCGGCCGCGGTTCAACGCCGCATACAACGAGCCGTGACCCCGCCGATGCTCACCGGCCAGGGACAGTTCCACCGGTGAACGCACCGGCCCGTCCTGGCATAACAAGGCGTCCACCAACTCGAACAACGCATCCGAGCGAGCGGTCAGACAACGGTAGAACTCATCGCGGAACCCGGCCAGCCGCCCGAGCCCACCGGCCGGGTCTTGATCCTGCACACTGAACACCAGACAGCCGTTGATTTGATCTTCTTCCCTAGACAAGAGGAATGATCAATCAAGGGCTGTCCCCATAATCAGCCGGGGTCGATACCACCCAGCCACACGTTAAAACTCAAGCTAGGGTCTGTTTCGTAGTTGAGGCGGGGCTGCGGCGAGGCCCAGATCCCGCCTGGCGGCGTCCCGCGAAAACCCGGTTCCAACACCGGGAGCCGGGCTTCCACGGGCCACCACCAGACGAAATCTGGACCGCGCCTCGCTCCCACCCCAACTGCGAAACAGACCCTAGACCGGTGCCGGCTGCTCGGCGTAGAGGGTGGCCCGGGCGATCTCGCCGACGGCCCGGCTCGCCCGTGCGGCCACCGAGCCGTCGGGCGCCCAGATGCCCGAGCGGCCCGCGGTCTCGGGATAGTCGGGGCCGGTCGCGCCCGCGCAGGACGAGACCGCGACCCACACCCCGTACGTCTGACTGATCCTGCGGGCACGCTCGGCGACCACCACGTCGTCGGCGGGAACGTCGACGACGCCGGCGATGTAGGCGTCCACGCCGAGCGCCGCCGTGGCCGCCGCGTGCTCCTCGACGCCGGTGTCGCGGCAGATGGCCAGGCCCAGACGCCAGCCGTCGACCTCGATCACCTCGGGGCCGGGGCCCGGCTGGAAGCGAGACTCGGTGTGGTGCGGGTTGACCTTGCGGTAGACGACCCGGGCGCCCGCGCCGTCGATCAGCAGCGTCGCGATGTGGGGACCGGCGACGGGGGCGCCGGCCAGTGCGACCGTGTCGGTGGCGGCACAGGCCTCGATCAGCGGGTGCAGACGCGGGTCGTCCGGTGACAGCAGGGGCGCGTCCAGGTCGTACCCGGTGAGGGAAAGCTCGGGAAAGACGACCAGCCGGGCGGCGGACGCACGGACCGCGGCCGCGTGCCGGGTCACGTTGGCGGCGATGTCGAGCGCGTGGACGGGCGGTTGGGCTACGGCGAGGACCAACGAGCGCATGGGCCGATCTTTCTGCGGGGGGTGTGGTTAGGGACGGACGGCTTCGACCAGGAAACGGTGGGCGGTGACGGTGAAACCGCCGTGCAGGCGGATGTAGGTGTCGAGGCGTTCCAACGGCTGCTGGTAGTGCCTCGGGGTGAAGTCGCGGATCTGCCAGGGGAGGTCCCGCAGCTGGCGGATCACCGCGCCGACGTCGTGGAAGGTCACCGGCGGGCGTTCCTCACGCACGTCGACGACCTCGAGGCCGGCGGCGGTCAGCGCCGAGACCGCGACGTCGGCGTTCCAAGGCTGGCGGTGAGCCGGCGGCGCCCCCAGCGCCACGTTCAGCTCGGCCAGGTCGTCGCTGCCGACCTGCTGGGTCAGCACAGTGCCGCCGCGGCGCAGCAGGCGCACGATGTCGGCCGCCGGCAGCCGGCCGTGACGGCTGAGCACGACGTCGAACTCGTCCTCGCCGCCGGGGAGCTCGGTGAGCACCTCGACGGTGAGGGGCGCGAGCCGGTCGCGGGCGACGGGGATGTTGCGGGCCCAGCTCTCGACCGCGACGGTGTGCGGCGGCAGCGGGACCAGCTCGGCGAGCAACTCGCCACTGCCGGTGTCGAGATCCAGGGCCGAGGAAGCGCGGCGCAGCAGCGTACGGGCCATGGTGGGGTAGGACCACGACGGCTCGGAGCCGACGTCGCGCCCGTCCAGCCAGGCGAACTCCCAGCCGGTGGCGCGCTCGCCGGCGGTTTCCCCGTACTGCTGCCCGATGCGCACTCGACGACGGTAGCCACTCCTTCGGGGGGCCAAACGCCCGGTGTGACGTGGCTCAAGCCCAGACACGTGACGGGACCGTAAATTGTTACGCCGCCGCGACCTCGATCCGGCGCCGGAGGCTCGACCGGGGAAATCTCCCGACACGTCAAGCGCGCACCGGCATCAGGATCGAGAAGCGGGAGTCGTCGCCCGGGACCCGTACGGCGAGCGGCTTGATCGGCCCGTCGAGTTCCAGCACGAGCTGGCCGCTGCCGCCCGCGTCCAGGGCCTGCAGCAGGAACTCGCGGTTCACCGCCAGGTGCGTGTCGCCGCTCCACTCGGCCTCCGGCACCACGCTGACGGCGCCCCGGTCAAACCCCAGAACGGCCACCTCGTACGGCGTTCCGTCGTGCTTTCTCGTGACGACCGGCGCGGCGGTGACCCGGTCGCGCAGCGCAGCCGTATCGACCGTGACCCGGGTGGTCGGGGTCGCCAGCCCGTCGAGCAGGCGGCGGTGGTCCGGGTAGTCGATGTCGAGGGGCTCGGCCTCGAGCGAGGCCGGTTCCGCCCGTACGCGATCAAGCGCGAGATCGAGCACGGCCCGGCCCCCAGCGAGCGTGGGGCGCAGGCCGTCGACGAACGTGAGAGGCAGCACCGACCGGATCGGCGGCCCCTCGACCTCGGCCGAGGCCGACGCGACGGCCATCCGGAAGCGGTCGGTCGCAACCAGGGTGAGCACGCCGCCGGTGATGTCGAGCAGCACGCACCGCAGCATCGGCAGCTCCGGATCGGCCCCCGCGGCGAAGCGGACGGCGTCGATCGTGGCAGCCAGGGCGGCGGCGGGCAGGCTGACTCGGGCCATGAGTTTCTCCTCCAGGTCGAGCAGGGTGTGGATGCGGAGGAGTTCACGCTTGGCGTCGGCCAGCCCGTCCTCGAGACGCCGCCGATGCGCGTCGAGCCGACGGCGTACGGCGGCCGGGTCGTCCAGCTCGCGGACGCACTCGGCGATCTCAACCACCGGCACGCCGATGCGCCGCAGCCCCGCGACAAGCCGGGCCGCCCGCACCTGCTCGCTGCTGTAGCGGCGGTAACCCGTCGCCGCGTCGACCTCGGCCGGCACCAGCACGCCGGCGCCGTCATAGAACCGCAGCGCGCTGACGCTGAGCCCACTGGCCCGCGCCACCACACCGATGCTGCGCATGTCTCCTCGCACGTCACCGACCCTTCCGCCTCAACCAGGTCGAGAGTCAAGCTCGCGATGATCTTGCTGGAACAGCCCACCCATCCCGAACCCCCTCCCACCTCGGGGCGTTGTGAGGTGCAACTTACGCCTTGTCAAGCCGGGGCCGTCCCGTTGTCCACAGGGGCGATCGGCTGCTCGGCTAACTGAGCAGCAGCATCCCGGCCACGCCGAGCATGACCACGGCGATCAGGCCGTCCAGCACACGCCAGGCCGACGGGCGGGCCAGCAGCGGCGCGAGGCGATGCGCGCCGGCGCCCAAGGCGGTGAACCAGACCAGGCTGGCGGCGGCCGCGCCCGCGCCGAAGAGCCAGCGGTGCGGGTGCTGCTGGGCGACCGAGCCCAGCAACAGAACCGTGTCGAGGTAGACGTGCGGGTTCAGGTAGGTCAGGGCCAGGCAGGTCAGGATCGTCGCTCGCAGGGTGGCCGGGGCTCGTTCGGCGGCCTGCAGGGCGGCGGGTCGCAGCGCGCGGCGCGCCGCCATCACGGCGTACGTGATGAGGAAGGCGCCGCCGACCCACTTGATCACCGTGACCGCGTCGGGGCTGGCCGTGACCACCGCGCCCAGGCCGCCGATGCCCGCGAGGATCAGGAACAGGTCGGAGACGGCGCAGACCAGCACGACCGCGAGCACGTGTTCGCGGCGCAGGCCCTGGCGCAGCACGAAAGCGTTCTGGGCGCCGATGGCGATGATCAGCACGGCGGAGGCGAGGAAGCCGGTGGCGACGGAGGTGAGCACGGCTTCGACGCTAAGCGGACGGTAACCCGTACTCAAACTAAAGATTTTGATGTTGCATTAGCATCGCTTACGTGGACTTCGCGCAACTGGCCACGTTCCAGGCCGTCATCGAGTCGGGCAGTTTCGACGCGGCGGCGCGTGAGCTGCATGTCACGCCCTCGGCCGTGAGTCAGCGGATCAAGGCACTGGAGCGCTCGGTCGGCCAGGTGCTGGTCCGGCGTACGAAACCCTGCGTGGCCACCCCGGCCGGTGAGGCCCTCGTCCGCTTCGCGGGGCAGGTGGCGCTGCTCGAGCGGGAAGCCATCGGGCAGGCGCGTGGCGGCACCCGGGTCTCGATCGTGGTGAACGCCGACTCGCTGCACACGTGGTTCCTGCCGGTGCTGGCCGCCGTGCCCGGCCCGCAGTACGAGCTGCACACCGACGACGAGTACTACACCGCCGACCTGCTGCGATCGGGAACCGCGATGGCCGCCGTGACCGCCGACGACACCGCCGTCCAGGGCTGCCGGATCGAACGGCTGGGGGCGATGCGCTACCTCGCGGTCGGACGGCCCGACGACCAGGCGATGATCCGCTACAACCGGAAGGATCATCTGCAGCATCGGCTGCTACCGGATAGAGCGGATACGGCCGAACATTTCGTGCCGTCGGCGTCGGCGTTCATCGAGGCCGTCCGCATGGGGCTCGGCTGGGGCCTGGTGCCCGAGTGGATCGCGCGCGACGACATCAGCAGAGGCCGGTACGTCGACCTGCACCCCGGACGGCACCTCGACGTGCCGCTCCACTGGCAGTACTGGCGGATCGGCTCGGCGGTGCTGGACGAGCTGACGGCCGCAGTCAAGGCGGCGGCCGCGCCCTTCCTCAGGAGTTAGCGTGCAGGGCCGCGTTCAGCTCGATGCCCGTGCCCTTGCGCGGCTTGGCCTCCAGCGCCCCGGTCACCGAGTTGCGCCAGAAGAGCAGGCCGTTGACCCCGGAGAGCTCGCGCGCCTTGACGACCCGGCCGTCGGGCAGCGTGATCTTCGACCCGGCCGTGATGTAGCAGCCCGCCTCGACCACGCAGTCGTCGCCGAGCGAGATGCCGATGCCCGCGTTCGCGCCGAGCAGGCTGCGCTCGCCGATGCGCACCTTGTCCTTGCCGCCGCCGGAGAGCGTGCCCATGATGGACGACCCGGCGCCGACGTCGGAGCTGTCGCCGACCACGACGCCCTGCACGATGCGGCCCTCGACCATCGACGTGCCCAGCGTGCCCGCGTTGAAGTTGGCGAAGCCCTCGTGCATGACCGTCGTGCCCGAGGCCAGGTGGGCGCCGAGGCGCACCCGGTCGGCGTCGGCGATCCGGACGCCCGACGGCACCACGTAGTCGGTCATGCGGGGGAACTTGTCGACCCCGAAGACGGCCAGGTGGCGGCCGGCCGCGCGCTCGAGGAAGCGCAGCTCGTCGACCCGGTCGGGCGGGCACGGGCCGGCCGACGTCCAGGCGACGTTGGCCAGGGCGCCGAAGATGCCGTCGAGGTTGAGCGAGTTCGGCACCACGAAGCGGTGCGAGAGCAGGTGGAGCCGCAGGTAGGCGTCCGCGGCGTCCTTGATCGGGTCGGCCAGCGAGGCGATCGTGGTGCGGACCTCGACCGTCGACAGGCCGGACAGCGCCTTGGGCCCGGTCAGCCCGGCCGGCAGCGCCGGCGCCTCGGCGGGCAGGTCGCCCATGCCGAGGAAGCCCTCGGGATACCAGGTGTCGAGCACCTGACCCTCGGCGGTGACGGTGGCGAGGCCGATGCCCCAGGCGGGGGAGGTCGAGATCGCAGTATCCACGGCCCGAACCCTACTAAAGCAGCGAGCAGGGTCGTGATTCACCATCGGCCGGTATCGTGCGGCCTATGGCCAACCCGCTTACCCCGGACGTGTTGGTCGACCCGGTGGAGCTCACCCGCACCCTGGTCGACATCGAGTCCGTCTCCCGCCACGAGCAGGCGATCGCCGACGACGTGGAAGAGGTGCTCCGCCTGGCGTCCCACCTCAGCGTGGACAGACTCGGCAACACCGTCATGGCCCGTACGAACCTGGGGCGCGACCAGCGGGTCGTGCTCGCCGGGCACCTCGACACCGTGCCGATCAACGACAACTTCCCGTCGACCGTCGTCGACGACCTGATCTACGGCTGCGGCACCTCGGACATGAAGAGCGGCGTCGCGCTGGCCCTGCACCTGGCGGCCACGCTGCCCGACCCGCGCTACGACCTCACGTTCCTGTTCTACGAGGCGGAAGAGATCGACTCGAAGTACAACGGCCTGCGCCTGGTCGCCGAGTCCCGCCCCGAGTGGCTGCTGGCCGACTTCGCGGTGCTGCTCGAACCGACGTACGGGGTGGTCGAGGCCGGCTGCCAGGGCACCCTGCGCGCGCTGGTGCGCACCACCGGCCGGCGAGCCCATACCGCCCGCGCCTGGCGGGGGGTCAACGCGATCCACGCGGCGGGCGATGTGCTGCGGCGGCTTTCGGACTATCGGGCGCGGACGGTCACGATCGACGGCTGTACGTACCGTGAGGGCCTCAACGCGGTCAAGATCCACGGTGGCGTTGCTGGAAACGTCGTGCCCGACGAATGTGTGATCGAAGTCAACCTGCGCTTCGCCCCCGACCGCACCGAGAAGCAGGCGCTCGAACACGTCCACGAGGTCTTCGAGGGCTACGAGGTGGAGCTGACCGATTCGGCGCCGGGCGCGATGCCCGGTCTGACCGCGGCGCCGGCCCGCGAGTTCCTCACCGCGGTCGGGGCGGAACCGGCGGCCAAGCTGGGCTGGACCGACGTGGCCCGGTTCGCGGCGCTCGGCATCCCGGCCCTCAACTACGGGCCCGGCGACCCGCTGCTGGCCCACGCCCCCGACGAGCACGTCGAGATCGGCAAGATCCGTGACGGGGCGACGACGCTGCACCGCTGGCTGGCCTCGTAAGGCCGCGTAGGTCAGAGGGCGGGACGCACCGCGACACGGCCGATGGCCCGGATGGTCATCGGCTCGATCTCCATCGTGGCCTCGGGATCGGCCGGGACCTCGCCACGGGTCTCCGGCCGCGGCCCGAACGCCATCCGGCGTTCCTCGACCACCAGTCGGATCCGTCGCTGCATGCGACGCTGCATCTTCAAGCGCTCGTATCGGGTCGTCACGGTGCTCCTTAAGCCCGGCCGCCATGCCGGGCGCAGTGCTTGCGTGCCGCGAGTTGGTAACTGAGAAGACGCTCCAGAGCTACCGTCCGTTGCTTCAATCTGGCAAAAAGGTCGCGGACCCGCAATCCTCTTACCGAAACCCACCCGGTTGTTCACCGGGTGACTGACCGTCCGCACTACCTTTTAGGCATGACGGACAGCACCAACGGACGACGCGACGGTGCGCCGGAGCGTCATCGCGGCGCGGTCACGCTTCGCCGCGAGTCGATCCCGCCGAGCACGGCCGACGAGAAACTGCTCGACTCGCACCACCGGCGGGAGTGGAAGACCAAGGACGCCTGGCGGGCCCTGCGCATCCTCTCCGAGTTTGTCGAGGGCTTCGACACCCTGGCCGACCTGCCGCCGGCGGTGAGCGTCTTCGGCTCGGCGCGCAGCCGTCCCGACAGCCCGGAGTGCGAGATGGCCGCGGCGCTGGGGGCCGCGCTGGCCGAGGCCGGCTACGCGGTGATCACCGGGGGCGGTCCGGGCGTGATGGAGGCGGCCAACCGCGGCGCGACCGAGGCCGGCGGCATGTCGGTCGGGCTCGGCATCGAACTCCCCTTCGAACAGGGCCTCAACGACTGGGTCGACATCGGCATCGACTTCCGCTACTTCTTCGTCCGCAAGACCATGTTCGTCAAGTACGCCCAGGCGTTCGTGGTCCTGCCCGGCGGCTTCGGCACGCTCGACGAGTTGTTCGAGGCGGTCACGCTGGTGCAGACGAAGAAGGTCACCCGCTTCCCGGTGATCCTGATGGGCACGGCGTACTGGTCGGGCCTGTTCGATTGGATCAAGGGAACCCTGCTGGCCGACGGCAAGATCAGCGAGAGCGATCTGGATCTGATCCAGGTCACCGACGACGTCGACGAGGCCGTGCAGATCATCGTGGACGCCGACGCGGCGCTCGCCGACTCCCACGGCAAGGGGTGACGTGGCCGCCATCTGCGTCTTCTGCGCCTCCTCGAGCACGCTCGACCAGAAGTGGCTCGACCTCGCCACCCGCACCGGTGAAGAGATCGGCGCCCGCGGGCACACCCTGGTCTCGGGCGGCGGCTGCGTCGGCATGATGGGCGCGGTGGCCGACGGGGCCCGGGCCGGCGGCGCGCACACCCTCGGCGTGATCCCGCAGTCGCTGGTCGACCTCGAGGTGGCCGACCGTGCCTCCGACGAGCTGATCATCACCGGCGACATGGGCTCGCGCAAGAACATCATGATCGACCGGTCGGACGCGTTCATCACGTTGCCGGGCGGGCTCGGCACCCTCGACGAGCTGTTCGAGGTGTGGACCACGGCAACACTCGCACTGCACGACAAGCCGATCGTGCTGCTCGACCCCGACGGCTTCTACGACGGCCTGCTGGCCTGGCTGGGCCAGCTCGCCGACACCGCTTTCGTCCGCTCGTCGGCGCTCGATCGGGTGATCGTGGTCAAGTCGATCGGCTCGGCGTTGGACGCCGTCGAGGAACGGGTAACCGGGGCCTGAGGTGTCACGCCGGGTGGGTGTCACCACACCCACCCGGCGTGACCAGAGGCCCCGGCGGGCCCGCCGGCCGGGTCGGGGGCGCGCCGACGCGCTCTCACCGGGACACGCCGGTGCGCACCTTCCGGCCGTCCGGCGGCGTCGCGCCCGCCGGGGCACGCGCTGGATCGGTTGAGCCGACAGTGCGCCGGGAGATCACCGGACGTCAACGTCGCATCTGCGAACATTCGCATGGTGCCCGTTCGGGGGATCGTGGAAGACTGCGGTCATGCCCCCGCAACGGGCGACCCTGCTTCAGGTCGCACAGCGGGCCGGCGTGTCCCGCAGCACGGCCTCCTTCGTCCTCGCTGGACGCCATCTGGACATGAGGATCTCGGACGACGCCCGGCAACGGGTGCTCCGGGCTGCCCAGGAGCTGGACTACCGGCCCAACCTCATGGCGCGGAGCCTGCGTACCAAGGTGACCCGCACCATCGCCCTCGTCTCCGACACCCTCGCCTCCGACCCCTACGCCGGCAAGGCGATCAACGGCGCGCTGGCGGCCGCCGTCGCCCACGGCCATCTGCTCTTCATCGGCGAGACCGAGGGGGACCCGGTCGTCGAGGAGAGACTGATCGCCGACTTCCTCGACCGGCAGGTCGACGCGTTCGTCTACGCGAGCATGTTCACCCGCTACGTGCGGCTTCCCAAGCAGCTCAAGGGGCACCCGGTCGTGCTGCTCAACTGCCTCACCCGCGGGGCCCGGCCGGCGCACCACCAGATCATCCCCGACGAGCTGGCCGCCGGGTGGAGCGCGGCCACCACCGTGCTCGAGGCCGGCCACCGCAGCGAGATCTACCTGGTGGGCACTCCCGACGAGCAGGTCTTCGCCGGCCGGGAGCGGATGGCCGGCATCCGCGAAGGGCTGCGGGCCGGCGGCACGGGCCTGGCCGGGACGGTCGCCTGCGACTGGTGGCCCGATTCGGCGTACGAGGCGGTGGCCGGCAGCCTCACCGCCGGGCTGCGACCGCGGGCGTTGATCTGCCTCAACGACCGCATCGCCCTCGGCGCCTACCAGGCCCTGCGCGAGGCCGGCCGGCGCATTCCGGACGACGTTTCGGTGCTCTCGTTCGACGACTCCGACCTGGCCGCGTGGCTGCGGCCACAGCTCACCAGCATCTCGCTGCCCCACTACCAGCTCGGGTGGCAGGCGGTGGAGAAGCTGCTCGGCCCGCAGTCCGATCCTGCGGTGCTGCGCCTGCCCATGCCGGTGCGGCGCCGGGCCTCGATGGCCAAACCACCCGTTAGTTAACGTCGGACCCTCGTGGTTTCCTTGTTGCCGTGAGTACGCCGGCCTCTTCCCCCGCCGCGGTGCGCCGCCCGGCGTACCGCCTGGTCCGGCGCCCCGCCGCGGTGCAGCCGGCGCTGCTCGACGACCCGCTCCAGCGCTACGCGGCCGGCCACGTCGACGGCCCGCTGCTGGTGATCGGCGGCCCCGGCACGGGCAAGACCACCACGCTGGTCGAGTCGGTGGCCGCACGCATCGCCGAGGGCGTCGACCCTGAGCGCATCCTCGTCCTCACCTTCGGCCGGCGTGGCGCCACGGCCCTGCGCGACCGCATCGAGGCGCGCATCGCGGCCGACCCGGGCCGCATCGTGCACGAGCCGCTGGTGCGCACCTTCCATGCGTACGCGTTCGGCCTGCTCAGGCGGGCCGCAGCCGACCGTGGCGAGCCGTCCCCGCGGCTGCTCACCGGCCCCGAGCAAGACCTCATCATCCGTGAGCTGCTCGAGGCCTCGGGCGAGGTCGACGCGCCCGACCCGATCGGCTGGCCGGCCGCGCTGCGCCCCGCGCTGCCCACCCGCGCCTTCGCCCAGCAACTGCGCGACCTCATGCAGCGGGCCGCCGAGCGCGGCGTCGGCCCGGTCGAACTGGCCCGCCTGGGCGAGCGCCTGGGCCGCGACGACTGGCCCGCCGCCGCCCGCTTCCTGCGCGAGTACGTCGCCGTCCTGGCCCTGCGCGACGTGACCACCCGCGGCTCGTCGGCCTACGACCCGGCCGAACTGGTGCGCGCCGCCTCGGGCCTGCTGGCCGACAACGCCGACCTGATCGAGGCCGAGCGCCGCCGCCTGGCCTACGTCTACGTCGACGAGCTGGCCGACACCGACCCGGCCCAGATCGACCTCCTCGCCCAGGTCGCCGGCGGCGGCAAGCCCCTGGTCGCGTTCGGCGACCCCGACTCGTCCATCTACGGCTTCCGCGGCGCCGACCCGGGCGCGGTGGCCGGCTTCCCCACTCGCTTCCGCACGGCGTCGGGCGCCCTGGCCGAGACGCTGACCCTCCACACCAACTACCGCGCCGAGCTGCCGCTGCTCTCTGCGACGTCGCGGGTGTCCCGCCGCATGCGTGGCCCGATCCGGCACCGCCCGATGCATCCGCCGCCGCCGGTGCTGGGCCCCGAACCCCCACCCGGGCCCCCCGCCGCGGGGTCGCCCGACCCGAATACCCCCGCGTCGGGCGGGGCCGCTTCCGCGTCGGGCGGGGCCGCTTCCGCGTCGGGCGGGGCCGCTTCCGCGCCGACCGGCGCTGCGGCAGAGCGTGGCGCGTCCGCAGCGGATCCGGCTGAGGGCCGGAGCGGGCTCGACGCCGAGACCGTCGTCCGGATCTTCCGGGCGGCCACCGCTGAGGCGGCCTACGTCGCTCATGCGTTGCGCGAGGCGCACCTGCTGCACGGCGTGCCGTGGTCCCGGATGGCGGTCATGCTGCGCAGCACGTCGTTGCAGTTGCCTTCGTTGCAGCGAGCGCTGGCGGCGGCCGGCGTGCCGACGGTGACGCACGCCGAAGATCTACCGTTGCACCTCCAGCCGGCGGTGGCGCCGTTCCTGTTGCTGCTGCGGTGTGCGCTCGACGCCGAGGCGCTGAACGAAGAGACCGCTGTGGCGCTGCTGCACTCGTCGCTGGGCGGGGCCGACCCGCTGGCCGAGCGCCGCCTCCGGCAGGGGCTGCGGGCGTTGGCGCTGGCCGCCGGGGACAGACGGCCCTCGGGCGAGCTGCTGGTAGACGCGGTGCGCGACCCGGCGGGCCTCGACATGGTGGAGCGGCGCTGGGCCCTGCCCGCCCAGAATGTCGCCCGGTTGCTGGCCACCGCGCGCGAGGCCGCCGCGGCGCCGGGGGCCACCGCCGAGCAGGTGTTGTGGACGGTCTGGCGGGCCAGCGGGCTCGCCGGCCGGTGGTACGCGATGAGCACCCGCTCCGGGCCCGCTCCCGAGAACACTGATGTCGGCCGGGCCCGGCAGTGGCGGGCCGAAGCAGCCGACCGTGATCTCGACTCGATGGTCGTGCTGTTCGACGCGGCCGCCCGATTCGTCGACCGGCTGCCCGGCGCGCGGGTCGAGGTGTTCCTCGACCACGTGCTCGCCCAGGACCTGCCGGCCGACTCGATCGCTCCCAGCGCCGACCGGGGCGAGGCCGTCCGCCTGCTCACCGCGCATGCCGCCAAGGGCCTCGAGTGGGATGTGGTCGTGCTGGCCGGCGTGCAGGAGGGCATCTGGCCCGACCTGCGGCTGCGCGGAAGCCTGCTCGGCTCGGAACGACTGGTCGACGTGCTGGCCGGCCGGGCCGCGTCGGGGCAGGCAGCCGTCGTGGGTGAGACGTCCGCCCTGCTCGACGAGGAGCGGCGGCTGTTCTACGTGGCCACCACCCGCGCCCGCCGCAAGCTGATCGTGACCGCGATCGCCTCGGCCGGCGTCGGCGGCTCCCAGGGCGAGGAACAGCCCAGCCGTTTCCTCACCGAACTCGGCATCCCGGACGACGACCCCGGCCCACCCCCACCCGCCGGGCCGCCGCCATCCGGCCCCGACCGCCCGGACACCGACCCTCGAGGCCCACACGACCCCGACACGGCCGGCAGCGAAGCCACGGCCGGCGAGTGGCCGAGCGAGGAGCCGCCCGATGAGGACCCGGGCGAGGCCGATCCGGTGGACGATCCGGCGGGGATTCCGGTCGGGCGGCCGCCGCGTGCTCTGACGCTGCCGGCCCTGGTGGCCGAACTCCGTACGGTCGTCGTCGGCGCCGACCAGACGCCGCCGCGACGGCATGCCGCCGCGGCGGAACTGGCCCGGCTGGCCGCGGCCGGAGTTCCGGGTGCCCACCCTGACGAGTGGTGGGGGCTGCGCCCTCTGTCCGACGACCGGCCGCTGGTCGACGAGGGGGAAGCCGTCAAGGTCACGCCCTCGTCGATGGAGAGCGTGCTGCGCTGCAGCCTGCGCTGGCTGCTCGAACGGCACGGCGGCGCGGCCCCGGCCGGGCCCGCGCAGGGCGTCGGCAACCTGGTGCACGCGGCCGCCATGCTCGCCGAGGACGCCAACGCCGACCGCGAGAAGCTGGTCGAGTACGTCAGCGCGCGGTTCGACGCGATCGAGCTGGCCGCCCGCTGGCTGGCCGGCCCGGAACAGGACCGCGCCCAGGCCATGGTGGACAAACTGCTGCGCTGGCTGGCCGTCAACCCGCGGCGGCTGCTGGCGATCGAGCACGAATTCAGCGTCCGGCTCGAAGACCCGACCCGCCCGATCCAGCTCACCGGCCGGGTCGACCGCCTCGAGATCGACGAGGACGGCCGTCTCGTGGTCATCGACCTCAAGACCGGCAAGAGCACCGCGGTCGCCGCGGCCGAGGTCGAGGAGCACGCCCAGCTGGCCGGCTACCAGACCGCCGTCCAGGCCGGCGCGTTCGCCGACCACGGCGCCGAGAGCGGCGGGGCGGCGCTGGTGCAGCTCGGCCCGGGCAAGGACGCCCGCGAGCAGATGCAGCTGCCGCTGGCCGAGGCGGCCGACCCGCAATGGGCGTACGAGATGGTCCGTCGCACCGCCGACACGATGGCCGCCGCCACCTTCTCGGCCGTCGCCAACAGCCGTTGCCGGGTGTGCCCGGTACGCACCAGCTGCCCGGTCTCGGGCAAGGGACGTCAAGTCGTAGAGCAGGGCCAGTGACCCAACCGAGCCTCTTCGCCGACGAGTCGGCGACGCCCCGCCGCCGTGCCGATTCCGGGCCCCGC
Source organism: Paractinoplanes hotanensis (assembly GCF_023717965.1). NCBI lineage: Bacteria > Bacillati > Actinomycetota > Actinomycetes > Micromonosporales > Micromonosporaceae > Paractinoplanes > Paractinoplanes hotanensis. The sequence continues at coordinate 231,118 of NZ_JAMQOL010000006.1, read as the reverse complement.
TACACCCCGGAGGAACTGGCCCGGTTGCTGCGCCTGCCCCGGCCGACCGCCGAGCAGTCCGAGATCATCTCCGCCCCGGTGGAGCCGCTGCTGGTCGTGGCCGGGGCCGGCTCGGGCAAGACCGAGACGATGGCGTCGCGGGTGGTGTGGCTGGTCGCCAACAGCTACGCCCACCCCGACGAGATCCTCGGTCTCACATTCACCCGCAAGGCGGCCGGCGAGCTGGCCCACCGGGTACGCACCCGGCTCGGCCAGCTGGTGCGCCGGCTCGGCCGCGACGACGCGTTCGCCGGCGAGGCCACCATCTCGACCTATCACTCGTACGCGGCCCGGGTTGTCACCGAACACGGGCTGCGCGCCGGCTACGAGCCGTCGGCCCGCCTGCTCACCGAGGCCGCCTGCTGGCAGATCGTCGACTCGCTGGTCCGCTCGTACACCGGCGAGATGACCGGCGTGAACCGCGCGCCGACCACGGTCACCGACGACGTGCTGGCGCTGGCCGGCGAGCTGGCCGAGCACCTCGTCACCCCGGACGAGCTCGCCGCCTGGACCGGCCGCTTCTTCGCCGACGTGCAGGAGCTGCCGGGCAAGGTCTACAAGGACGTGGCCGACGTGCTCGCCCGGCAACGGCAGCGGCTCACCCTGCTGCCCCTGGTGCGCCTGTACGGGCAGCGCAAACTCGACCTGGAGGCGATGGACTTCGGCGACCAGATGGCCCGCGCGGCGCTGGTGGCCCGCGACCATCCCGAGGTCGGCGAGATCGAGCGCGGCCGCTTCCGGATCGTGCTCCTCGACGAGTACCAGGACACCAGCCACGCCCAGGTGACCATGCTGAACGCGCTCTTCGGGGGCGGCCACCCGGTCACCGCGGTCGGCGACCCGTGCCAGTCGATCTACGGCTGGCGCGGCGCCTCGGCGGGCACCCTCGACCGCTTCCCGGAGGAGTTCGTCCGGCCCGGCGGCGAGGCGGCCCGGACGGGCAGCCTGACCCGCAGCTGGCGCAACCGGCCCGAGATCCTGCGGGTCGCCAACACGCTCTCGGCCCCGCTGCGTGCTTTCGGCGCCCGGGTCACCGAACTCCGGGCGGCCGAAAGGGTCTCCGGCGCGGTAGGCGGCCGCACGGTGGCCTGCGCGCTGCTGCCCACCTTCGCCGACGAGGCCGCCTGGATCGGCGACTCGATGCTCACCGCGTGGCGGATCACGGCCGGAATGCCGGGAGCCACACCCGGCGAGATCCCGGTCGAGAAGCGCCCCACCAGTGCCGTCCTGGTTCGCGTACGCAGTCAGATCCCGGCCATCGAGGAGGCGCTGCGCGTCCGCGGCCTGCCGGTCGAGGTGGTCGGCCTGGGCGGTCTGCTCGACACCCCCGAGGTACGCGATGTGGTCTGCACGCTGCGGGTGCTGGCCGACCCGGCCGACGGCGCGTCGCTGCTGCGCCTGCTGACCGGCGCTCGCTGGCGGATAGGCCCGCGTGACTTGGTGGCCCTGCACCGCCGCGCCCGCGGGCTGGCCGCGGCCCGGGCCGCCGTGGTGGCAGGCGTCGAGCCCGACGACATCGTCGCCGACCGGCTCGACGACGCCACCCTGGTCGAGGCGATGGCCGATCTGGGCGCCCCGCAGCAGTACTCGGCCGAGGGTTACGCGCGCCTGCATGCGTACAGCCGGGAACTCAGTGCCCTGCGGCAGCGCCTCGACCAGCCGCTGCCCGACCTGGTGGCCGACATCGAGCGGACGATCGGCCTGGACGTCGAGGTGGCCGTGCGCGGCTGGGCGGCCGGGGACGCCGGTCTGGCCCGGGGTCACCTGGACGCGCTGGCCGACACCGCCGCCCGCTACGGCGCCGAGACCGACGGGGGCACGCTGGCCGGCTTCCTGGCCTTCCTCACCGCGGCCGAGGAGGAGGAACGCGGCCTCGAACCGGGCCAGGTCGACGTGGTCGAGGGCGCGGTCCAGATCCTCACCGCGCACGCCGCGAAGGGCCTGGAGTGGGACGTCGTCTCGGTCGCCGGTCTGAGCAAGGGCGTCTGGCCCAGCATCTCGCGCAACTCCGACCACTATCTGATGGGCATCGGCGTGCTGCCGTTCCCGCTGCGGGGCGACTCCGACGGCCTGCCCCGGCTCGACCTCTCGCAGGCGGCCGACCAGAAGGGCGTGCTCGCCGCGGTCAACGCGTTCGGCACGGCCTGGCGCGAGCACGACGAGCGGGAGGAGCGCCGGCTGGCGTACGTCGCCGTGACCCGTCCCCGGCGTCTGCTGCTGGCCTCCGGCTACTGGTGGGGTGACGGCGTCAAGCGCCCGCGGGGCCCGTCAGTCTTCCTGACCGAGATCCGCGCGGTCTGTGACGAGGGCGCCGGCGCGGTCGACGCGTGGACGCCCGAGCCGGCCCCGGGCGCGACCAACCCGGCGGCCGAGGTGGTGCCGTCCGCGCAGTGGCCGTTCGACCCGCTGGGCCTGCGCCGCCCGGCCATGGCCACCGCAGCCGACCTGATCCGCCGCATGATCGCCGCCCCCGACGCGGAGGCCGCCGAGGCCTTCGCCGAGCTGGCCGGGGCCGAACCCGAGGTCGCCGAGCGCGCCGGACTGGCCGCCGAGCTGGTCGGCATCCCCGCCGGCCGCGATCCGGACATCGAGCGCTGGCGGCGCGAGGCCGCCCTGCTGCTGGCCGAACGGGACGAGCGGACCCGCCGGGACGGCCCGATCGAGGTGGCGCTGCCCGCCCACCTGTCGGTATCGCAGCTGGTGGTGCTGCGCCGCGACCCCCAGGCTCTGGCCCGTTCGCTACGCCGTCCGTTGCCCCACCGCCCGCTGCCGCATGCCCGGCGGGGCACGGCGTTCCATGCCTGGCTCGAGCAGCGGTTCGGCGCCCTCCGCCTGATCGACATCGACGAACTGCCCGGCGCCGCCGACGACGACGCGGCCGACGACGCCGAGCTGCTCGCCCTGCAGGAGGCGTTCCTGGCCGGCGAGTGGGCCGACCGCACCCCGGTCGAGGTCGAGGTGCCGTTCGCGACCACGATCGCCGGGGTGGTCGTGCGCGGTCGGATGGACGCGGTCTACGCCGACACGGCCAACCGCTACGACGTCATCGACTGGAAGACCGGCCGGCGGCCCGAGGGCGCCGACGCCGAGGCGGCCGCCGTGCAGCTGGCCGCCTACCGGCTCGCCTGGGCTTCGCTGGCCGGCGTGCCGCTCAACCGGGTGCGGGCGGGCTTCCATTACGTACGCGAGCAGGTGACCGTGCGGCCGGTCGACCTGCTCGACGCCGCGCAGTTGGCCGCGCTCATCGAGCGACTGCCCGAACGGGTGAACCAGACCCGGTCCGGGCCCGCCGCCGCGAGCTAGGCCTCGTCCGCGCCCGCCGCCGCGAGAAGGTGCAGCAGGGCTGCCGCGTACGCGCCCTCCGTCGTTCCGTCGGCGAAGGCGCGTTCCTCGCCGAGCAGGTCGATGGTCACCTCGTAGCCGGCCGGTCCGCGCCGCAGCGTCCGGAACGTGCCGCCCAGCAACTCGCGCAGCTGGTCCTCCCGGGGCAACCAGACCGTCTCGTCGAGCTCCACGTCGTCCAGGGCCCACTCGGTGGTGCCGTTGAAGCCGATCACCCGGCCCTCCGGCATCGAATACACCTCGACCGTCATGTTGCTCAGCACGAACACCTCGTCGTCGAGGTCCCGGTCGGGGATGGCGAACCGGTCCCCGAGGGCCGGTTTCCAGGTCAGTCCGGCCTCTCTGAGCTGCTGAGCCAGTTGAACGCCGATCACCGGCGAACCTCCTTCGACGTGTTAAGCTCTGCCCGTTGTCAGTTTGGTTCCCAAGTACTCAGGAGCGCCTGTGGGGAAGTCTGCCCCAGGCGCTCTTTGTCGTAACCCGGATTCCTCCGGTACGGGCGATCAGTACGGCGACACGAGACTCACGAAGTGTGGGTCTTACTACCTCGTTCCGCCCATGTTGGGTCGGAGCGATCGACCGTCGAGGAGACGATCATGGTTACCGGCGTTGTGAAGTGGTTTAACGCGGACAAGGGCTTCGGGTTCATCACCCCGGACGACGGCGGCGCCGACGTCTTCGCCCACTTCTCCGCTATTCAGACCTCGGGCTACCGCAGCCTGGACGAGAACCAGCGGGTCGAGTTCGAGGTGACGCAGGGCCAGAAGGGCCCGCAGGCCGCGAACATCCGTCCGCTCTGAAGTAACTAGTCGGATCTGAAGTACCTGTCGGAAGCGGCGCCCCCCCCCCCGGGGGGGGGCGGGGGGGGGGGGGGCCGCCCCCCCCCCCCCCCCCCCCCCCCCCCCCCGCCGCGCCCCCCCCCCCCCCGGGGCGGGGCCCCCCGCTTCTGCGTCAGCGGCCGACGGGAACGCGGTCGATTCTCAGACCGGGGCGGCCTCGGGCAGCGGGGCCGTGCCGCCCAGGTGGGCCGGCAGCCACCAGCGGTCGCCGGGGCCCGCGGGCTTGTCGGGATAGGCGCGCTGAGCCGCGTCGAGCAGGCCGCTCAGGCGTTGTTTGAGGATGGCCGTGAGCGCGTCGGGCGACGTGCCCTTGGGTATCTCGATGGCTTGGCCGATCTTGATGAGCACCGGCACGTGCCGCTTGGTCAGCTCTTTCTTGTGGCCCTTGGTCCAGAGCCGGTGGGGACCCCAGACGGCCATCGGGATCAGTGGCACCTTGGCCGTGCGTGCCAGCCGGACGGCGCCCGACTTGAGCTCCTTGACCGTGAAGGACTCGCTGATCGTCGCCTCGGGGAAGACGCCGACCACCTCGCCCTTGCGCAGCGCCTCGGTGGCGGCGCGGAAGGAGGCGGCGCCGGCGTCCCGGTCGACCGGGATGTGCCGCATGCCGCGCATCAGCGGGCCGCTGATCCGGTGGTCGAAGACGGCCTTCTTCGCCATGAAGCGCACCAGGCGCTTGGCCGGCTGAGCACCCAGACCGCAGAAGATGAAGTCGAGGTAGCTCACGTGGTTGCTCGCGAGCACGGCCCCGCCAGTGGCCGGAATGTGTTCGGCGCCATCGATTTCGATCTTGAGGTCGAGCACCCGGAACATCGTCTTGGCGAGGGTGACGACCGGCGGATACACGAGTTCCATGGCAAGACGGTAGCGGAAGTCGCTGAACTTCTCCTGGGACGGTGCAACGTCCGGGCCGGTTGGCGCGTCTAAGAACTATCGGCCCTGTTCTCTCGGACGTGACTTTGGAGGTACCGGCATGCGCGGACCATCCGCCCGCCGGGAGTTCGGATTTGTCTTCGCGGTTGCCGTTTTCGGCGTCGCGCTCGTGCTGGTGGTGGCCTTCGCGCCGTGGTACCCGGGGGTCGGCGCCAATCCGGCCGAGGTCAATCCCTCGCTCTGGCAGCAGGTGAGTGCCCTGCTCAGCGGGGTTGTGGAGACCACCGCGCCCCTGCCGTGACGTGATCGCCACCATCGTGGTGTTCACTGGGTTTCATGTCCGAGCAGACCCCGGAACCGTTCTCCTGGCAGCAGGCGGGCGGCCGAATCGGCTCCGGGCTGGTCACGACCGCTCCCGGCGGTCCTCCGGTCAAGCCGCCGCCCCCGCCGGACCCGGCCGCCCCGCCGCCCGACGGGCCGCAGCGGCGCCGACGGCAGATGCAGATCTTCGGTGGCATCGCCGGTGCGATCCTGGCCATCGGTCTGACCGTTGTGCTGATCCTCGTGTTCTCGTCCGAGGGCGACCCGTTCCGCTCGAAAGAGTCGGCGCCGACCGACGTGCGCCCGCCGCTGGCCCAGGCCTGCCCGGCGCCCAGCGGCTCGCCGAGCGCGGGCCCGACCCGGACGCCCAGCGTTCCGCCGCCCCCGTCCGGCGCGCGCACGACCGACGACGAGGCCGGCATCTCGTACAAGGCCTACGGCGCGCCCTGGGTGCCCTGGACCGACGTGTGGCGGGCCGGGACGCTCGAGGTGCCCTACCGCAAGGGGCAGCACTTCGTCACCGAGCAGTACAGCGGGGGCAGCTATCACGCCTCGATCCTGTCGGCCGCGGTGCCGGCGGCCGACAACGACGCGGTGACGCTGAATCTCGAATGCGTGGGGCGGCAGGTGGCCGCGGACGTGCGGGCCGAGTACTACCCGCAACCGAACACGATGGAGCCGATCCGCGACGAGCTGACGAAGCTGGGCGGCCGACCGGCCTGGGTGAGCGAGTTCCGCCTGCGCTTCCAGGCGCCCGGGCTGACCGCCACCGAGGAGCTCTCCGCGGTGGCGGTCATCGACGTCGGCAAGACGACCGCGGCCGTCCTCTACATCTCGATCCCGGGCACCCACAAACAGTGGGACTACATCATCGACGACGTACTCGCGTCCGTGCGCCCCAGGTGAGTTGCCTGAGCGTGCGGGACATCGTCACCTCCCGGTGGGGAGCGGCGTCAGGCCCGTGCCCGCCTGCCGGAAATTCAGCCGGTGGTCAAGTGGTCACCTGCGGTCGCGACGCAGGTCGAAGAAGGCGCTAATGTCATTTTGTGGCGCGCAGAATCAAGATCCCCGCGACGAAGTACCCGGTGGAGCGATTCACCCTGGCCAACGGATTGCGGGTGGTGCTCACCCCCGACCGCAGCGCCCCGGTCGTCGGGGTCGCGGTGGTCTACGACGTGGGCATCCGTTCCGAGCCCGAGGGCCGCACCGGCTTCGCCCATCTCTTCGAACACCTGATGTTCCAGGGCTCGGAGAACCTCGAGAAGCTGGCCCACTTCCGGCACGTGCAGGGCGCCGGGGGCACCTTCAACGGGTCGACCCACCTCGACTACACCGACTACTTCGAGGTGCTTCCCTCGGGCGCGCTCGAGCGGGCGCTCTTCCTCGAGGCCGACCGCATGCGCGGGCCCCGGCTGACCGAAGAGAACCTGCTCAACCAGATCGACGTGGTCAAGGAAGAGATCCGGGTCAACGTGCTGAACCGGCCCTACGGCGGGTTCCCCTGGTTGCGGCTGCCGCCGGTGATGTTCTCGACCTTCCCCAACGCCCACGACGGCTACGGCTCGTTCGGCGACCTCGACAGCGCCACGGTGGCCGACGCCCAGGCGTTCTTCGACCGCTACTACGCCTGCGGCAACGCCACCCTGGCCGTAGCCGGCGACTTCGACGTGGCCAAGGCGACCGAGATGATCCACCGCCACTTCGACGACGTGCCGGCCCGTCCGGCCCCGCCCCGCCCCGACTTCGACGAGCCCGACCTCACCGGCGAGAAGCGCGACGTCTACACCGACAAGCTCGCCCCGTTGCCCGGCGTGGCCAGCGCGTGGCGCGTGCCCGACCCGATCGGCGACTTCGAGGCTTACCTTCCCTACGTCGTGCTGGCCGAGGTGCTGACCGACGGCGACGCGTCCCGTCTGGTCGAGCGCCTGGTGCAGCGCGACCGCACGGTGACCAGCATCGGCGGCTACATCGGTTTCATGGGCGACGAGTTCCAGGTCCGCAACCCGACCGCGATGCTGCTCCAGGCGCACATGCCGCCCGGTGGCGACGCCGAGAAGGTGCTGCGCACGGTCGACGAAGAGATGGACCGCCTCGCCGCCGACGGCCTCAAGCCGGGCGAGCTGGAGCGGGTGCAGGCCCGCATCGCCACCCACCTGCTGCGGGACACCGACTCGGTGCTCGGCCGGGCGCTGCCGATGGCGGTGCTCGAGCTTCAGCGCGGTCGTCCCGAGATGCTCAACGAACTGCCCAAGCTGATCGGCGAGGTCACCGAGGCGCAGATCGTCGCCGCGGCCGCCACTTTGCGCCCCGAGCGGCGCGCCACCGTCGAGGTCGTCCCTGGAGCCGGAGCCGCCGCATGACAAGCAAGTCCCTGCCCGACCTGATCCCGGACGCGAAGCTCAAGCTGCCCAAGGAGGCCGAGCGCACCCTGGCCGGCGGCCTGACGGTGATCGCCATCCGGCGTACGTCCGTGCCGCTGGTCGAACTGCGGTTGCGGGTGCCGTTCGGCAAGACGCCACTGCCGCGCGCCACTGTGCTCTCCCAGGCGCTGTTCACCGGCACCAGCACCATGACCAGCGTCGACATCGCGGCCGAACTGCAGGCGGTCGGTGGCGGGCTCTCGGCCGGGCTCGACCCCGACCGGCTGCTGGTGACCGGCAACTCGCTGGCCTCGGGCCTCGACCGGATGCTCGAGATTCTGGCCGGCGTGCTCACCGACCCGGCCTATCCGAACGACGAGGTGGCGACCGAGCGCGACCGCCTGGTCGACCACATCCAGGTGGCCCTGACCCAGCCGGCCCACCTGGCTCGCACGGCGCTGCTGAAGCGGATGTTCGGCCGTCACCCGTACGCGATCCAGACGCCCGAGCCCGAGCAGGTGCGTGCCGTGCGCCCGGCCCAGCTGCGCGCGCTGCACGCCGAGCGGGTCCGTCCCGAGGGCGCGGTGCTGGTGCTGGTGGGCGACCTCAACCCGGAGAAGGCGATCGACGCCGCCGAGAAGGCGCTGGGCAGCTGGACCGGCCCGGCCAAGGCCGTGGTCGTCCCGCCCACCCCGGCCCTCGAACCCGGCCCGCTGTTGCTGGTCGACCGGCCCGGCGCGGTGCAGTCGTCGTTGCGCATGGCGCTGCCCGCCCTCGAGCGCACCGACCCCGACTACGCCGCCCTCCAGCTCGCCAACCTGGTTTTCGGCGGCTACTTCTCGTCCCGCTGGGTCGAGAACATGCGGGAGGACAAGGGTTACACCTACGGCCCGCACACCGGCATCGAGCACTATCTGGCCGGCTCCGCGCTGGTGCTCTCGGCCGAGGTCGCGACCGAGGTGACCGGCCCGTCCTTGCTCGAGACCCTGTACGAGCTGGGCCGCATCGCCAGCCTGCCGCCGGGCGAGGACGAGCTGGAACAGGCCCGCCGCTACGCGCTGGGCACCCTGCGCCTGGGCATGTCGACCCAGGCCGGTCTGGCCGGCCTGGCCAGCATGTACGCCAGTTTCGGCCTCCGCCTCGACCACCTGCGGCAATACTCGGCCGCGCTGGCCACCGCCTCCCGCGAGCAGGTGGCCGAGGTGGCCGCCCGCTTCCTGGCGCCGGCCAACGCGGTCACGGTCGTGCTGGGCGACGCCGACAAGGTCGAACGCCCGCTGTCCGCCCTCACCACGGTGGAACGAAGCGCCGCGTGAGCGCTCCCGAAGAGCCCGACGTCAGGGAGCAGCCCAGCGGTCTGGTCGACGCGCCGCCGCTGGCCCGCAGCACCCTCGACCGGGCCGCAGCGCACCGCACCGACGACGAGTGGCTGGCCGCGGCCTGGGGTAGGGGCCAGGTCATCGTCGTCGACCTGGCCAAGGGCGGCCGGGCCCTCGCCACCGAGGACCGGCTGGTGCTGCTGCCTTCGGCCGAGGCGCCCGAGGGGGAGCATTGGCTCCTCGGGCTCGACGCCGACGGCACCCCGCTCTGGACGGTCGACGCGGCGCTGCCCGAGGCCGGGGACGCCTCGGCGGTCACCCTGCGCGACGTCGGCCACCTGCTCGACGACCGCGACGCCGGAATCTTCACGACCGCCGTGGCACTGGGCAACTGGCATCGCAGCCACCAGTTCTCGCCGCGCACCGGGTTGCCGACCACGGCGGTGGAGGCCGGCTGGGCGCGCAAGGACGCCGAGGGCAACACGATGTGGCCCCGCACCGATCCGGCCATGATCGTGCTGGTGCACGACGGGGTCGCCGGTCCCGAGGGTCGCTGCCTGCTCGGGCACAACGCCGCCTGGGGCCGGGCGGCGGACGGCGGCCTGCGGTTCTCGTGCCTCGCCGGCTACGTCGAGCCGGGCGAGTCGGCCGAGGCCAGCGTCGGTCGTGAGGTCGGCGAAGAGGTCGGTCTCGACCTGACGTCGCTGCGCTACGAGGGCAGCCAGTCCTGGCCCTTCCCGGGTTCGCTGATGCTCGGCTTCCACGCCACGGCCGACCCGGAACAGCCGATCCGGCTCGACCCGGCCGAGATCGACGAGGCGCACTGGTTCACCCGGGACGACATCGCCAAGATGATTGCCGGCGATTACCACCATCCTGATACGGGTGTCCCGATGAGCCTGCCGATGCGCTCTTCCATTGCGTTCTATCTCATCGAGCGCTGGTTGGGCGGTTTGGCCCGGTAACGGAATCAAGTTCGTCTAATCAGAGAAGTTTTCTTATTACCAAGTAACCAAAAGAGGGCCCAGCCGCGTCTCGGTTTACAAAGACCGAGAGGCGGAGATCGATGACGCAGGTGCAAGCGCCCGCATGGGCCCCGATGACCGCGGACGAGCGGGCCCGTTTCGACCGGGACGGCTTTCTCGTGGTGCCCGGAGTGCTGTCCGAGAGCGAGATCGCGCTCGCGCGTGACGCTGTTCTCGGCGCCTTCGAGCGGGCCGGGCAGCCCGGTGGGCACGGCTTGGGCTCGACGGGTGCGCTGCACCAACTCTCGGCGGTGACCTCCCTGCCCGAGCTGGCGTTCCTCCTCGACCACCCGGTGGCGTTCCGCTACATCTGGTCGCTGCTCGGCTGGAACGTGCACGTCTACCACTCCCACATCGACGTGCACCCGCAGATCCACGAGAAGCAGAAGGACTGGTGGCACTGGCACCAGGACGGTGGCCGGCAGAACCGGGAGCTCGAGACCGACCCCCGCCCGACGATGTCGGTCAAGCTGGCCTACTGGCTGTCCGACGTGAGCGAGACCGGCCGGGGCAACTTCACCGTGCTGCCCGGCAGCCACAAGACCAACTGGCTGCCCGGCCCGCCGAGCCGCGGGGTCCCGTGGCCGCAGCCCGAGGGCGCGCTCCAGATCACCGCCAACCCCGGCGACCTGGTCGTCTTCGACCGTCGTCTGTGGCACGCGCGCTCCGACAACTACTCCGAGGTCACCCGCGTCGGCGCCTTCTTCGGCTACACGTACCGCTGGATCGCCGGCCGGGACGACGTCGCCGACCTGCCGGGCACCCCGGAGTGGGCCGGCTTCAACGACGTGCAGAAGCAGCTGCTCGGGCACTGCCCGCAGGGTGACGGCAGCGGCGACCACGCCTGGGGCCACTACCCCGAGACGACGCCGCTCTACGGCGCGCTCAAGGAGAAGGGCCTGCTCGACTCCAGCATCCCGGCTCTCATCCCGTAAACGCCCACATCCCGATACCCTACGCATGTGGGGCAAAGCGGGACATTAGACAAAGCGGCGACCGCGGCGGGCCGCCTTCTCCTCGATGCGCTCGGCGAGGAGGGCCCGGCGCGGTCGCTGTCGCGTCTGGGCGGCTCGCCGCAGGCCGTCCGGCTCCTGCACGAGCTCTTCACGGTGGCGGTGCGGCGCAGCTTCGTCGGGCGTGATGCCCGCGACGTCACCGGCTACATCCGCGACCTGCTCGAGTATCAGGCGCTGCCGGTCGGCGGGCAGCTGGCCCGCCAGTCCGAGGCGGTGGTGCGCTCGGCGCTGGGCGAGCCGGAGCTGGCGTACGCGATCCCGGCCCTGCGCCGGGCCGAGATCATCTGTCTGGTGGTGGGCGACCTGGCACGGCCGCCCGGCGTTCCCGCCGACGAGCTTCTCGCGCTGGTCCGTCAGGCCGAGGCGCGGGTGGCCCGGTCGTGAGCCCGGTCTTCTCGCCGGCGCCGGGCGTGCGCACCGGAGCCGGGCGCTACCTGCAACTGGTGGCGCACGAGGAGGCGCCTCAGGAATTCGACGCGCCGGACGAGGACGCGCGCCAGCTGTGGGAGATCGCTTTCGGACTCGCGGCTCGGCGCCGCTTCGAACCGGAGAGCTCCCTGGCCGAGATCAGGCGCACCGTGGCGGCCGGACTGCCGACCCTCGAGGCCGAGATGCTGCTGCGCGCCGCCCTGGGCGAGAAGGTGCCGGTGGACGAGATCGACGAGAGCGTCCGCACCGGCGCCCACCTGCTGCTCTTCGCCCGCCTGGTGGAGGAGATGGCCCTGACCGACGGCGAGCTCGAGGGCCTGGTCGCCCGGGCCGAGGAGCTCGCCGCCGAACCGGAGCTCAGCCGGCGGCCAGAGCTGACAGATGCTCCTTGACCTGGACGATCGACGGGTTGGTGAGGGCCGAGCCGTTGTCAAACTTCAGGGTCGGAACCGTCTGGTTGCCGCCGTTGACGCTCATCACGAACTCGGCCGCTTCGGGCTGCTGCTCGATGTCCACCACCTCGTAGGCGATTCCCTCGCGGTCGAGCTGCGACTTGAGGCGGTGGCAATAACCGCACCAGGACGTCGAGTACATGGTCAACATCGGTCGGGAACTCCTTCGGCTGGGTCACATGGCACAGCGCCTTCCGGCACAACGTCGGACCCGGGTGCCATGATTCCCTATCGTGCGGACTGATGCGGTGCTGGCCGGGCTCGACCCCGAGCAGCGGACGGCGGTGACCGCCCCCGCCGGCCCGGTCTGCATCCTGGCCGGCGCCGGCACCGGTAAGACCCGGGCGATCACCCACCGGATCGCCTATCGGACGCTGACCGGCGAGGTGAGCCCGCGGCACATCCTGGCGGTGACGTTCACGGCGCGGGCGGCGGCCGAGATGCGATCCCGGCTCACCGAGCTCGGGGCCTCCGGTGTGCAGGCGCGCACGTTCCACGCGGCGGCGCTGCGCCAGGTGCGCTACTTCGCGCCCCGGCTGCTCGAGGGCCGGGCGATGCCCGAACTGCTCGAGAGCAAGGCGCGCATGGTGGGTCTGGCCGCGGCCCGGGCCGGGGTGCGGGCCGACCGCACGGGCGCGCGCGACCTGGCCAGTGAGATCGAGTGGGCGAAGTCCTCGCTGGTCGAGCCGAGCGAGTACGCGGTGGCGGCCAGGAAGGCGTTGCGCGAGCCGCCCTTCGAACCGGCCAAGGTGGCCGAGGTCTTCACCGCGTACGAGTCGCTCAAGCGCCGCCAAGGCGTGATCGACTTCGAGGACATGCTGCGCGCCGCCGTCTGGGGGATCGAGGAGCACCCTGACGTGGCCGAGCAGATCCGGGCTCAATACCGTCACTTCGTCGTCGACGAGTACCAGGACGTCAACCCGCTCCAGCAGCGGCTGCTCGACGCCTGGCTGGGCGGGCGCGACGACCTCACCGTGGTCGGCGACGCCAGCCAGACCATCTACTCGTTCACCGGCGCCACCTCGTCGTACCTGATCGACTTCCCTCGGCTGCGCCGCGAGGCCGTGGTCGTCCGGCTGGTGCGCGACTACCGCTCCACGCCACAGGTGGTCGGGCTGGCCAACGCGGTGATCCGGCAGGCCCGCGGCAGCGAGGCGAGGCTGCGGCTCGAGCTGGTCGGTCAGCGGCCACCGGGCGCCGAACCCGAACTGAAGATCTTCCCGGACGAGGCGGGCGAGGCGGTCGCCATCGCCCGCCGGTGCCGCGACCTGATCGCGTCGGGCACGCCGGCCAGCGAGATCGCGGTGCTCTTCCGGACGAACGCGCAATCCGAGACGTACGAGAAGGCACTGGCCGAGGCCGAGGTTCCCTATGTCGTACGGGGGGCCGAGCGCTTCTTCGAACGGCCGGAGATCCGCCAGGCGATGATCGCGATGCGCGCCGCCGTCCGGTCCACCCCCGGCGAGACGCCACTGGTGACGGCCGTGGTCGACGCCCTCGCGGCGACCGGCTGGCAGCGCGAGCAGCCCCCGCCCGGTGGCGCCGCCCGCGAGCAGTGGGAGGCGATGGCCGCGCTGGTCGCCCTGGCCGAGGACTACGCGAAGGCCCCCACGGTCGAGCCGATCGGGCAGGCCGGGGCCGTGCAGCGCGACGTCACGCTGACCGCGTTCAACGAGGAGCTGAGCCGGCGGGCCGAGCAGCAGCATGCGCCCACGGTCGCCGGCGTGACGCTCGCCTCCCTGCACTCGGCCAAGGGCCTCGAATGGGACGCCGTCTTCCTGGCCGGCCTGGCCGACGGCACGCTTCCCACGACGTACGCCAAGACGCCGGACCAGCTCGAAGAGGAGCGACGCCTGCTCTACGTGGGGGTCACCCGGGCCCGGCAGTGGCTCTGGCTCTCGTACGGTCAGGCGCGCTCGCCGGGGGGCCGGGCCCGCCGTCCCTGCCGGTTCCTGCCGCAGCTCGAACGCACCTCGGCCACCGAGCGCGCGGGCGACCGCAGTCGGAAACCCGACCGAAGGCGCGCGCAGGTCTCGTCGTGCCGCATCTGCGGGGCCACCCTGATGGCCGGGGCCGACCGCAAGCTCGGCCGCTGCCCGACCTGCCCCTCGGACCTCGACGAGGAGCTGTTCGAGCGCCTGCAGAAGTGGCGGGCGGCCACCGCGGCCGACCTCAAAGTGCCTGCTTACGTCGTCTTCACCGACGCCACGCTGGTGGCCCTGGCCGAGCGCCGCCCGTCGTCGCCGGCCGAGTTGCTGGCGATCGCCGGGATCGGGGCCCGCAAGCTCGGTCAGTACGGGGAAGCGGTGTTCGCTCTCGTGGGTGGCGCGAGCCCCGACGAGGTCGCTCAAAAAAACTTTGAAAACTAGTCCGTTAATTCGTTTGCCTCGGTTGCTACGCCAGGCATAACCTCAGTTCACACCTCGCCGAGCAGCAATGTTCGGCGGGCCCGCAAAGACGAGTGCAACGCAACTGGAGGAGGTGGCAACGATGGAGATCTACACGATGACGATGCAGCCCTCGCTGCCGCTGACCCGTGCCTGCGCTCCGTACGCATGGCTGCCGACCGCACCCGTCATGGTGCCGGTTCTGGCTGCTGAGCGGGCTCCGGTCTCGCGGGTGCACCAGGTCTCCGTCCAGGCCGAGCTGGGCGTGGCACCGAAGCTCCCGCTGATCGATCGCACCAACGGCACCACTGGGTTCAAGGGCATCAATGTCTCCGTCGCCAAGCGCTACACGGATGGTGGCAGCGGTGTCCCGCCTCGAGGAAGGCCGGTCTGACAAACAGACCTCCGGCTCACCTCGAGGCCGCGGAACCCGTAACTGGGATCCGCGGCCTTAATTTTTTGCCGGCTCACCGGCCGGATGCACGACCTGAAGGCGATCCAGAAGATCGAAGAGAAGAGAGAGGTGACCGGGCTTTATGAGTCTGGCGCTGGCCCCACTCGACGTGAGCGTCGAGATCGAGGCAAACCTGCCCTGTCGGAAGTTCGACCCGGACCTGTGGTTCTCCGACTCCCCGGCCCAGCTGGAACTGGCCAAGTCGCTCTGCGGGGACTGCCCGCTGCGCGTCGAGTGCCTGGCCGGGGCGGTCGAGCGGAACGAGCCCTGGGGTGTCTGGGGCGGCGAGATCTTCGAGCGCGGTGCCGTGGTTCCGCGCAAGCGGCCGCGTGGCCGTCCCCGTAAGGCCGATGTGGCGCGCGACGCCGAACTGGCCCACGAGGTCGAAGAGCGGCTCGCCGCGAACGGACTGGAGTCCCGCAAGACCGTTGGTCTGGCGGCCTGAAATGACCATCGTCCCCGTCCCCTCCTACCGAAACGAGACAACTGACATGTACGCGAGTGGAGCGACCAAGATGAGACTTCTCCAAGAAGCGTTGAGCAGGGCCCGAATGCGTCGGCCTCAGAGTGACTACACACCTGAGGCACACCGTCCCGCTCGCCAGGTAGCCATGGAGGCGCGTCACACCGCCTCACGCGAACTCGGCGGTCGGCGATTCTGATACCCGAAGCTCACTGAATGCCGAACGAGATGACGAGAGGCCCGTCCGCTGTCTGCGGGCGGGCCTTTCGCTGTGGATGGAGTCAGCGCTTATCGCGACCGACCGTGCGCTCTGTGGACGACGCAAGTGCTTGCATCCGAATGTTGCGTAGGCTCTTCGCCCAGGTCCCTTGGGTGGGCGGGGGAGGCGGTGGCTCACCCGCCAAGATCGTTTTTGAGATTCCTTGTGGATCAGGCTTGTGCGGAGAGGAACACCCGGGCCGCGGCGGAGAGATGCGCCGGGTCGTCGACGTGGCAGAGCTCGCGGGCCGAGTGCATCGAGAGCAGCGGCACGCCGACGTCGAGCGTGGGGATGCCGATGCGGGCCGCGGTGATCGGGCCGATCGTCGAGCCGCAGGGCACCGAGTTGTTGGAGACGAATTCCTGATACGGGACGCCGGCGGCAGCGCAGGTGCGGGCCCACAACGCGGCGCCGGTGCCGTCGGTGGTGTAGCGCTGGTTCGCGTTGATCTTCAGCAGCGGGCCGGCGCCGGGCAGCGGGCGGTTGACCGGGTCGTGGCGGTCGGGCCGGTTGGGGTGCACGGCGTGCCCGGCGTCCGACGAGAGACACCACGAGCCGGCGATCGCCCGGGCCAGGTCGGAGCGGTCGCCGCCGAGGGCCGCCGAGATCCGCTCCAGCACGTCGGCCAGGAAGGGACCGGCCGCGCCGGAGCGGGTCTCCGAGCCGACCTCCTCGTGGTCGAAGGCGGCCAGCACGGCGATCGCATCGGTGGGCTCGGCTTCGAGCAGCGCGGCCATGCCGGCGTGCACCGACGACAGATTGTCAAGGCGGCCCGAGGCGAACAGCTTGCCGTCGGCGCCGAAGCGGGCCGGGGCGTTGGCGTCGACGGTGATGACGTCGTAGCCGGCCACGTCGGTGCTGCCGATGCCAGCCAGGCCGGCCAGATGGGCGACGATGTCGGCGTTCTCGGGGCTGCCCACGCCCCAGATCGGCTGGAGTTCGCGCTGCTTGTCGGGGGCGAACGAGTCGTTCACGGCGCGGTCGAGGTGGATGGCGAGGTGCGGGATGCGCGCGAACGGCCCGGTCCGCACCAGGTGCGGGGTGCCGTCGCGGTGCACGACGCGGCCGGCGAACTCGAGCTCGCGGTCGAACCAGGACGGGACGACCGGGCCGCCGTACACCTCGACACCGGCCTGCCACCAGCCGGACGTGACCGTCGACGGCTTGGGCTTGAGCTTGAAACCGGGGGAGTCGGTGTGGGCGCCGAGGATGCGGAACGGGGTGCCGCGACCGGCGCCGGCGGGCAGCGCCAAGGCGATGACCGAGCCGTCCCGCACGATCGTGAGCCGGGCTCCCGGGCGTACGGACCCGCCCCAGTCGGCCGTCTCGTCGAGCGGCTCGTAACCGGCCGCGCTCAGCCGGCGGGCCACCTCGGCGGCCGCGTGGTACGAGCTGGGCGACGCCGAGACGAAGGCGGCCAGGTCATCTATGTGGGCAGACGCGTCCATGCCGCCCATCAGATCATGGGTGGCTGCCGGTGGGTCACCCGACCGGCGCGAAGCCGGGCAGCCACTTCTTGAGGATCTCGCGGTAGGGCGCCTCGGCCTCGAGCTGGCTGAGGACGCCGATCGAGCCCAGCGTCACCCGGTGGATCAGCAGGTAGGACGGCGGCAGGTTGAGCTTGCGGCTGAGCTGGTAGGCCGGTGAGCGCGGGCTGCTCAACCGGGTCGCCTCGCCGCGCAGCCAACTGCGGGTGAAACGGAACCTCTCGACCGCGACCGGTTCGATCATCGGGCGCAGGAACTCGAGCAGGCCCTGAGCGTCGATCTCGTCGTCCTGCTTGACGAAGCCCTCTTCGCGGAGCCCGTCGGCGACCCCGGCGGCATCGCCGTCGAGGGCCAGGCGGACCAGCCGGCCGATCGGCTCGGGGTGGCCGCCGGGAAGCCGGGCCACCGCGCCGAAGTCGATCACACCGAGGCGGCCGTCGGCCAGCATGCGGAAGTTGCCCGGGTGCGGGTCGGCGTGCAGCAGCCCGGCCCGTGCGGGCGCCGAGAAGTGCAGCGTCGCCATCAGGCGGCCGGCCTCGTCGCGTTCCTCGACCGTACCGTCCGAAATGATCTTGGACAGCGGGGTGCCGTCGACCCATTCGGTGACCAGCACCTTGGGTGCGGCGGCGATCACCCGGGGCACGTAGATCTCGGCGTCGTCGGCGAACGCCTCGGCGAAGGCCGTCTGGGTCTCGGCCTCCATCGCGTAGTCGAGCTCTTCGGC
Source organism: Paractinoplanes hotanensis (assembly GCF_023717965.1). Lineage (NCBI taxonomy): Bacteria > Bacillati > Actinomycetota > Actinomycetes > Micromonosporales > Micromonosporaceae > Paractinoplanes > Paractinoplanes hotanensis. The sequence continues at coordinate 213,329 of NZ_JAMQOL010000006.1, read as the reverse complement.
GATGCGTTCGCGGAGCTCGGCCAGCAGCGGCTTGATGTCCATGCCGGGCTGAATGATCTTGAACATGCCGGCCAGGCGGGAGAGCTGCTTGAGGTCGGCGATCAACGCGTCGCCCGCGCCCGGGTATTGCACCTTGACCGCGACCTGAACGGTCTTGGGCTTGGCGTTCTTGCGCGCCGGCGGCAGCTTCCAGACCGCGCGGTGAACCTGGCCGATGCTGGCCGCGGCGGCCGGGCTGTCGTCGAACTCGGCGAACTTGTCGCGCCAGTCGGGGCCGAGCTGCTCGGCGAGCGCCTTGTGCAGGCTGGCCACCGGCATCGGTGGTGCGGCCTCTTGCAGCTTGGTCAGCGCCTGGCGGTAGGGGCCGGCCATCTCTTCCGGCAGGGCGGCCTCGAACACCGACAGCGCCTGCCCGAACTTCATCGCGCCGCCCTTGAGCTGGCCCAGCACGCTGAAGAGCTGCTCGGCCGTGCGGCGCTGGATGTCCTCGGAGATCACGTCGGAGGCTATTCCGACGGCGCGCTTGCCGAAGCCCAGTGCGGTGCGCCCCGCGAAGCCCAGCGGAAGCGCGGCCAGCTTGGCGGTGCGGGCCGCCGCACGCCGCGGAATGTCGCTCACCAGATCATTGTGACCGAAGTCGGAAGCTTCGACCGCCCGCCTCGATGCCATTTGTCCGCTGAGAGTGGGAAAGTCCATCACTATTCCCGGCTTCATTGGCGTGCCGGTCGGTTGCGGCGGCGTGCCGGGCGTAAACAGTCGCAGCTCGGATGAGCCGGCCACGTGCGCCGGCGCAGGCGGGACGGCGAGGTCAGCTCGGTCGAGACACCCAGAGTCTCCGGGGCGCCGCCGTCGACGAAGGTCAGAACCTCTTCGATCGCGTACGCGGTGGCGGCGAGCAGGGTCGCCACGGTGCACGGCTCGGGGCCGGTGCGGGTGGGCGGGCCCGGCCAGCCGGCGTCCCGGTCGCGGCGGTGCAGATCGAGGCAGGCCAGGCACGGGCCGCCGACTGGCGGGACCAGGGGACCGATCACCGCGGCGCCGTCGCGGATCGTCACGGCCAGGTGGGGCTGGCGGCGTTGCGCGTGGGCGGCCGCGAGCAGGGTGACCGGCATGTCGGAGTCGAGCTGCACGACCAGGGTCGCGGGCCCGCCGCGGACGGCGCCGGTCTCCATGCCTGGCACCACGCGTTCGAGAGCGGCGGTGACCGCCTTGGCGCGGGGGCGGCCGACGTCGGAGCCGCGGAGGGGGCCGCCGGCCAGCTCACCCGGGTGGACCAGCCCCGGCAGATCGGGGTGCACGTGGCCGACGCCCGCCTCGGCCAGTGCCACCGCGATCGGAGCGCCCAGCCGGCCCCGCCCGGTCAGCACCACCTGGGCGGCATGGCGGCGGCGCAGGCGGGAGGCCGGAGTGCGGGTGGTGCCGCCGCGCAGAGCGAGGACGGCAGCCTCACCGGTGAGCCGGTGGACGGACGGGATCGAGTGTGGCAGCAGCGAGGCGGCCGGCACCGCCAGCCCGGCAGCGCGCAGAGAGTCGACGATCGCCTGGGTGTCTTCCGACGGGACGCCCTTGGCGGCCGCGTGGAGCAGCACCAGTCGCTCGGGCCGGGTGCCGTCGAGCAGGTCGAGCACCAGGGCGGCGCGGGGATGAGGGAGGCGCAGCACGAACGCCCGGGACGGGTCGGAGCCGAGCTGCAACTCGCCTCCGGCACGCCAGACGCGGGGGAGGCCGGGGATGAGCGTCGGTCGGTTCACGCATCACAGGATGTCACTGCAGGGATGCGGAGCGAATAAGTTGTCCACAGGCCGCGATGGGGCCGGACACGCTCTGTCCACAGGTTTCCGCGAGTTATCCACAGGCCCGTGGGTTTATCCACAACCTCACTCAACGTGCGCCGGAGGGTGTGGATATGGCGGTGCGGAGAGATGTGCCGGGGAGGGCGACACGCCCTCCCCGGGTGGGTGAACGGCCTTGTCGCAAGCTCGATGATGGCCTAGTGGGACCAAGCTCGCGAAGCCGTTCGACTGCTCAGGCCTTGGCCTTGCCCAGAATGCGGTTCACGGTCGTGCCGCAGACCGGGCACTTGCCCTTGGCCATGTTCATACCTGTCTTCGAGACCTCTACGGTGCCCTGGAAGTCGCGCTTCTCCTTGCACTTCACGCAGTAGCCGTTGTACGTGTTGTCGGCCACGGTTCCTCCTCGTCATGTTGTCGGCCGGGTCGGCCCGATGCCTGCTCGCGGTGGCAGGCCGCGACCTGTGTTCGGCGCTGGACCGCTCCGAGACCACGTGGATGTGGCCACCCGTCGGGGCGGTCACTACCCAGGTCAGGCCAGTTCCATGTCAGCGCGGCGTCGGCGGTGTCACCGACGACGTGAGTGTGCCCGTCCGAAACGCCCTTTTTGGGATGTTGTGGCGCAACACGCCGTACGGTGCCATCAAACGGGCCGAAATGGGACGGCGAACGCGTTGGCCGACGGATCCCGCCGTGAGCTAGGTTGGCGGATCAGCGCCGATGTTGCGCCAGTGGAAAATTTTTTCGGTAATACGCGGACGAAGCACTCAAATCTCACGAGTGTCGTGCGGCGTACTCTTGCGGTGACATGGGTCTCACGGATTAGCGTCTCAACGTGAACCCGAATCTGGGCCGCGCGAGCCGGTAATGGCCCGGACGCGCAAGCCTGTCGTCGAAGTGCGGCGTAGCCAGCGCCGCCGTCGCACAGTGTCCGCGTACCGCGATGGTGAGCGCGTGGTCGTGCTCATCCCCGACCGGTTCTCCCGCGCCGAGGAGACCGAGTGGGTCGAGCGGATGCTGGCCCGCCTGGCCGCGCGCGAAGAACGCATCCAGCGCACCGACGACGAGTTGCTCATCCGGGCCCGCCGCCTGACCAGCCGCTACCTGTCCGACCACGCCGCCCGGGTGCAACCGGCGAGCGTGCGGTGGGTGACCAACCAGAACGGCCGTTGGGGCTCCTGCACGCCCGACGACGGCACGATCCGCATCTCCCACCGCATCCAGGAGATGCCGGACTGGGTGATCGACTACGTGTTGCTGCACGAACTCGCTCACCTGGTCGTGCCCAGCCACAGCGCCCGCTTCTGGGAACTGGTCAACCGCTACCCGAAGGCCGAGCGCGCCCGGGGCTACCTCGAGGGCATCTCCGCGGCGACCGGGCTGGTCCTCGCCGACGACTAGTCTGGGGCCGTGGTTCGACGGGTGGTTGCGACGCTGCTGGTGCCGGTGCGGTGGAGTCCACCCGGTGTTGATCTGAGCGCGTGGCGGGCGGCGCTCGCCGAGGACGTCGTGGATCTGCTGGCGCGGCTGTCGCAGGCCGAGGGCGCCATCGCGGCCACCGCCGACGACCTGAAGCTGGCCGAAGAGATCGCCTGGCCCGGCATGCGGATCTACGAGGTGCCCACCGCGACCTACCTGCCAGTGCTGGCCGCGGCCACCCGGGACGGCTTCGACCAGGCGGCCGTCATCGCGGGCGACGCGCCCGACGTGCCGGGCATGATCCTGGGCAAGTTGCTGCGGCCGCTCGAGAACAAGGCCGTCGCGGTGGCCCCCGGCGGCCCTGGGAACGGCCTGTTCGGGCTGGCCACGAGCCTGCCGGCGCCGGATTGGCTGGTTGATCACGAGCTCGACGACGCCACGGCCCAGGTGCTGCGCCGCAATGCGCCCCAGCCCGGGGACGTCTCGTCGACACCCGAGTGGCGGCGGCTGCGCGGGGCCGCCGAACTGGCGAGCCTGGATCCCGCCCTGGAGGGCTGGGAGAACACGCGGGCGCTGCTCGGCGGCTGAGGCCGAGCAGCGCCGTACGCGTCAATCGGTCTTGTCGCCCTGGTCGTCCCTGCCCTCGCCGGGATCGCCCTTCGCCTCGCCGGAATTGCCCTCGGCCTGGCCGGGCCCGAGGTTGTCGAGCTCGCTGATGTCCCAGTCGGCGCTGCCCTGGGCGAAGGCCTGCGGGTCGGCGAAGTCCTCATCCGTCGGCAGCAGGTCGGGGTGGCCCCAGAGGGCATCGCGGCCCTGCACGCCGCGGTGGTCGGTGACGGCGGCCCACAGCACGCCCGCCTCACGCAGGCGGCGGGGGCGGAGCTCGAGGCCGACCAGGGCGGCGAACGTCTGCTCGGCCGGCCCACCGGCGGCCCGGCGGCGGCGGAACGCCTCACCGAGCTGGACCACGGAGGGCAGGCGGTCGCCGGCGGCGCGGTCGACCACGTGGCCGACCCAGCCCTCGATCAGCGCCAGCGCCGTCTCGAGGCGGGCCAGGCTCGCCTTCTGCTGCGGGGTGTCCTCCGGGGTGAAGATGCCCTCGAGCGCCATCGCCTGCATCGACTCGGGGTCGGCCGGGTCGACCCGGCTCATCGCGTCCTCGATGGCCTCGCGGTTGACCGTGATGCCGTTCGCGTACGTCTCGACGGCGCTCAGCACGTGGGCCCGCAGCCACGGCACATGGCCGAAGAGGCGCTGGTGGGCGGCCTCGCGCAGAGCCACGTACAGGCGTACCTGGTCTTCGGGGATCTCGAGTCCGTCGCCGTACGCCTTGATGTTGGCCGGCACGAGCGCGGCGGTGCCGGTGGGGCCGAGCGGCAGGCCGATGTCGCCGGCCGAGAGCACCTCGGCCGCGAGCTGGCCCAGCGCCTGGCCGAGCTGGCCGCCGAAGAGCGCCCCGCCCAGCGTCGCGACCATCGACTGCATGGGACCGAGCTGCGCCTTCGCCTCGTCGGGGACGAGGTCGCCCATGGCGCCCACCATGCGGCCGGCGATCGGGTCGCACAGCTTCTTCCACACCTCGAGCGTGTTGTAGATCCACTCGTTGCGGTTCCAGGCGGTGGCCGTGCGGATGCCGCTGGGCAGCGCGGACGCCGGGTCGAGCCACAGGTCGGCGAGACGCAGCGCCTCTTCCACCTGATGGCGCTCGAACATGTTCACCGCGGGGTCGCCGGCGGCGGACAGCTGGCTGGCGGCGACCTGCCGGGCCAGGTCCCAGTTCACGGGGCCGCTGCCGGGCCCGGCGAACATCTGCTGCAGCTGCGCCATGAACTGCTGCATCTGCTGCGGGTCGGAGGGGTCGGGTGGCTGGGCACCCGGCAGGGAGAAGCCGAACGGGATATCAGGCACGTAGCCAACGGTACGCGCGAAACGGCCGCTCGGGACCCGTGGCGGTGTCAGCTCAGAGAGAACTCAGGCAGGGGCGATAGTCTCTCGCGCATGAGACGTCGTGGTGTCACCGTTGTCCTCGGCGCCCTGATCACCGCCCTGCTGGCCGTCGGTGTGATGGCCGCACCCCTGCCCTACGTCGTGCTGAAGCCCGGCCCGACGGTGAACACGCTCGGTTCGGACAACGGCGCCGAGGTGATCCAGGTGACGGAGGCGAAGACCACGACGTCGGCCGGTCAGTTGCGGCTGACCACCGTGAACGTGCAGTCGCAGGTCGAATTGGTGTGGGCGATCAGCAGCTGGTTGCGGTCGTCCGACGCGGTGGTGCCCCGCGAGCTGATCTACCCGCCCGACCGTACGGAAAAGCAGGTCGAGCAGCAGAACGCCGAGGAGTGGACGGCCTCGCAGGACAGCGCGATCACGGTCGCCCTGACCAAGCTCGGCTACCCGGTGCAGACCGTGGTCGCCAAGGTCGGCGACGGCAGCGCCGCGACCGGCATCCTCAAGGCCGGCGACGTGATCACCGCGGTCGACGGGACCAAGGTCACCGATCCGGGGAAGCTGACCGAACTGGTCCGGGCCAAGCCGGCCGGAACCGCGTTGACCATCGCCTACACCCGGGGCGGCAAGCCCGCCACCGCCAAGGTCACCACCAAGGCGGCCGAGGACAAGGTGCCCCGGCTCGGCATCGAGATCGACACGAAGCAGAACGCGCCGTTCAAGGTATCGATCGACCTCGACAAGATCGGCGGGCCGAGCGCGGGGCTGATGTTCACGCTCGGCATCATGGACAAGCTCGAGCCGGCCGATCTGACCGGCGGAAAAATAATCGCGGGTACGGGAACGATCGACAACGACGGCAACGTCGGCCCGATCGGCGGGATCCCGCAGAAACTGGTCGGCGCCAAAAAGGCCGGCGCTCAGATCTTCCTGGTGCCCAAGGGCAACTGCGCCGAGGCGGCGCGCAACGCTGTGGACGGACTGCCGATGGCCGAGGTGGCCACGGTGGACGACGCGCTCACCGCCCTCAAGACCTTCACCGGGGGTGGCACCCCCAAGCCGTGCTCGGCTGAGTGACTGATGACGTACTGTGAGACACCGGCCCGACTGATATGTGGAGCCTCCGTTGGTTATGCGTAACAGCCCTCTGCCAAGGATGAGCCGACGCGGTCGCGTCACCGTCGGCGTCCTGGTCGGGGTCTTCCTTCTTTTCACGCTGCTCGGGTGGGGCATCGACGCGTACACCGATTACCTCTGGTTCAACGAGGTTGATTTCGTCAACGTCTTCTCCGGTGTCCTCCTCACCCGCCTCCTTCTCTTCCTGGTTGTCGGCGTGGTCGTCGCGCTGGTCATCGCCGGGAACCTCTACCTCGCCTACCGCCTGCGCCCGATGTTGCGGCCGCACTCGGCCGAACAAGCGACACTCGAGCGCTACCGCATGATCATCGCGCCGCGCCTCGGCACCTGGATCACCGTGCTCACGCTGATCATCGGCTTCTTCGCGGGCCTGTCCGCGCAGGGCCGGTGGAAGGACTGGATGCTCTTCCGCAACGGCGGGAGCTTCGGCGTCCAGGATCCGGAACACAAGGTGGACGTCGGGTGGTACGTCTTCGAGTTCCCGATGTTGCGCTATGCGCTCGGGGTGGCCTTCACCGCCGTGGTGCTCTCGGTGCTCGGCGCGCTCGCCGTCCACTACATCTTCGGCGGCGTGCGCCTGCAGGGCGTCGGCGACCGGATGACCACCGCCGCGCGGGCTCACCTGACGTCGCTGGTCGCGCTGTTCGTACTGCTCAAGGCGGTGGCGTACGTGCTCGACCGGCGCGCGCTGCTGCTCGAGCAGCACGTCTCGCCCGGGCTCTACGGCGCCGGCTACACCGACGTCAACGCGCTCTTGCCAGCCAAAGAGATCCTCGCGTACATCTCCATCGTGGTCGCGATCGCGATCATCGTGTTCTCCAACGCGTGGATGCGCAATCTGGTATGGCCGGGCGTCTCGCTGGCCCTGCTCGCCATCTCGGCGGTGGCGATCGGCGGCATCTACCCGCTCGCCGTCCAGAACTTCTCGGTCAAGCCCAGCCTGAGCGAGAAGGAAGCGCCGTACATTCAGCGCTCGATCGACGCGACCAGAGCGGCCTTCGGAATCGACAACACCGAGATGGCGCCCTACCGGGCCAACAACGTCGTCCCGCCGGGTGGACTGGCCAGCGACAGCAGCGCCCAGAATGCGCGTCTGATCGACCCGCAGCTTGTCTCTCAAGGGTTCACCCAGTCGCAGCAGTCCCGCGGCTTCTACGATTTCGGCAAGAAGCTCGACGTCGACCGCTACACGATCGGCAACGACACCGCCGACTACGTGGTCGGCGCCCGTGAGATCAACGACGACAAGCTGACGCCGCAGCAGCGCAACTGGCTCAACCGGCACACCGTCTACACCCACGGCTACGGCCTGGTCGCGGCCCCGGCCAACCAGGTCGTCTGTGGTGGTCTGCCGTACTTCGTCTCCGGCTTCCTGGGCGACGACCGGCCGCCCGGCTGTTCCTCGGCCACCGAAGAGATCAAGGTCGACCAGCCGCGCATCTACTTCGGCGAGCAGTCCAGCGAGTACGCGATCGTCGGTCAGGAGGACGACAACCGCAAGGTCGAGTTCGACCGCCCGCAGGAAGAGAACAACGACGCCGAAGAGCTCTACACCTACACCGGTCAGGGCGGCGTCGAGATCGGCTCGTTCTTCCGGCGGCTGGTCTTCGCGATCAAGAACACCGAGAGCAACTTCCTGCTCTCCGACGCGGTCAACTCCGATTCCCGGCTCATGTACATCCGCGAGCCGCGTGACCGGGTCGAGAAGGTCGCACCGTTCCTGACGATCGACGGCGACCCCTACCCGGCGGTGGTCGACGGGCGGATCACGTGGATCCTCGACGGCTACACCACCTCGGCCAGCTACCCGTACGCCCAGAAGGTCAACCTGGCCACCGAGACGCAGGACGAGCTCACCGGTCAGGGAACGTTCGCGCTGGCCCGCGACGACGTCAACTACATGCGCAACTCGGTGAAGGCGACGGTCGACGCGTACGACGGCACGGTCAAGCTGTACGAGTTCGACGAGAACGACCCGGTGCTCAAGGCCTGGAACAAGGCCTTCGGCGGTGACCTGATCATCCCGAAGGCGGACACTCCGGCCTCGCTCGAGGCGCACTTCCGCTACCCGCAGGACCTGTTCAAGGTGCAGCGGAACCTGCTCACCCGGTTCCACGTGACCGACCCGCAGGCGTTCTTCTCCGGCCAGGACTTCTGGCAGGTGCCGAACGCGCCCGACGCGCCGTCGAGCAACCAGAAGCAGCCGCCGTTCTACCTGAACGTCGAGCTGCCCGAGCAGGGCGAAACGAGGTTCCAGCTGACAGCCGGCGTGACACCGGCCAACCGCGAGAACCTGGCCGCCTTCATCTCCGGCTCGTACGTGGACAACAAACCGGTGCTTGAAGTCCTCGAACTACCGGATCAGACGGTCATCCCCGGCCCGGTCCAGGTCCATCAGAAGATGACCAACAACGCCTCGGTGCGACAACAGCTCAACCTGCTGTCCAACAACGCGCAGAGCCAGGTGCTGTACGGCAACCTGATCTCCCTGCCGGTCGAGGGCGGCGTGCTGTACGTCGAGCCGGTCTACGTGAAGACCGGCAACCAGGAGAACGCCGCTCCGCTGCTCCAGAAGGTCCTGATGTCGTACGGCGACGGCGGTACTTACGTGGTGCTCGCCGACAACCTGAAGGACGGCCTCGACCAACTGGTCACGCAGGGCAAACGCGCCCAGACCGGGAACAACAACACCGGTGGCAACAACAACACCGACAACAACAGCGGCAATAACAACAGCGGCACCAACCCACCGCCGCCGGCCCTGACCGGCGAACTGGCCACGGCTGCGGCCGCGGTCGACAAGGCCATCGCCGACGTCCGCTCCGCCCAGCAGTCCGGCGACTTCGCCCGGTACGGCCAGGCGCTGCAGGCGCTCGAAACCGCGATGAACAACTTCGAGACCGCCAGCGAGGCCGCGGGCGGGACCCCGGCCCCTGACAACTCGACGAACCCGTCGGCGCCGGCCAATCCGTCCGGAAACCCGTCACCGACACCCAGCGGCTGACATCCGAGGGCTGGTGACCCACCCGTGTGGTGGGTCACCAGCCCTCGTTTTGCAGCCAACGGCAGGGTTGCGCTAGTCTTAACAAGCCGACGCGGGGTGGAGCAGCTCGGTAGCTCGCTGGGCTCATAACCCAGAGGTCGCAGGTTCAAATCCTGTCCCCGCTACAAGAGAAGTGCAGCTCAGAAGCCCTTCACCCATCCGGGTGAAGGGCTTCTGACATTCCACACCTCCGGCACCCGCCGCCCCACCGCGCATCCCGAACGCCGCCCCACCACCGCGCATCCCGCGTCCGCCCGCACTTGGGTTCACTCGGACCCGGGCGCCGGTTTCGCTTCAGCTCCATCGGGCGGCATGGGAGGGCCGTCTCATTTGGCACGGGCCGCGGTCGTTCGCAGTGCTCAGCTTGCCGCCCGACGATCACGCCGATCGCTTTACACCACTATCAGGGACGCCACTCGGCGGTCGGGTGCAGGGGCGCGCCGGGCACTTCAGAGGATCGATCGTCATGGGCCCCTGGTTGTGCCCGTTGTCGAGTTCCTGCCTTCGTCTTGGCGGCGCTCGCGATGGCGTCCCTTCGCCGGGCGATCGGGCCGACGGCCACCTGGTACGCCTTCACCGTCCTTGCGTTGCTCGGATTGCCGGTGTTGCTCGCTGATCAGGTAACCGGACTGCCCGCCATGGCTGTCGGCGCTCACGCATTACGTGAGCGTCAAACCACTACAGGTAGGGAAGCGCTGACACCATGGCCTGGCATGGGTTGCGAGGGCTGGTCCGGAACCGCCCCACGCCCCGGCAGGTGGCCGCCGAAACGCTGCCGTTCGAGGAATGGACGATGCGGCTCTGTCACCACCAAGGCGACGAAGGAGCCGCCCTCCTGCTCACTGCGGCGACATCAGCGAACGGCTCACGGCGCTGGCCGGGTCCGGAGCCACCCCGGCCTGCCCGAGCAACGGCATCACCAAGTCCAGGATGGATGCCGCCTGGGCCGATCGGCTGGACATCGGCGAGAACCAGGAGATCAGCATGCGCGTTCCGAGGCAACTGCCGGTCCGCTGGCAGCGAACCGTCGACACCGGCTCGTTCTTCAAAATCCGGATAGTCACCACAGAGCCCACAGAGCCCACAGAGCCCAGAGAGGGGCCGCAGAGGCCGCCTCACCAACCCGGCACCGGAACACCGAGGCGAGTCCCCCGGGTCGCGACGAAGTCGCCAACCCCCACCGCGACGAAGTCGCAGGACCCCCCGCACCCGCCCCACCCGAGCAACCACCGCACCGTGGGGTCTGGGGGCTCGGCCCCCAGGAATAAGCGAAGAGGCCCCGGTCCGCGCATTCCGCGGACAAGGGCCCCTCGACTCGTAGCGGGGACAGGATTTGAACCTGCGACCTCTGGGTTATGAGCCCAGCGAGCTACCGAGCTGCTCCACCCCGCGTCGCCAGGTAAACCCTACCCCGTGCCCTCCGCATCGACCAAAACGGGGTCGGAGGTCTCCCGAAAACGCCACCAGCGCGCGGCCATCGGCCTAGACCGTCGTCGCAGCCGCCACCGCTGCCACCAGCGACGATAACCATCTGACACCGGCACTGCCCCTACGGCCTCAGGCACCACCGCTATCGCGGCCGCATGGCCATCGGCCAACAGCCCAGTTGTCGAGGCGGCCAATATGCCCAGCGGCGACAAGAACTCCGATGATCGGCACCTCATGACCTCATGCGGATTGCCGTGCATCCCGTATCGCAGACCGCCATGTCGCTAACGGGCACCCTCGGCGACCGGGAACACCGGCATTCAACGTTCGTTGCCGGTGGCCGATGCCGCAGCCGGCTGCGGCGCCCGACGTTGGCTGGAGCTCGTGAACCGCGAGCCCCGACGCGCTGGTGCGCAACAGCGTTGGGTTGCGGTACTGCTGGTCCGCGACGCTGCTGGTCCGCGACGCTGCTGGTCCGCGACGCTGCTGGTCCATGGCGCTGCTGGTCCGCGACGCTGCTGGTCCATGGCGCTGCTGGTCCATGGCGCTGCTGATCCGCCAGCCTGGGGGTCGTGGCGGCTACGTCTGGACCTGTGGGTGGTACTCGTGGGCTTCCAGGCCGAAGGTCCAGGCGACGCCCTCTCGGGCGGTGCGGACTGTGGGTGGGACTCGGAGCCAGTAGATGCGGCTGGTGCCGTCCGGCTCGGGGGTGGCGTTTACGACCTCGACCATGGCCAGGGGCTCGTCGCCGGGTAGCGAGAGGAACCAGAGGGTGCCGGTCTCGTCTTTGTGCAGGGCGCGGGCGCCGGCTTCGCGTAGGTAGCGGTCGTAGCCGAAGTGTTCCAGCATCACTCGGCGTAGTTCGGCGTTGGTCTCGGCGCCTATGCGGTCGGCGGTCAGGGTGGGTAGTTGGGCGGCCAAATCGGTGGGGATCGGCATTCCGCGCCAGGCCCACAGGGCGTAGCCGTCGGGGAATTCCATGGCTGGGCCCTCGCCGCGGTGCAGGCGGCCGACGTTGTCCCGGGCCACTCGGGTGGGGCGGTCGGTCAGGATGGCGTAGTGGGAACCGGCCCACCACCAGCCGCTGTTGCGGGCCACTGCGGCCAGGCCGGTGAGGTCGTGCAGCAGGGCGGCGTCGGGGTGCAGGCGGTCGGCAGCCTCGAAGGTGGCGAGCCACACGCCGTCGTGCTGGCCGTAGATGGCGTCGAGCAGGCGGGAGCGGGCTGCCCGGCCCAGGGCGGCCGGTAGATCGGCGGTCAGGTCTTCGCCGAGGCGCTGGCGTAGGCGTGCGGCGACTCTGTCCATCACCAGGGACCAGGAACGTCGGCCCGCTGCGGCGGTGAGCTGGGCCCAGCCTTCGACGCCGAGCACGCGTGATGCTCGCTCGCGGGCGGTCGCCCAGGGCTCTGTGCGGATCTGCCGGCGTACGGACGTGTTGCCCGTTTCTGTCGGGGGCCGACCCTGACGCTGCAGTGCTGCCTGCACCTCGGCCACCCAGGGCGGGCCCTCGGGAGGTGCGCCGGCTAGGAGGGCGGCTGCTACCGCGCCGGCTCGGGGGGATGGCAGCCAGAAGATGTGTTGCGGTTCAGCCAGGCCTGCTTGGCGGTAGGCCTCTCGTAGACCGGCCTCGGCGGCGGGGCGGTTGGCGGGGGCTGTCTCGAGGGCGGCGGCCAGCCACTGGTCTTCGATGGCGGCGGCTGTGGCTTCCTGGGTGCTGGTCAGTCGCATGGCGGGCTCAGTCGGCGACCGGGCGGAAGGAACCGGGGACGTACTCGCGCTGGCGGACCACTCGGTAGTGGCCGGCCGGGAGCGAGATCGGGCCGTGTTCCTCGTGGGTGACTCGGCCGTACTGCGGCGCGTCGATGAACATGCGCTCGGGATCGTCGAGGTCGGCCAGCAGGCGCAGGCCGGGGCCGCCGATCACGTGGGCGTGACCGGTGGCCTCGCCGCGGGCCAGCACCATGCGGCCGCGGCGGTCGCGTGGGACGGCCGAACACTCCGGCACGTCGCCCTCTGCCACGGGCACGATCAAGACGTCACCCTGCCGATACATAGGCCCCTCCCAGCTCCAGCAACGCACGAACCGTATCGCGCATGTACGACACTTTTCCGGGTGGAGATCTGCCGTCGTCGAACTCGGCGAACAACGGATCACCGTCATGGGGACAACTGAGGTTGGCGGCCGTCAGGTGGTGGGCCAGGCGGCGGGGATGCGTTCCAGGAGGCCGTCGGTGTAGACGTCGCGCAGGGCCAGCGGCTTCAGGTGGACGTACCCGATGTGGCAGTCGCAGAGGTTGTTGGTGCAGGGGCGGGGGTGCAGGGCCGCGCGCCAGCTGTCGTCGTAGAGGTTGCCCAGCGGCGTCTGGATGAAGTGGCAGCGCCGCACCGTGCCGTCGCCCAGCACGGAGATGGCTGTCTCGCCGGCGTGGCACGGCAGGCCCAGCGACGGGTGCGGGCGGACGCTGTCGCCGAAGCGGGGGTCGAGTGCCGTCCAGCGTTTCTCTTCGTCCGCGGTGTAGACGTGGCCGTCGGCGGCGTTGATCCAGAGGTACACCGAGGGAGGCAGCGAAGCGCGTAGTGCGAGCGCCTCGTCGTAGTGGGCGGGCAGGCCGACCACGCCGACCGAATAGCGGACGTCCAGCTCGTCCAGTTCACGGCAGCGTCGCAGGAAGCGGGCCCGGGTCACCTGGCCCGGGTGGTAAGTGGCCCACAGCGCGGCGACCCGAGTGTCCGCTGTGGACAGGAACGAGACCCGGGCGGCCAGGTTGGTCTGGATCGCCACCCGGGCGACGTGCGGCAGGTGGGAGAGGCGGACGATCGTGTCGCGGTACCAGCTGCGGGTCAGGCCCTCGCCCCAGGGCGTGAACAGCACCGACAGCCGCCGATCGGCCGTCGCCTCGACCCAGCCGGCGAACCTTTCGAGGTCGGCCCGGTCGACCCGCAGCAGCTCGGGTGGGTCGACCCGCTTGGCGAAGGGGCAGTACGGACAGTCGTAGTTGCAGCTCGCCAACGGGCCGCGATAGAGGATGTAGAGGTCAGTCATCGGCCGACGTACGCGCCCATCGCCTCGCGCACCGGGCCCGAGACCAGCCACGGCCCTATCGCGTCGGAGTGGGCCAGCCCGGCCGCGGTCAGCGTGCGATGGTCGTCGTGCAGCCACCCGCGGTCGGCCAGCTCGTTCAACTGGGGAAAGTCGTCAGTGTGGGCCGTGCCGAAGCGTTCGCGGTACGCGCCGGCGTCCACCCCCGTACGCCGGAGCAGTGATTTCAGCAGCCAGCGCCGCCGCTGTTCCGTCCGGTCGAGGTCGAAGCCGATCTCGGCGTAGCGGAAGTCGTCGGCGGGCCGGGACAGGTAGTCGTCGATCACCGCCCGGACCTCGGAGACGCCGACCGCGTAGTCGAACGAGTAGTGCAGCGACGTCGTGTAGGACCGCGCGCCGCAGCCGATGCCGACCATGCCGTCGTCCTGGCAGCAGTAGTCGGGGCCCTCGACCGCCGGCGCCCCGGCCCGCCGGAACTGGCGCATCGACTGCTGCTCGTACCCGGCGGCGGTCAGCACCTCGACCGCCTGGTGGTACAGCTCTTGCCGCTGGGCGTCCCAGCCCTCGCGGCCGCCGGCGCGCCGGCCCAGACCGGTCAGCGGGCGGACGTACAGGGGATAGAGGTAGAGCTCTTCGGGCTGCCAGCGCAGTGCCTCGTCGAGCGAGTGCTGCCACGTCTGCGGGGTCTGCCCGTCGATGCCGTAGATCAGGTCGACGTTGAGGACCGGAATCCCGGCCGCACGAATGACCTCGAGCGCGGCGAGCACGTCCGCCAGCCGCTGGGGCCGGCCGGCCGCGTGCGCCTCGGCGTCGAGGAAGCTCTGGATGCCCATGCTGACCCGGGTCGTTCCGTGGGCCGCCAGCACGGCGAGCCGGTCGGCGGTCGCGGTGGCCGGTGACGTCTCGATCGACAGCGGCCGGTGTCCACTGCCGAAGGTGACCTCGACGATCTCGAACAACGACTCGAGTTCGGCCGCGGTGAGATAGGTGGGCGTGCCGCCGCCGATCGCGAGCTGCGCGAACGACGCCTCGCCGGCCAGCGACTGCCGGACCGCCACGGCCTGGCGTCTCAGCTGCGCCAGGTAGGCCGTCACCTGGTCCGCCGGCGGATTGGCGCGAGTGAAGAGATTGCAGAAGCCACACCGCATCTCGCAGAACGGCAGATGTACGTACCCGAAAAGCGCGTCCTGCCGTTCCGGGGCCCACACCTCGCTCAGCGGACGCCGCGGCGCCAGCTGCCGATAGGCGGTCTTGTGTGGATAGGCGTAGAGGTAGCCCTGGTACGGGGACTGGTCGAGGGTCATCGTGGCCTCACCACGAACTCGGCGTACGGCACTGTCCAGACCGCCTCGTGCGCGACGCGATGACCGACGTGGCCGTCCTCGCCGTAGAGCGTGCCGTGGTCGGAGCAGAGGATCACCTGGCAGGGGCGGCCCCGGCCGGCCACCAGATCGAACAGCCGGCCCAGCTCGCCGTCCACATAGCTCAGTGCCGCAGCGTGACTCTCGAGGCTGTCGGCCACCGCGCCGGGCAGGTAGTGCTTGTTGGGCTGGTGCAGGGCGGCCACGTTGACGAACGAGAACAGCGGCCGGTCGGCGGGCAGCCCGGCGACGATCGCCTGCAACCGGTCGATCTGGGCGCCGAGACAACCGGGCGCGGTCACGCCGAACGACGGCTCCCAGTGCGATTCGGTGAACAGGCCGGGCAGGACGCGGCCGAGCGGCGCCCCCGGGTTGAAGAACCCGACACCGCCCAGGCAGACCGTGTGGTAGCCCTCTTTCGCGAGCGCCGACGGCAGGTCGGCGGCGTCGAAGACGTACGTCGCCGGACCGCTCGTCTCGCTGCCGGCGAACCGCGCGGCGAAGAGCCGTTCGTGCGGCCCCGGCGTCACCGGCGTGGGCAGGAAGCCGGCGAAGAATGCGTGGTGGGCCGCGTAGGTGAAGCTGGCCGGAGTGTGCCGCCGCTGCCACCGGCCGCCGGGGAGCACGCGGGCCAGCGTGGGCGTGCGCCCTGCCGCCAGCGCCGCCGCCGCGACGTCGTAACGCAGCGTGTCGAGCGTGACGAAGAGCAGGTCGTGACTGCCGATCAGCTCATGCATGCGCCTGCCCACCGGTCGAGCGCGGCCACCTCGGCGTCGTAGGTGTCGAGGCCCACGAGCAGGTCGCCGAACGCGTTGACCTCGGCCACCGCGTGTCCGCGCCAGCCCGAACGGAACATCAGGTCGACACCCACATGCAGGCTGCCCGGGAAGCACTCGGCCACCGACGCGCAGGTCGCCATGGCTTCCGCCCAGGCTTTCGGGCCGGCCGCCGCCCGCACCGCCGCCACGTCGCCGCGTGAATTGCCCAGATGCAGGTTGGTCAGCGGCGTGCGGCCGGCCCGCGCCACCACGTGCGACGGCGAGCCGGCGATCATCAGCACCCGCAGGTCGAGCACGCGGTCGCCCAGGCTCGCCTTGGGATACCAGCGTTCGACGTGCAGGCCGTCGGGGGCGAGCCGGTCGACGATCCGCGCGATCGCGGCTTCGTCTTCGTAGCGGCGCACGCGCAGGTTGTTGTAGAGCCGGCCGTCGTCGCCGGTCTCGACCGAGGTGGTGGCCTGGATGCGCGAACCCGCGACGGCCAGCGCCAGCACACCGGAGGCCGAAGATCCGTGCGCCGGCTTGACGAAGACCCGCGCCCACCCGCTCGCGCGCATGGCGGCGCGCAGCGAGGCGTAGCCGTCGATCGGGGGCAGCGCGGGCGGCACCGGAATTCCAGCCTCGTGCAGCAGCGCGTGGCAGCGGCGCTTGTCGCTCATGGCCAGGATGTCGCCGGGCGGATTGAGCAGCCGGCCACCGCCCGACGCGATGCGGTCGAGGGCGACACCCAGACCCGCGTACGCCGCCGCGCCCCCGACGATCTCGCCCGGCGCCGCCGCTGTGGCCGCCCCGCGCAGCAGCCGGTCGACCTCGGCGTCCTCGCCCGGCGAGTCGACGCGCACAGTCTCGCCCACGCCGGGCACCGGGCCGCCGCTCAGCACCGAATGCCACGGGTAGACCGCTGGCGCGGGTAGCCCGGCCCGAGCGACAGCCGCCGCGAAGAGCGCGACGCGGCGGTTTCCCGGGTTGCCGACCACGGCGAGCCGCATCATTCCGCGACCGCGGTGTAGCGGCCCCACTCCTCTTCCTGCTGCCGGTCGGAGACGTCGACACGGACACCGGGCAGCTCCTCGACCAGGCGCTGGGCCAGCTCTTCGGAGAGGAAGTGGTGGCTGAGATCGAGCGACTTGAGATGGGTGAGCGGCTGACCCGCCAGCAGAGCCTCGCCGCCCGCGTCGGACAGCGCGCCCATCGAGAGGTCGAGCTCGGCCACCCGAGCCACCACCGGCGCGGAAGCGAGGGCGGCGGCCACCTCGTCGGCGATCTCGGCGTTGCGCAGGCCGAGTGACGTGAGCGCGGGCAGGGCCCGGCCGGCCAGGATCGGCACCAGGTCGTCGGCGCGAGCGTCGCCGCCGTAGTTGTCGACGCCCAGCCACAGCTCGAGACGGCTCAGACGGGGAAAGTCGCTCGCCCCGACGGCCCGCACGACCTCGACCGGCAGGCCGCCGGACTGCAGAACCAGCTCGCGCAGGCCCTCGTGGCGCAGCGGGCGCAGCACCAAGCCGTCGGCGCCGCGCACCCACAGTGCCTCGAGCTGCGGGAACGCCTCGAGCAGGGGAGTGAGATCGGCCTGTTTGATCCAGGAGATCTCGCACTGCTCGAAGGTGAGCTCGGCGGCGAACAGGGACCGTAACCGGCCGAGCCGCGCGGCGTTGCGCACGAGCAGATCGACGGGGAAGCTGCGCTCATACGCCTCGCCCCACTCGCCGACGACCAGCGCCACCGGCCCGCCCTCGCCGGTGCGTTTCAGCAGCTCTTCGAAGGCGCGCTCGAACTCGGCGGCGTCGGCGTCGAACTCTTCCAGCTCGAGGCGCCAGGCCACGGAGGCCGGGTCGGCCGGGGTCTCCTCCGAGTCCCAGGCCACGATCGGCAGGCCGGCGAACGTGCTCAGCTTCGCGTTGATCGTCACGGGCGTGACCCTAACAACGCCCCCCGACAGTTTCGGCGAAGGCCGGAGCGGATCGTCGGCCGCCCCGGACCGTCAGGCCGCCAGCTGGGGGTAGAGCAGCGTGATGTCGCCCGACAGGGCCGACTTCACCCCGCGCGACACGTCATCGGCCAGCACCTCGAACGCGTCGGTCTCGACGCCGTCCAGCGCGGCCGCGGCCACGTCCACCGCGGCCGACTTGGGGGCGTCGATCTTCGCGGTCATGTCGGTATCGACGTACGCGACGTGCAGGCCGGTGACCACGATGCCGCGCGGGCGCAGCTGGAGGCGCAGCGAGTTGGTCTGCGACCAGAGCGCGGCCTTCGAGGCGCTGTACGGGCCGCCGTCCGCCAGCCACGACAGAGCCGAGTGCACATTGAGCAGGTGGCCGCCGCCGTTGCGCTCGATCACCGGAACGAAGGCCCGGGTCACGAGCAGCGGGCCGTAGAAGTTGGTATCGAGGTCCCGCCGCACCTCGTCGAGCGGCGAGTCCAGGTACGAGGCGCCGGCCGCGGCGCCCGCGTTGTTGATCAGGATGGTGACGTCGGTGGCCCGGGCGGCCACGTCGGCCACGGAGTCCTCGTCGGTGACTTCCAGCTTCAGCGGTACGGCGTCGGGGTGTGTCACGGTCCGCGGGTCGCGCGCGGTGGCGTAGACCTTGGCCGCCCCACGCCGGAACAGCTCGTCGACCAGCGCCTTCCCGATGCCGCGGCTGCCGCCGGTGACGAGGACGACGGAGTCTTTGATCGCTGTCATGGCATTCCCTCTTCGCTTCGGTGCCGGAAACCGATCGGTTTCTGTGGTCGACCGTAAACCGATCGGTTTCCGCTCGGCAAGGCGATGTGACGTGGGAAACCGATCAGTTTTCAGGCGGAGTAGTCTGGTCGGCGTGACTGACACGCGTGACCGCCTCCTCGACGCGGCGGCCGACCTCTTCTACCGCGAGGGCGTCAACGTCGGCGTCGAGGCGCTGACCAAGGCGGCGGGCGTCTCCAAGCGCTCGATGTACCAGCTCTTCGGCAGCAAGGACGACGTGCTCGCGGCCAGCCTGGAGCGAGTGGCCCCCGGCTACAGCGCCACGTTGCTGCCCGAGGGCTCCGCGGGAACACCGCGGGAACGAATCCTGCACGTCTTCCGCGTGGTGGAAGAGGTCGCCCCGCAGCCCGGCTTCTACGGCTGCCCGTTCCTGGCCACGTCGGTCGAGATCAAGGCGGCCGACCATCCGGCGCGGGCGGTGGCGCGCCGCTTCAAGGACGGTCTGACCGAGTTCTTCCGCCGCGAGGCAGCCGCCGGTGGCGCCGTCGATCCCGGGCAGGTGGCTCAGCAGCTGGTGATGACGTTCGACGGTGCGAGCGCCTGGGGTGTGATGCACGGCGACGGGGTCAACGGTCAGGCCGTACGCATGGCCGAGCTCTTGCTCGACGCGGCCGGCGTCACCCCGGACAGGGAGCCTGGGGCCGGGCAGTAAAAGGCCCGGCCTCCCGAAAGGGGAGACCGGGCCTCAGGTGAGAGCGCGCTCGGGAACCGGTCAGCAGTTGGTGTAGCCGGGGCCCAGCTTGGTCCACTTGCAGATGTCGACGTTGCCGCCGGCCGGGTTGCGCAGGTAGGCGATGTCGCCCAGGTTGTCCCAGACGTAGCCCGCCTTGCCGGCGCGGCCCCAGTGCCGGAACGAGCCGTTGTCCTTGCCCTTGCCCGTGCGCACCAGGTAGGACTGGCCGACGTTGATGTTGATGTTCGGGAACCGGTAGACGATGCCCTTGCCGTCCCGGACGGTCCAGCCGTTGATGTTGATGGCCTTCTTCGTCATGTTCGTGATCTTGAAGTACTCGTTGAGCAGGCTGCCGTTGCTGCCCGAGTCGGTGCCCGGCGGGTCGGCCTGGATCCGGGTGAACTGGATCGGCGGCGTGACCGTTGTCGGCGGCTTGGTCGTCGGCGGCGTTGTCGGCGGCTTGGTGACCGGCGGCGTCGTGGTCGGCGGCTTGGTCGTCGGCGGGGTGGTCGTCGGCGGCTTCGTCGTGGGCGGGGTCGTCGTGGGCGGGGTCGTCGTGGGCGGGGTGGTGGTGGTGCCACCCGGCGTCCAGATGGTCACTTCGCCCGAGGTGGTGCCGCGCACACCCTGGGTGGTGTCTCCGCTGAAGACTGCCCGGTAGGTCTGGTTGCCGCCCGGCTGGCCGGTCACGGCCTTGCTGAAGGAGGCGGTTGCGCCGGCGGTCTCGGTGGTCGTCACCGTCGTCCAGGTGCTGCCGGTCTTCCGCTCGATGGTCACCGGCAGGCCGGGCTGAGCCGGAAGCGCGTCGCCGTTCACGGTGAACCGGCCGGCGGTGGTCGTGCTCGAGTCGGTGATCCAGAATTTGACCTTGAGCTTGCTGTACACGGTGATCTTGTTGGAAACCTGGTCGCCCTGGTGAACCTCGAAGAAGAAGCCGGAGTCGAGCCAGCGGTTGATGGTGAACTTGCCGGAGGCGTCGGCGGTCGCCTTGACGGTGCCGCCACCGCCTTCCCAGTCCTCGGCCGGCTTCATGTCGTTCCAGCCGATCGCCGTTTCCCACAGCTCAACGGTCGAGAGAGGGTCGGCGGTGCCGGTCATTTCGAACTGGCTGTAACCCTCGACCTGTTCCGGACCTTTGAGGGTGGGTTTGGCGGCAGCCGAAGCGGGGGCGGCGATGGCGAAGGTCGCCGCGACCCCGATGACGACGGCCTTGGTCACGAGCCTGGAGATCATTCGCAGCAGTGTAGTGACCATGGACTACCTCAGGATGGCCCGGTCGGACAATTCCGGACACCGTCAGGGCACCGGCGACGTCGCCTTACGGCGATGGCTGCCGGCACTGTTCGGCCGATTTATGCCGTCGATATTTTCGAGCGCTGGTTGATCAAGAGAAATGCGGTAGCGGTACGTGATTCCCTCGTCACGGACAATGAAATCATCGGCGTCCGGGCGGCGCCAGGTGAGGATCATCTGGCCATATCGCTCAGCCAGCTTGACCAGCGCGGGGAAGTTGTCGACGTTGACCACGGGCTTGCCCGGAGGGCTTGACATCGGCTCGACGTGCACCAGCAGTTGCGGATGGCGTCGTTCAATCTCCGCCCGTGTCCGTAATGGCGCGCTTCGGCGGATGAAAAATGTGATACCGACCGCACCTAAGGCCGCGACGAGAAACACCAGAATCGCGTACGAGCGTGCGGTGCCCGCATTCATGACTTTGTGTCCGAAGACGGCAATTTCGCGAGGCTTTACTGTTGTGACGGGAGTGGCGCCGGACGATCCGCTGAGCGAACTGCCCTGGGCCAGGCCCAGTTGCACCTCGTTGAGCTGTAGCTGGGTCGTCGACGTGAACGGGGCGATGCCCTCGGACGTGACCCTGGCGCGCACGGCGATCGTGACCGGGTTGCCGGCCTGGACGCCGATCGCCCGTGCTGCCGCGTCGGCGCGGTTGCTCAGCGACCGCAGGTTCAGCTTCGCCGTGGCCTCGTGCGTGGGGCCCGGGAAATTCTGCGGCGGGAGCAGGGTGATGGTCGAATGCCAGCCTGTGCCGTTGGTGAGCTCCGCCGTGAGGTCGAAGGTGCCACCGGGTCCCGCGTACGCGGCTTTCAGGTCGACCGTGTTCACGAGCCGCCGGAAGACCGGGTCGGGCGAGTTCACCGTGGTGCCGTCGTAGGCGGCCGACCTCGGAACCGTGGTCGTGTAGGAGAACGTCGTCGACTGGCTCGCGCCGGCGGCCGCGGTGACCGTCTCGGTGATCGGCTTCGTCCAGCCGACGAGCGCGAGGCCCAGGGCCAGGCCGATGAGGGCGGCGACCACTGCGGCCAGGGCGCGCGCGGGGGCAGGCATGCGTTCGAAGGTCCGTACGACCTCGGCTGCCTGAGCCCACGAGCCGCCTTGGCGCGACATGGCCTTCACTTTCTTCTTCCGCCGGCCCCTCGGAATCTGCCGGCGCGTCACTGTCGCGGTCGCCCCACCGCCGACGAACAAAAAACCGATCATCCCTAGGCCGGTCGGGCTCAGCAGCGGCTTCAGCCAGACGCCGCCCTTCGGGACGTGCAGGACGGCGCGGCCGAGCAGCTGATCGGCGGTCGGCCGCTCGGCGTCGACAGAGGTGTTGTTGTCGCCTTGGAAAACGAATCCCGAGGACGCGCTGCCGCCGATGATGCGGTGCAGCACCTCGAGATCAGCGCCAGAGCCAGGATAAGCGGCGATCTGCCCCACCCGGTACGAATCGGCTTTCAAGATGACCACCAGGTCGTCCTGGTAGTAGACCGGATTCATGCTGACGCCGTGTGTGATGACGTAGGAGACCCGGCCGGTGCTGATCGCCCAGGCGCCGATGGCCGCCATCACGAGGATGGCGGCCATGGCTAGGCGCTTGGGCGGCACGGCTGCGGTGGCTCCCACCGGGCGAGGGCCGGTGGAGCCAGCCCTATTTGTCCGAGATTAGACGGTGGCGGGCCCCTGGACGGTCAGGGTGAGGGAACTCATGGCCGTGATGTTCCCGGCTTGAGTGCTTGCGTCGGTTCCGAAGACACAGACGGCCTTCTGGAAGCCGGAACCCGTGTCAGCGACCGAGGGGTCGCAGTAGAACTCATTGGGGGCGGACTTCGTGCCGACCGAGGCAACCGTGACGCGAGAGCCCACAGGCAGCGTGCCGCCGCTCCCCAGCATGCGCACCGTCATTCCGATCACTTCGCTGCTGTTGGGGTTGTAGTCGAAGGTCAAGCCCTCCAACGACGCTCCGACGATGCTCGGCGACAGTGAGCCACCGACGACCACCGGCGAACCGATGGTGTTGGTGAAGCCGGCCGCGGTGAAGGCTGTCGTGCCGGCTGCTACGGCGCCGGCCACTGCGATGCCACCGACAAGCTGAAGCATGTTGCGCATAGAGTTCGTTCCCCCCGTTAGCGTTCTTGGACACTTGTTGAATCGGCCCCGGAGCACCTGCAGTGGAGTGCAGAAAGGGTGCGAACTTCGTCACTCCGCGCTCGACGGGCTCGGCGGCTCCGGGGGCCTCACAGGCCCGCCCAGTACGGTCTGGGACAGTGGGGGAAATGCCTGAACGAGAACTCCACGCCGACTGCTCGCGCTGCGCCGCGCTCTGCTGCGTCGCCCCGGCCTTTGCGAAGAGCTCGGACTTCGCGATCAACAAGGCGGCCGGTACGCCGTGCCGCAACCTCGGCGGGGACTTCGGCTGCACGATCCATGAGCGGCTCGATCAGAGCGGCTTTCACGGGTGCGTCGTCTTCGACTGCTTCGGGGCGGGGCAGCGGCTCACCCAGGAGACGTTCGGCGGCCGTACGTGGCGGGAGCAACCGCGGATCGCCGGCGACATGTTCGCGAGCCTGCCGGTCATGCGGCAGCTGCACGAACTGATGTGGCTCGTGCGTGAGGCCCTGACGTTGCCCGAGGCTCAGCCCGTACACGGGAAGCTGCGGGACGCTCTCGCCCGGATCGACCACCTCGCCGCCGGGTCTGCGGCGGACCTTCGCGCCCTCGACGTCGATGCTCAGCGCCGGCGGGTCAATCCGCTGCTGCAGCGGGCGAGCGAACTGGCCCGAGCCTCGATCAAGGGGCGCCAGGACCATCGCGGCGCCCAGTTGATCGGGCGCAAGATGCGGGGCGCCGATCTGCGCGGGGCGAGCTTTCGGGGCGCGCTGCTGATCGGAGCGGACCTGCGTGACGCCGACCTGCGCCGGGCCGACTTCACCGGTGCCGACCTGCGGGGCGCCGACCTGCGCGGGGCGGACCTGACCGGAGTGCTCTTCCTCACCCGATCGCAACGTCGCGCGGCGGTCACATCGAGCGGGTAGAAACACGTGAGCCCTAGGATGGCCTGATGCAGGATGTGTCGGGTGTGGTGTGGCTGCTGACTGTTCTCGGCATCATCGGTTTGTTGCTGTACGACTTCTTCTTCCACGTACGCAAGGCGCATATCCCGTCGCTCCGTGAGGCCACCCGATGGACGGTGGTCTACGTGTCGATCGCCGTGCTCTTCGGCGTCGGGGTGTGGATCTTCGGCGGCAGCGACATGGGCGCGGAGTACTTCGCGGGCTACGTCACCGAGAAGGCGCTGTCGGTCGACAACCTCTTCGTCTTCCTGCTGCTCTTCTCGAGCTTCAAGGTGCCGCGGGCCGACCAGCAGAAGGTGCTGCTCGTCGGCATCGTCGTCTCACTGCTCGCCCGTACGGGCTTCATCTTCCTCGGCTCGGCGCTGATCAACTCGTTCGCCTGGGTGTTCTACCTGTTCGGCCTCATCCTGCTGATCACGGCGGGCAACCTGCTGCGCGAGCAGCACGGCGACGACACGCCGCCCGACAACATCGTGATCCGGCTGGCCCGCCGAGTGTTGCGCACGTCCGACCACTACGACGGCGACAAGCTGGTCACGTACGAGGACGGGCGCCGCGTGCTCACCCCGATGCTGCTGGTCATGGTGGCGATCGGCGGCACCGACATCCTGTTCGCGCTCGACTCGATCCCGGCCATCTTCGGCCTCACCCAGAACGTCTACCTGGTCTTCACGGCGACCGCGTTCTCGCTGCTCGGCCTGCGTCAGCTCTACTTCTTGATCGACGGCCTGCTCGACCGGCTGGTCTACCTCTCGTACGGCCTGGCCGCGATCCTGGCCCTGATCGGCGTGAAGCTGATCCTGCACGCCATGCACGAGAACAACGTGCCGTTCATCAACAACGGCGAGTCGATCCACGTCGTCGAGATCTCCACCGCGCTGTCGCTCTCGCTGATCATCGGCATCCTGGTCGTGACCGTGGTGGCGTCGCTGCTCAGCCCCAAGGGCCGGGCCCAGACCTACGTCGCGGCGGCCCGCCGGCACGCGAACGAGTTCCTCGACATCGAGACCGACCCGGCCTACTGCGACGAGATTTTCCACCGCCTCCTGGACGGGGAGGCGCGCCTGAAGAGCCTGCCCGAGAAGTACCGGGCGCGGATCCGGGCCGAGGACGAGCTGATGGAGCTGCTGGGCCGCGCGCACCGCCTGCACGACGAGCGGGTCGCCAACGGCAGCTGCTTCGTCCCCGCCGGTGGCCCGCTGGAGACCAAGACTCCCCTGAAGAGCGCCGAGCAGTAGGCCGGCCGCGTCGCGGTGGCTCAGGGAAACGCCGAGCCGCGGACGCCCAGGCGGCGCCAGGCCGGGCCCAGCCGTCAGCGTGGGGGGCGCTGGGTCTAACAGTCTGCGTGGGGGCGGCGCTGGGCCGAGCGGAAGCATGAAGGCAGCGCCAGCTGGGACGCCTGGTTGAGCGCCGGGTGGGGAACAGCGGAAGACCGGGCCGCCCCGAGACGGCCCGGTCTATCTCAGCCCTGGCGGTGGCTGCCCCGCCCGCTGCTGCCCACTTCGCCGTCGAGCCGCGGGGCGTTGCCGCGCCCGCGGGCCGCGTTGCCGGCGAACCGGGCGGCGGTGCGGCGGACCGATTCGGCCCGGCCGCTGGTCTCGTCGCTGTCGTCGGCGGCCTCGCGCGGCCGGGGAGCGGCGGGCGGCGGGACGTCGAGGTAGGCCGAGAGATTGGTCTGGTTTTCCGGCTCGGGCCGCGGGGCGCCGCCGAGCGGGACGTCGCCGCCGGCGACCAGGCTGGCCACGCGGGCCGCCAGATCGGCCGCCCGCGCGTCGAGGTCGGGATGGCCGTGCAGGGCGGTGGACTCGGCCGGGCGAGCCGACCACGCCTCGCGCTGTGGCGTTACCGGGAGGCGGGCCGTGCGCTCGTAGGACCGGCCCTCGGGCTCGGGCGAGGGAGCGCCCCACGCCGACTCAGCGGCCGTGGCCGGCGCGGTGCCGTCGCGCCCCGGAGCAGCAGCGCCAATGACCGGCGCGGTGTTGCCCGAAGTATTGGTCGGCGACGAACCGGGCCAGGCGGAAGTGGTGGGCAGCGACGAGATCTCGCGCGCGGAGGGAGTGGCCGCAGCCGGCGAGGAGCTTCGCCACGCTGAAGGGATGGCGGCCTGCGGCGCGCTGTCGCGAGCCGGCGAGGAACTTCCCCAAGCTGGGGAGACCGCGGACGCTGCCGGGTCGGCGACGGGCGACTGCGGGGCGACGACCGGTGCGATCGGCGCGTAGCCCGGAGCGGCCTCGGCGTGCACGGGCGACGAGGGACCGGGCTCCGAGTGCACGGGTGACACGTAGGCCGGCGAAGCGGAACCGGGTGACACGTAAGCCGGCGAAGCGGACCCGGGTGACCCGTGGGCCGGCGAAGCGGATACCGGCGACACAAAGGCTGGCGAAGCGGACCCGGGCGACGTGTAGGCCGGCGAAGCGGGCTCGGGCGACACGTAGGCCGGTGCATCGGAGCCGGGCGACGTGTACGCGGCTGAGGCGGATTCGGGCACCGGGTGGGCGGGCGTGGTGGGCTCGGGCGACGAGTGCACGGGTGCGGGTACGGCGTGGGACGGTGTCGCGTGCGTCTCGACCGAGACGGCGCCGATCAGGGAGACCGTCTGGCCCTCGCCGCCCTGGAAGTTGTTGAACTCGGGGCCGATCACGAGCCGGGACAGCATGCGGACCTGTGGGGGCGCGATGCCGAGCTCGCTCGCGTGCTCGACCCGGTAGCGCGCGATCGCCTGGCGCAGCAGGTTGGCCACCCGGTCGGCGTCGCGGACGGTGGTGAGGTCGCCCCCGGCGAACACCAGCGCCGGGAAGGTGCCGTTGGGGCCGGCGCAGACGAGCTGGATCTGGGTGACGGTGGCCTGCCGGCCGGTGTCGCGGCTGCCGGGCTGCACACGCAGGTGCTGCGGCCACGGCCAGCGCAGCTCGCCGGAGTCGGCGGCGCCCGGGCCGAGGTAGAGGACGCGCTGGTCGCTGATGACGACCGCGGTCTCTTCGGGCAGAGTCCACCGGGGGAGCGAGGCGGGCTCGTCGAAGGCGTACTCGGCCACGGCGCAGCGGCCGCTCCAGAGCACCCGCTCGTCGGCGTCCAGCACGATCTGCGGCGCGGCTGAGGCCGCGTCGCCCACGTAGTAATGCTCGGACATGCGCGTCTCTCCCCCAGTACGCGCCGCGCCCCAGGGCACACGCGGCCTACCGATTACAACCGTGGGAGGGTTCCCAAACAAGTCGGCAAGCGCGAATCACACGAGATTTCCTGACGGCAACACGACAGGCCGGAAATCCTTGCCTCTTTGGGGGAAGAAGTGTTACGTACGGTTACCGAACAGCGCCGCAGGTGGAGGCGGTGAGGCCACCGCAACACTGTCTGTGACGGGTGCGGCCCCGCCGGCGAAGCGGTCGAGGTCGGTCTCGAGCCGGCCGGGGAACCAGTCGCCGGCCGCCCGGCGGGCCAGCCCGGCCACCGGCGGCTGGGTGTGACCGGCGATGACCACGAGGTTGCCGAAGCGGCGGCCGCGCAGCACGGACGCGTCGGCGATCAGGCAGGCCTCGGGCAGCGCGGCCCGGATCGTGGCGACCTGGGCCCGGGCGTGCCGCAGCGGAGGACCGTCGGTGATGTTGACAACCAGGTGACCGCCCGGGTCGAGCACCCGGGCCAGCTCCCGGGCAAACTCGACCGAGGTCAGATGGGCCGGGGTGCGGGCGCCGGCGAAGACGTCCAGCACGATCAGGTCGTAGCCGGCGTCGCGCATGCCCTCGACCGCGGCTCGCGCGTCCCCCACCCGTACGCGGATGTTGGCCTTGGCGGGAAGCGGCAGGGTCCGCCGCACGAACTCGACCAGCGGGCCGTCGATCTCGACCACGCGCTGGGCCGAGCCGGGCCGGGTGGTGGCGAGGTAGCGGGGGATGGTCAGCGCGCCGCCGCCCAGGTGCAGCGCGCGCAGGGGCTGCCCGGGCGGAGCCAGCAGGTCGATCGCGGCCGCCATCCGGCGTACGTACTCGAATTGCAGGTGGGCGGGGTCGGCCAGGTCGACGTGGGACTGCGGGGCGCCGTCGAGCAGCAGGGTGTACGCGGTGTCGCGGTCGGGGTCGGGCAGCAGTTCGGCCACCCCGGAGGCCACCGTCTCGACCTGTCGTTCCGATCTTTTACGCTGGGCCACGCACCCATTATCCCCGGCAGCAAGAAGTCTCCCCGCAGCAACAAGGGCGGCGAAAAGCGCCCCTGGGTGCGATCGGGGAGCATCGCCGCCGATCCACGACGGAGTTCGGCGCACCGGCCGACGTCGTACGGTGTGACCGCGTCTGACCTTTCGCCCGCCGACCCGCTGTTGCACCTGCTGCGCCGGGCGACCTTCGGGCCCTCGCCGGCCTCGGTGGCCGAGATCCGGCGACTGGGCTCGACCGCCTGGCTCGACCGCCAGCTCAGGCCCGCCTCGATCCCCGACCCGGTCGGCGACGACCTGATGCGCCGGTTCCCGTTCGCCCGGCTCTCCATCTCGGGTCTGCGGCAGCAGATGGCCGCCGGCCGGCTGAAGAAGTACGACTGGCGGCCGATGTGGCAGCTCGGCCAAGCCGCGGTGGCCCGGGCCGTCTGGAGCGAGCGGCAGCTGTTCGAGGTGATGGCCGACTTCTGGTCGAACCACCTCAACGTCACCTGCCCGACCGGCGACGTCTGGCCGACCCGCACCGACTACGACCACAACGTGATCCGGCGGCACGCCCTGGGCCGCTTCGCCGACCTCCTCAAGGCCTCGGCGAAGCACCCGGCGATGCTGACGTATCTGGACAACCGCTGGTCGACCAAGGCCGCGCCCAACGAGAACTACGGCCGTGAGCTGCTCGAACTGCATACGGTCGGCCTCACCTACACCGAGGCGGACGTCAGGAACGCCGCTCGCCTGCTGACCGGGATGACGGTCAGCAACGAGACCAACTTCTACGTGTACGACGCCCGGAAGCACTCGGTGGGCGCCGTGCGGGTGCTCGGCTTCCGCCACGCCAACGCGACCGCCGCCGGGGGCGAGAAGGCCGCCCTCGCGCTGCTCGACTACCTGGCCCTGCACACCGCGACCGCGCGCCGCATCGTGACCAAGCTCTGCGTCCGGTTCGTCGCCGATCAGCCGCCCACGAGCCTGATCACCCGGCTGGTCAAGGTCTATCTGGACAACCGGTCGGCGATCGTGCCGGTGCTGCGGGCCCTGTTCACGTCGCCCGAGTTCGCGGCGTCGATCGGGGCCAAGACGCGGACGCCGTTCGAGGACGTCGTGGCGACCGTGCGCACCCTGAATTTGCGGCCCGAGCCGAGCGGCACGAAGGCGATCGAGAGCCTCTATTCGATGTGCCGCAACGCCGGGCAGGCGCCGCTGGGCTGGGCCCCGCCCAACGGCTACCCGGACGTGGCGAGCGCGTGGGCGTCGTCGTCCGGGCTGCTGGTGCGGTGGAACCTGCATCTGAGCCTGGCCGCGGGCTGGTGGCCGGCCTCCCTCGTCCGGCCGGAATCGCCGTTGCGGGAGTTCGTGGGCGGCCCGCTGCCGGCCACGCACGGCGCGCTGATCGACGCGGTGTCGACCCGGCTGATCGGCGGCACCCTGCCGCGCTCGTCGGTGGAGGCGCTGGCCCGGTTCTTCGGCAAGACGGCGGCCTCGCCACTGAAGTCCTCCGACCCGGCCGTCGGCTGGAAGTTCCCCTACCTGATGGCGATGCTCTTGAACTCGCCCTCGTTCGCGCTGAGGTGACGATGCTGAACTGCGAATGCAAGCGACGGACGCTGGTCGGCGGCGCACTGGCCGGGCTGACCGGCGCCATGCTCTCGACCAAGCTCGCCTTCGCCGCCGGCAACAGCCCCGGCGGCGACGTCTTCGTGCTGCTCTCGCTGCGCGGCGGCTTCGACGGGCTGTCCGCCGTGGTGCCGGCCGGCGATCCCGCGTACTACCGGGCCCGGCCCGGCACCGCCGTGCCCCGGTCGAAGCTGATCGGCGGCGACCGGTTCTGGGGGCTGCACCCCGCGCTCGCCCCGTTGCTGCCGTTCTGGAAGTCGGGCCGGCTCGGCGCCGTGCAGGCGGTGGGCCAGCCGGCGCCCAACCGCTCCCACTTCGCGGCGATGGAGGAGCTGGAGCGGGCCGCTCCCGGCACGTCGACGCGTACGGGCTGGCTCGACCGGATGGCCGGCGGGCTGGGCGTCACCGACCCGTTCGGCGCGGTCTCGGTCGGCTCGGCGCGCCCGGCCCGGGTATTGGACGGCCCGGTCCCGAACGTCGGACTGAGCTCGGTGGACGCGTTCGTGCTGAACGGCGAGGCCGACACCAAGCCGATCGCGGCCACGATGGCGGCGTTGTGGGCGGACGCGCCCGCGGCCCTGGGCGGCGCCGCGACGCAACTGCTCGGCGCGCTCGACACGGCCCGGACCGTGCAGGCGAACGGTTACACGCCGGCCCACGGCGCGTCCTACCCGGACACCGAGCTGGGCCGGGCGCTGCGCGACGTAGCCCGGTTGATCAAGGCTGAGGTCGGGCTGACCACGGCCACGGTCGACGTCGGCGACTGGGACATGCACGAGAACCTGAATCGGCGGATGCCCGGGCAGCTGGCCGATCTCGCGGCGGCGCTGGCCGCGTTCGCCACCGATCTCGGGCCGGACGGCCTGGACCGGGTCACCCTGGTCACGGTCAGCGAGTTCGGACGGCGGGTGGCCGAGAACGGCTCGGGCGGGCTCGACCACGGTTACGGCAACGCGATGTTCCTGCTCGGCGGGCATGTCAACGGCGGCCGGGTGCACGGCCGCTGGCCCGGGCTGGCGGCGGCCAAGCTGGTCGGCGGCGATCTTGCGGTCACCACGGACTACCGCTCGGTGATCGGCGACGCCCTGCGTACGCGGTGCGGGATGACCGACACCACGGCGGTCTTCCCGGGTGTCCGACCGGCCTCGTTGGGGCTATTTCGGTAAAAACGTCACATTTGACGGAGGTTATCGCTCGACACTGATCGGGTGTCTACGAGCAACGTATTGGCGCACATCATCGGCGACCAGAAGCGTCCACCTGTTCCCCCGGTTCCCCCGGCCGCAGGCGAAATGCCCGCGATCCTGGCCGCGGCTCAGGAGGAGGCCGGCCCGCCGCTGAAGATCCGGCGGTTCCCGTCCGAGGACGGCCCGGCCTTCTGGCGGTGGGACTGCGCGAACTGCGGTGAGTACGGCGGCGGCCGGCACCACTCCGACGCGATCAACCGGGCCACCCGGCACTGCGCCGAGCACCCGGAGCACCGTTCCTCGCTGCTGCCGCCGATGCTGTGCAAGCAGCGCGACGCCTACATGCCGCTGCACCCGATGTTGTTCGCGGTCGACGACGACCCGCCGCCCCCGCCCCTCGCGAGCTGAGCGGCGGGTCGTCGTCCGCGCTTACTGCTGCTGCGTGTCGCCGGTGCCGGTGCGCTGCTGAGCGGCGTCCTGCGCCTTGTCGACCTGCGAGTCGTACTTGTCGCCGGTGCGCTGGTCGACCTGATCGCCCGCCTTCTCGATGCCCTGGTCGACCTGCTCGTCGTGCTTGTCGGCGAAGTCCTTGGCCTTGTCCATGAAACCCATCTCATGCTCCTTCGCTTGCCAGGGATACGAGGTAGGGGTGCCCGGTCGAGGCCGTCGGAAACGTCAGCGGCCGGTGGTGTCCCCCTGGCCGGTGCGCTTCTGCGCCTCGTCGACCGCCTTGTCGATGTGCGCGGTGTGCTTGTGGCCGGTGCGCTTGTCGGCCTCGTCGCCGATCTTGTCGAGCGCCTGGTCGACCTTGTCGTCGTGCTTGTCCAGGAAGTCCTTGGCCTTGTCGAACAAGCTCATCGGTGTGCCTTTCGCTGGGTTCGTCCTCGTCGGCTGAGAATCGCGGCGACCGCGTGGACGCGCGGATCCTTCGCTATCTCCTCGAGACCGGCGGTCAACGGCATCCGCCAGTTCGGGTACTCGTCCATAGTGCCGGGAAGGTTGGGCTGCGCGAGCTCCCCCAACACGTCATACAGCGAGGCTGTCACGAAACGGCACGGCGTACGGGCGAGAAACTCGTGCATGGCCAGGATGATCTCCTCGTCCGTGCTGTCCTTGCTGATCAGCCCCTCGGCACGCAGCGCCGCCAGCAGCTGGTCGCGGTCGCGCTCGGCGTTACGCTGCTCCTGTTCGACCGGCCCGGCCAGCTGACCCAGCTCGGCCCGCACCCGCACCTGCTCGCCGGTGAGAAAGCCTTGCGCCGTCGGCAGGTCGTGCGTCGAGATCGAGGCCAGCGCGTTCCGCTTGTACTGCGCGGGCGGATAGAAGACGTCGTCCGGGTCGTCCCAGTCGCGGGTGAACCAGAGCACCGCCGAGCCCAGCATGTTGCGCTGTTCCAGGCCCTCGGTCATCTCGGGCAGCACGGTGCCCAGGTCTTCGCCGATCACGACGGCCCCGGCCCGCTGCGCCTCGAGGGCCAGGATGCCGAGCATCGCCTCGGGGTCGTAGTGCACGTACGTCCCCTCGGCCGGTCCCATGCCCGGCGGCACCCACCACAGCCGCCACAGCCCGGCGACGTGGTCGACGCGCAGGCCGCCGGCGTGCCGGAAGATCCGCTGGAGCATGTCGCGGTAGGCCGCGTACCCGGTCTCGATCAGCCTGTCCGGCCGCCAGGCGGCCAGTCCCCAGTCCTGGCCGAGCTGGTTGAACGCGTCCGGCGGAGCGCCCGCGTGCACACCGGCGGCCAGCACGTCCTGCAGCAGCCAGCCGTCGGCGCCGGCCGGGTCGATGCCCACCGCCAGGTCGTGGACCACGCCGACCGGCATCCCGCTCGCCCGGGCGGCGTCGTTCGCCTCCTCCAGCTGGGCGTTCAGCAACCGCTGGAGCCAGGCGTGGAAGGCGACGCGGTCGCTGGAGAACTCGCGGACCGCGGGCGAGTCGGGCCGGCGCAGCTCCGCCGGCCACTCCTGCCAGTTGGCGCCGTGCCGCTCGGCCAGCGCGCAGAACCGGGCGTAGTCGGTGAGGCCGGGGTCGCTCTCGAGGTCGACCTCGCCCGCGAGCGGCCACAGCAGCTCGAGCGCGGCCCGCTTGGCCTGCCACACCGCGGAGTAGTCGATCAGCCCGTCGGCCGTCGGCCCCGGCTTGAGCGCGTCCACCATCGCGCGCAGCGGCGGGTCGGCCCGGCGGTACTCGTCGGTGTCGGCGATCCGCAGATAGAGCGGGTTGGCGAACCGGCGGCTGGACGGCGAGTAGGGCGAGGCCGGCACCGGCAGCGTCGGTGTGATCGCGTGCAGCGGGTTGAGCAGCACCAGGCCCGGGCCACCCGAGTTGCCGAGGAACTCGCGCAGGTCGCCGAGGTCGCCCATGCCCCACGAGCGCTGCGAGTGCAGCGCGTACAGCTGAAGCATCCAGCCCCAGGTCTGCGGCGGCTCGGGCAGCTCACCGGGCACCACGATCAGGGTTGTCCGCTGGCCGTCGAGGTGCAGCGTGTGCCAGCCGAGCGGCAGGTCGCCGGGCACTTCCTCGCCCTGGAGCTCCGTGCCGTCCTCGAGAACGATCGTGGCCGGTCCCGGCAGTTCCCGCGACTGCCCGGAACGCACCACCACCGTGCCCGGCATCCGGCCCAGCCGCTCGCGTTCGCGAACCGCAACGAGCCCGTCGGCGACGGCTTCCGGAGTGGTCGCGTCGACCCCGAGCAGGCCCAGGACCCCCACCACCGACTCCTCGGCGACGTCCTTGCGCTCGCGATGCCAGTCCTCGTACCAGGTGGCCACCCCGTGTGCCGTCGCCAGTGCCGCCAGGTCGGCGTCCATCCGTTCCCCTCTCGTCGGTGCGCTGCTCATACCCTGCCTGATAAGGGGTAGTCGTGGGAGAACCTGTTGCGAGAGTCGGTCAGGATGGAATGCATGTCTTCCGTAAGCAAGGTGTGGTCCCGGATCGCCGCCGTGGTGACCGGAGCGGTGCTCACGCTGGTCGTGCCGGCGCATGCCTGGGCCGCGAGCAGCGGTCTCGACACCGTGATGGTCGAGGCGGCGCGGTCCCGGCGGCGTGGCGGTTTCGGGGTCTTCGGGCTGTTCGGCGCCCTGTGCTGCCTGTTCGTGGTGGCCGCGATCGTGCTGACGTTCGTCCTGGTATCCCGCAACCGCAAGAAGTCCAGGGACCCCAGAGACCCCCGATAACGCTCGTTCGGCCGAAGCCCGGCGATCATGGCCGGGCTCGACCTAGCGTTGAAGGATGCGGATCCGCGCCAACAACGTCCGGGCGGTCGCGCTGGCCGGTGGCGTGGGCATGACGCTCTGCGTCCCGCTCGCCATCTCGGTGGCCGCCGCCGGCAACAACACCGTGATGATCAGCCGGGGCCGCCCGGCCGTCGCCTCGTCCGTCGCCGGCGGCGAGGTCGCCGCCCGCGCCAACGACGCCAGCACGGTCACCCGGTGGGCCAGCGTGGCCGGGCCCGGAACCCAGTGGGTGCGGATCGACCTCGGCGCGGTCAAGCGCATCGACCGGGTCCGCCTGCAGTGGTCGGGCGCCTACGCCCAGACGTACCGGGTGCAGGCCTCGACCGACGGCTCGAATTGGACCAGCCTGTACGCGACCAGCGCCGGCAACGGCGGCGCGGACGACCTCAAACAGTTGGGCGGCACCGGCCGCTACCTGCGGGTGCTGGCCACCCAGCGGGCCCGGACGACGGGTGGCTACGCGCTGGCCGACGTGCGCGCGTTCGGCCCGTCGTCGCAGGCGCTGCCGGCCGCCGCGCCCGCCACCGGCTCGCTGGCCTCCGGCTTGGAGGACCGCGGCAAGAAGGAGCGCGCGCTGGCGCTGATCTCCAGTGCCGAGAACTCGACGCTGGGCTGGCGCGGCCAGTTCGGCTACATCGAGGACATCGGGGACGGCCGCGGGTACACCGGCGGCATCGTCGGCTTCACCTCGGGCACGGCCGACATGCTGGCCGTCGTCACCGCGTACGCGAAACGCAAG
This sequence comes from Paractinoplanes hotanensis, assembly GCF_023717965.1. Taxonomy (NCBI): domain Bacteria; kingdom Bacillati; phylum Actinomycetota; class Actinomycetes; order Micromonosporales; family Micromonosporaceae; genus Paractinoplanes; species Paractinoplanes hotanensis. The sequence goes on along the minus strand of NZ_JAMQOL010000006.1, from coordinate 178,694 downwards.
CCCGGCAATGTGCTGCAGAAATACCTGCCGGCGCTGCGTGCGGTGAACGGTTCCGACTCGCATGCCGGGCTCGACCCGGGCTTCCCGGCGGCCTGGCGCGCGGCGGCCAAGGACCCGGTCTTCCAGAAGGTGCAGGAGGACGCGCGGGACGCGTACTACTTCAACCCGTCCATACGGATCGCGCGCGACGACGGCCTGCGGGCGCTGGGTCAGTTCGCCTACTTCGATGCGGCGGTGATGCACGGCGTCTCGGGGCTCCGGGCCATTCGAACGGCGGCCCTGCGTACGGCGAAGACCCCGGCCCAGGGCGGGGACGAGCCCGCGTACCTGAACGCCTTCCTCAACGCCCGGGTGGCCGAGATGCGCACCGAGACGGCCCACAACGATGTCAGCCGGGTCGAGACGGCCCAGCGCCTCTTCCTGCGCCGCAGCAACCTCGACCTGACCACGCCGCTGACCTGGCAGGTCTACGGAGACTCGTTCCGGCTGACGGGCTGACCCGGTGCGTCACACCTTCGCGAAGAGGTTGGGCAGCGCGGAGGGCTCCCAGCCGGGCAGCGCGGTGTGCGCCTCCTTGACCTTGTAGGTCACACCCTTGTAGGTCACCAGGTCGCCGGCCTTGTAGTCGGTGTACGTCTTCCAGGCCGCCGCGGGCTTCTTCGTGGGCGGCTTGCTCGTGGACGGTGCAGTGGTGGGCGGCGCGGTCGTGGGCGGCACAGTGGTGGGCGGCGCGGTCGTGGGCTCGCTCGAGGGCGGCGCGGGCTCTGACGGCGCCGGCGTCGTGGGCAGCGGCATCGGCTTGCGGCCCGCGGTCACCTTGACGAAGTCGACGACCATGCGCGCCGGGCGGCGGCCGTCGGTGGCCAGGTTGAGCACCAGCGCGATGGGCAGGCCGGACTCCGCGGGCGTCAGCTTGAGGGCGGCCTTCCCGTCGACCGACCACACCACCGCGGTGGGGGACCAGTCGATCGCGTACGTGTGGAACTCGCGGCCCGAGGTCGGGTCGGCGTTCTCGTCGAGCGTCTCCACGTCGCCGCGCAGCACCCGCCCGTACTTGTCCACGACGCCGAACGCCCGCCACGGCCCACCCGCGCGGCGCACCTTGATCCGGGCCTCGGCGTGCCCGTACGGCTCGGCGAACGCCTTGCGCGTGCTGACCAGCCGGTCGACCACCAGGCGGCCCTGACCGTCCTGGACGCCGTTGCGGGCGTCGCCGTCGAGCAGCCACTTGGACGGGTCGAGGCCCGTCCCGCGCCCGGCGCCGAAGTCGTCGTCGAAGACCGGCCGGTGTTCCGACGCGACGGCGACGTCACCCTGCCCGGTGACGGCGATGGCGCCCACCAGGCCGACGCTCGCCACCGCGAGCGCGAGCAGCGCACGCGGACGGATCAGCCAACCCGAGGTTCCCGAACGGTGACGTGCTTCCACAGCAGGAGACCTTCATCGAAAGTGAGACCATCTCGCAAGATCGGTCGACAGACTTAAGGCTGGCTTAAGGAAGTTCGGCTGGAGACCCGGACCGTGGTCCCGTCGCCGCCGGTGACGATGTCGAACGTGTCGGTCAGTTCCTCGGCCAGCCACAGCCCCCAGCCGCCCGGGGTGTTGGCCGGCGGCCGCACCATCGGCTCGGGGCGCTCGGCCGGAAGCCCGCGGCCGGAATCGCTCACCTCGCACACCACGCCGCCGTCCTCGGCCCACACCGCGACCCGGCCCGTCCCGCCGCCGTGCCGCACGGCGTTGGTCAGCAACTCGTTGACCGCGACCACGAAGTCGTCGAGGCGGTCACCGGTCAGGCCGGCGGCCCCGGCGCAGGACGCGACCGAGTGCCGCAACGCCGTGATGGCGTTCCGGTCGAAGGTCTCGGAGAGCAGAATCCTGGTGCCGATGACACCGACGGTAGGCCACGCCTGATCTTCCCGCAGGGCGGGCCACCGGTGGATCCGATCGTGTGGGATTGTCGCCCCATGGCGGACGCACGCGACAGCGGTCTCCAGGCGCCGCTGTGGCGGGCGATCGCGATCTACCGGCTGGCCGCGCTCGCCTACGCCACTTTCCTGGTCGTGAGCAATGTCAGCGCCTACGCGCGGCCGATGCTGGCCTGGCCCGTGCTGGCCGCGATGGCTGCCTGGACGGTCCTCACCACCTATGCGTACGCCGACCCGGCCCGCCGCAGGATCCCCCTTCTGGTGACCGACCAGCTGATCACCATGGGCGCGCTGACCGCCAGCGTCTGGGTCGTCGGCCGTTCCGGGCTCGAGTCGGGCCTGCCCACCCTGGCCGTCGCCTGGCACGTCGCGCCGGTGATCTGCTGGGCGGTGGCCGGCGGGCGGCGCGGGGGCATCGCGGCCGCCCTGGCCATGGGGGCCACCGATCTGGCCGTCCGGGCCCACTACGACCAGGCCGCGTTCACCGGCGCCGTGCTCATGCTGCTGGCCGCGATCGCGGTGGGCAACCTCGTGCGGATCGCCGAGGTCGCGCAGCAGCGGCTCGAGCGCGCGATCGAGCTCGAGGCGACCACCCGCGAACGGGAGAGGCTCGCCCGCGACATCCACGACTCCGTGCTCCAGGTGCTGGCGCTGGTCAAGCGGCGCGGCGCGGGGCTGGACGGCGAGGCCGGCGAGCTGGCCCGGCTGGCCGGCGAGCAGGAGGCGGCGCTGCGCACCCTGGTGGCCGGGCGGCGGGCGAGCGATCCGGGCGGGGACGACCTCGATCTGATGGCGCTGCTGCAGCCGTACGCGTCCCCGGCCGTCACCGTCTCGGGCCCGGCCGGCGCTGTGCGTCTCCCTGCCCGTACGGCCCGGGAACTGACCGCCGCGGTCGCGGCCGCTCTCGACAACGTGGCCCGGCACTGCGAGCCCGGCACCAAGGTCTACCTGTTCGTCGAGGACGAACCGGCCGAGGTCGTGGTGACCGTCCGCGACGACGGCTGCGGCATCGAGCCCGACCGGCTGGCCCAGGCCCAGGCGCAGGGCCGGCTGGGCGTCGTGCAGTCGATCCGCGGGCGGGTGGCCGACCTCGGCGGCCGGGTGCAGATCATCTCGGCGCCGGGCGAGGGCACCGAGGTCGAGATGACCGTGCCTCGCGCACCGATATCGTGACTGCCATGAGCGCGATCCGGGTGATGGTGGTCGACGACCACCCGATGTGGCGCGAAGGCGTCAGCCGCGACCTGACGGCGGCCGGCTACGACGTGGTCGCCACCAGCGGCGAGGGGCGGCAGGCGGTGCGCATCGCGGCCGCGGCCCGTCCCGACGTGGTGATCCTCGACCTGCAGCTGCCGGACATCTCCGGCGTCGAGGTGATCAACGGCTTGCTGACCGAGGTCCCCGGCGTACGGATTCTCATGCTCTCGGCCAGCGGCGAACAGCAGGACGTGCTGGACGCGATGAAGGCCGGCGCGACCGGCTACCTGCTCAAGTCGGCCGGGCCGGCCGAGTTCCTCGACGCGGTGAGCCGCACGGCCGCCGGCGACACCGTTTTCACGCCCGGCCTGGCCGGGCTGGTGCTGGGCGAGTTCCGCCGGCTCGCGGTCACCGAGCCGGCCGGCCCGCGGGTGGACGCGCCGAAGCTCACCGAGCGCGAGACTGAGGTGCTGCGCCTGGTGGCGAAGGGCCTGTCGTACCGGCAGATCGCCGAACGACTCGTGCTCAGTCACCGCACGGTGCAGAACCACGTCCAGAACACGCTCGGCAAGCTCCAGCTGCACAACCGCGTAGAACTAACCAGATACGCCATCGAGCAGGGGCTCGATTAGCCGCTATTCGTACCTGGGGGCGTTGGTCTTGTGGATGGCCAGCTCCTCGGCGCTGGCGCCGCCGCCGGCTGCGCCGGCGTCGTAGGCCACGCTGTCGGCCTCGTCGTCGAAGCCGTAGCCCTCGTCGGGCGCGACCAGGCGGCCCACCGTCTCGGGGTTGTCGTCGTCGAGCTGGCCGTCGTCGTAGAGCGAGATCTGCGACTCCGGGTCGGAGGTCGGGCTCTGGCCCCACACGTCGGCGTCGAAGTTGCGCTGCTCGGAGCTGTCGACGGTCTCGTCGATCGGGTCGCGGCGCGCTGGGATGGGGTCTTCCGCGCCGAAGTCGGGCTCCTCCTGGCGGAGCCGGCGGTCGAGGGACTCGCCCTCGCGCTGCTCCTCGGCGGTGTCGCCGAAGCGGTTGGAACCGCCGGGGCCGACACCCGCGAGCGCCGCCGGGTCGGGTCCGTCCGCCCAGCGAGGGCTTTCCACCTGGTCGTACGCGGTCGAATCGTCATCCGCGGTGTCGGGCAGACCGGAAGCCTCCGGGTCGGACACCTCGGCGGGATAGTCGTTGTCTCGCATTACCGCAATCTACCCGTGTGCGGGGTCGGTCATGCCCGCCGCGGCCCCGGTCTGTTCGCCGGGCCGGGCGAGGCCGGCCTCCGCGTCGTCGGCGATCAGCAGGGCCCAGACCACCTTGCCGTCGTCGAGCGGCAGGTTGCCCCACCGCTCCGACACCGAATCGATCAGCAGCATCCCCCGCCCGCCGTACGCGGTGGACGGCACCGGACCCCCGGTGTAGGTGGGCGTGTGCGTCGAATGGTCGCGCACCGCCACGCTGATGCCCGAGCCGTGCTTGGCGACCAGAACGTTCATGGCCGTACGGGCGTGGACGACCACGTTGTTCACGAGTTCGGTGACGACGATGCACGCGGGCCCGGCCAGATCGTGCCGGTCCCACCGGCCGCAGACCTCGGTGATCAGCTCGCGGGAGCGGCGGGCGGCGCCCACGACGGGGTCGAGGGCCAGACTGTGCCGCCGATCGGGGTCGGGCCGCCCGAGCTCGGCCGTGGCCGCGCCGGTGTCCGGCCAGACCGGCCAGCCGACGCCGGGCCAGGCACTCGCCCCGCGCGGGTCGCACAGGGCGAGGTGCGCGGCGGGCCAGTCGGCGGTGTCGCGGCGCAGTTCGCGCAGCATGGCTGCAGCCTCGGGGGCCGGGGTCGTGACCTCGCTGACCTCGACCAACAGGGCTTCGGGCTGTTCGGCGAGCACGCTCAGCAGCGCGGACCGCACCGTGCGGGCGGTGGCGGCGTCGAGCACCCCGGTCAGCCGGACCAGGGGGTAGTCCGACCCGTGGTCCACCGGCTGTCGCACCTCGCTCGCCATGATCGCTCCATTGTGCCTAACGTGTCCGAATTTCGCATTTCCCGCGCGTCCGGGGACCCGCGAACGCCCTCGCCTACGGCAGGATCTACGCGCTAATCGGGACATAACCTCCGGAGGGGCATGGTCAGCATGTACCCGGCCGGGGATGACTCATGCCGTGCGGCGGTGAAATTGCGCGGGTCGGCTTTCGGGAACTGCGCGGTTCCGGTATGAGCGTCAGCGCGTGGTCGGCGCGGTGCGCAGCGGGGCCGGCTCGGGCCGGCGGGCCGGCGGCGGGGCGGGCGCGCAATGGTGCTGCGGCTCGGCGTACCGGGTCAGGGCGATGACCGAGGCCAGGGTCACCACGAAACCGAGCCCGGCCAGCCATTCCTTGCCGGGCTCGATGCGGTCGCCGAGCAGCAGCAGGCCGACGACAGCGGCCGGAACGGCGCCGGCGGCGTCCATGGCGGCCACCGCGGCCGTGGTCGAGCCGCGTTGCATGGCCAGCCCCAGCAGCAACTGGCCGACCAGCGAGTGCACGACGAGCAGGTAGAGCAGCGGGTTGCCGAAGAAGCCGCCGGCCGAATGCTCGTTGGCCAGCGGGCGGGCCGCGATGGCGGCGGCGCTGAACCCCACGCCGGCCAGGGAGCCGAGCACGACCGAGCCGAGTGCGCCCTCGAGCCGTACGGCGAAGAAGCCCAGACCCGCGATGACCAGCAGGGCCACCGCGAGGCCGGCGATCGCGGCCGCTCCCAGCGGCCGCGCATGGGCCGGCTGGGCCGATTTGACCAGGGCCGCGATGCCGACCATGAGCAGCCCCAGCAGCACTATCTCGGCGGCCGGCAGCGACCACTTGAGCAGCACGACGCCGAGCACAGCGGTTACGCCCAGCCCGGCGGCCACGCTGGCCTGCACGAGGAAGAGCGGCAACTCCTCGCGGGCGAGGAAGGCGAGAACGAAGCCGAGAACCTGGCACCCGAGGCCGAGCAGGTAGGTCCGCTGCCCGGCGAGCCGCACGAGCAGTCCGGGATCGAAGGTGTGGTGCACGGTGGTGCGCGCCGCAGCCGCTGACTGCAAGAGGTTCGCCACCCCGTACGCCAGGATCATGGCGGCGAGGAAGGCCCAGCCCGAGGACACCACGTGACGCACGATAGACCAGGCTCAGCCGGGCATCAGCGGTTCGGGGGACACTCTCGGCGCGGGGTACGCGAGGGATTACGCAGTGCTACCGGTTTCGGGCTTTTTGTCCGATCAGCGGGCCGGTGTGGCAACCGGCGTTCAGCGGCTGAGGGCGGTCAGCACCGTTTCGTGCAGCAGCCCGTTCGTGGCGATCACCGACGACTTGTCGACCGGCGGCCGGCCCGACAGGTCGGTGATGCTGCCGCCGGCCTCCCGCACGATCGGGATGAGGGCGGCCACGTCCCACAGCGACAGCTCGGGCTCGACCATCGCGTCGAGCGCGCCCTCGGCCAGCAGCATGTATCCGTAGAAATCACCGTAGGCCCGGCTCCGCCACATCGCCAGGCTGAGGTCGACGATCTTGTGCAGGCGCCCGATCTGCTGCCACCCGTCAAGGCTGGCGTAGCTCAGGCTGGCGTCGGACAGCCGCCCGACCCCCGAGACCTGGATCCGGGTGGCGGCGTGCTGATGCTTTCCCGCGTACGCGCCATGGCCGCGCGCCCCCCACCACCGCCGGCCCAGAGCGGGCGCGCTCACCAGCCCCGCGACCGGAGTGTCACCCTCGAGCAGCGCGATCAGCGTGCCCCAGATCGGCACCCCGCGTACGAAGTTCTTGGTGCCGTCGATCGGGTCGATCACCCACCGCCGGCTGCCCGGCCCGGCCGCCGCGTGCGTCAGTCCGAACTCCTCACCCAGCACCCCGTCGCGCGGCCGGGCCCGGGCCAGGGTGGAACGGATGGCCTGCTCGACCGCGGTGTCAGCGTCCGAGACGGGCGTCAGGTCGGGCTTGGACTCGACCCTGAGATCGAGCGCCCGGAACCGGCCCATCGAGATCGAGTCGGCGGTGTCGGCGAGCAGGTGGGCGAGCGAGAGGTCATCGGCATAACCGGCCATGCCCGCACGCTAGCCGAGGCCGGTCGGCTCGTCATCCGCGGGCGTGTCGCGTTGGTCGGTTTCGCCGGCTCGGGAGGCCAGCAACCGCCGGTAGGACCCCAGACGCCGGGGGTCGGCTTTGCCCCGCGCGACCCATGCGTCCAGGTGGCAGTCGATGTCGTTCGCCGTGTGGCCGCAGTTGGGCGGATCTTCCAGCGTGCCCTCGACCAGGTCGGGAAAGCCGTGCAGCAGGCTCTCGGCGCTCACGTGGGCCAGGCCGAAACTTCTGATGCCGGGTGTGTCGATGATCCAGCCCGGGTCTGTGCGCGACCGCCCCACCGGCGGCAGCCGCAACGCGACGGCACTGGTCGACGTGTGCCGGCCCTTGCCGATCGCGCTGACCACCCCGACCGCCCGCAGCGCCTCGGGTACCAGCCGGTTGACCAGGGTGGATTTGCCCACCCCGGAGTGCCCGACCATGACCGAGATGTTGCCGGCCAGCCGCCTCCGCAGCTCGCCGAGGTCGCTGTCCGGACGGACCAGCACGTACGGCAGGTCGAGCTCGGCGTAGTAGTCGAGCACCGCCTCCGGCCCGGCCAGGTCGGCCTTGGTCAGGCACAGCAGTGGCTCGATGCCGGCGTCGTACGCGGCGACCAGGCAGCGGTCGATGAAGCCGGTGCGCGGCGGCGGATCGGACAGCGCGCTGACGATCACCAGCTGGTCGGCGTTGGCCACCACGACCCGCTCCAGGCGGCCCTCGGGCGTCGTGTCGTCGTCGTCGGCCGTGCGGCGCAACACCGACGTGCGTTCGCTGATCCGCACGATCCGGGCCAGCGCCCCCGCCGCGCCGGTCACGTCGCCGACCAGCGCCACGCGGTCGCCCACCACGACCGACTTGCGGCCGAGCTCGCGGGCCCGCATGGCGGTGATGATCGGGCTGTCGGGCGGGGCGTCCTCGCGTACGCAGCCGTACCGCCCCCGGTCGACCGTGATCACCAGGGCGTCGACGGCGTCGTCGTGCCTGGGGCGGGTGCGGGTGCGCGGGCGCGACGAACGACCGGGCCGCACCCGGACGTCGTCCTCGTCGTACTCCCGCTTGCGTGCCGGCAGATCTAGCTCCTCGCCACGAGTTCCGCCCAGAGTTCGGGGAACTCGGGCAACGTCTTCGACGTACACGCTACGTCGGTGAGGGAGATGCCTGGCACGGCGAGGCCGATAACCGCGGCCGCGTGCGCCATCCGGTGGTCGGCGTACGTCTCGAACTCGGCCCCGTGCAACGGCCGCGGCACGATGCGCAGCCCGTCCCGGAACTCGGTGACCTCGGCGCCGACCTTGCCCAGCTCGGTGGCCAGGGCGGCGATGCGGTCGGTCTCGTGCCCGCGGATGTGCTCGACCCGGCGCAGCTCGGACGGGCCGTCGGCCAGCGCGGCCAGGGCGGCGACGACCGGGGTGAGCTCGCTGACCTCGGACAGGTCGGCCGTGACGCCGTGCAGCCGGCCCGTGCCGCGCACCGTGAGCCCGTCGGCCGACCGGGTGACCTCGGCGCCGAGCGCGGTGAGCAGCTCGGTCAGCCGGCCCACGGGCTGCCAGCTCTCGGCCGGCCAGCCGCTGAGCGTGACGGCGCCGCCGGTGACCATGGCGGCGGCGAAGAACGGCGCGGCGCCGGAGAGATCGGGCTCGATCACCCACGTACGGCCGGAGGTCTCGCCGGGCTCGACCGCCCAGACGTCGGGCACGGACTCGTCGACCACGGCGCCCGCGGCGCGAAGCATGTGGGTGGTCATGCGCAAGTGGGGCGCGGACGGCACCGGCGGCCCCTCGTGACGCAGCACCAGGCCCTTGGTGAAGCGCGGCGCCGACAACAGGAGCCCCGAGACGAACTGGCTGGACGCGGACGCGTCGATGACCGCCTCGCCCCCCTCGACCAGGCCGGCGCCGTGCACGGTCAGCGGCAGCCCGCCGATCGCGGACGCGTCGATCGACACACCCAGCGAGCGCAGAGCCTCGACGATCGGGCGCAGCGGCCGGTTGCGCGCGTGCGGGTCGCCGTCGAACTCGACCGGGCCGTCGGCCAGCGCTGCCGCCGGCGGCAGGAACCGCATGATCGTGCCGGCCAGGCCCACGTCGACCCGGGCCGGACCGCGCAGCGGCCCCGGCTCGACCAGCCAGCGCTCGTCGTCGTCCGTGTCGAGCCGCACGCCGAGCGCCCGCAGACCGGCCGCCATCAGCTCGGTGTCGCGGGCGCGCAACGGCCGCTCGATCGTCGACGGGCCGGACGCCAGCGCGGCCAGCACCAGGGCGCGGGCCGTCATCGACTTGGAGCCCGGCAGCCGGACGCTCGCGCTGACCGGGCCGGACGCCGGCGGGGCCGGCCAGGGGCGGGGTTGTGCAGTCACGTGGGCCATTGTGCCGGGGCCGACCGACAATTTCGCGGAGCGTTCCCGCACCCCGGGACGCGTGTACCGTTCGGGGACATGTGCGGGCGGTACGCGACGACCAGGACCGAGGCCGATCTCGAAGACCTGTTCGAGGCGGTGAGCGTGCTCGAACAGCTGGGCCCGAGCTGGAACGTGGCGCCCACCGACCCGGTGCCGGTGGTGCGGGAATCCAGGAGCCGCGAGGCCCGGGTGCTCGACTCCGCCCGCTGGGGCCTGGTGCCGCCCTGGGCCAAAGACCTGCGCGCCGGCGCCCGCATGATCAACGCCCGCTCCGAGACGGTGGCGACGTCGCCCGCCTTCGCCCCGTCGTTCGCGCGTCGCCGCTGCCTGGTGCCGGCCGACGGCTGGTTCGAATGGGTCCGCGACGGCAAGCAGCGTCAGGCGTACTACATGACACCGGCCGACGGGGCGCCGCTGGCGTTCGCCGGCCTCTGGTCGTCGTGGGGGCCCGACGGCGTGCTGACCTGCAGCGTGTTGACGACGGCGGCGCTCGGCGGCCTGGCCCGGGTGCACGACCGCATGCCGCTGATCCTGCCCCGTGACCGCTGGCCCGAGTGGCTGGCCGGTGGCGGCGAGCCGGACGGCCTGCTGCAGCCGCTCACGCCGGCCGAGCTGGACGCCATCGAGGTGCGACCGGTTCGCCCCGACGTCGGCAACGTCCGCAACAACGGCCCGCACCTGCTCGAGCCGCCCCCGCCGCTCGACCCGGCGCCGGCCCCCGCAACCCTCTTCTGACCGTCCGGGTCCAGCCTTCCGGACGCCTGCCGACCGGGGCAGCGGGGCGATGTGGGCTCTGCTAGTTTCCACGCGCCTGCTGTGAGCGCGCCGGGTTGATTGCGGACCGGACGACGGCGCCGGCTCCGGCGGTTCGTGGCTTGCGGCTGGGGTGTCCGCGAGCGGCGGGCGTTTGCTGTCAATTCGCTGAACGACGCATGATCAACGTTTGCGTTTGCCCGAAGTTGTCCGCATTTCTCATTGGCAACTTTGTTTCAAGATAGATAAGCCCCTTGTTCTGATCTCCTACCCTGCGATACAAAACTGCGCCGGAGTGGTGCTGGTTCGTACGGTGCGAGCCGGTCCGCCACATGCAGTACCGGTCCCACGGGGGAGGTGGGCTGATGACACGGGCTCGTATGCCGCGTCCACATGAGGTAGCCATCGCGCGACGTGATCCACGGTTGCTCGAGGCCATCGAGGAGCGGCGCACGGACGAGGCTTGGCGGACCCGCGGCGCATGCCGCACGGTCGATCCGGAGACGTTCTTCCCGGCGCCGAACGAACCGTCCGAAAGTGCTGTCTCGCTCTGCGGCACCTGCACGGTGCAAGGGCCGTGCCTGGCCTGGGCGTTGCAGGTGGGTGACTGCCACGGCGTCTGGGGTGGCACGACGCCGCGCGAACGCCGGGCGATGCTCGTGGCCTGGCGCGAACGCGTCGGCCCGGGCGGCGAGACGGTCGACGACGACACCGACGAGGAAGACCGCCGGTTGCTCAGCCTCACGCCGGTCAGCCGCTGATCGGTCGACCGTCCTCCGCAGCGTCGCGGAGCGCATCGGTCGAGCTGATGAATCCGGCGTAGCCGGTCGTTGCCGGGCGCACACGTCGATCTTCGCTGTGCGCGCTCGGCGCAGCCGCGAAGTGCGCCGGGCGGCCGCGCGGGCTGGTTTCATGACCGTGTGGAAGAGCTTGAGATGGACACGCCGCGCGGGCCGGCCCGGGTCCGGATGACCCGGCCCTCGGGTGCGGTGGCGAGCGTCCTCGTGCTGGGGCACGGCGCCGGCGGTGGAGTCGACGCGCCCGACCTGACGGCTGTGCACGACGCGGCGGTGGCGAGCGGCGTCCAGGTGGTGCTGGTCACCCAGCCCTATCGGGTGGCCGGGCGGCGGGCGCCGGCGCCCGCGGGACATCTGGATGAGGCCTGGATCGCCGTGGTGCGGGCTCTCGGCGTACGCGAGGAGCCGTTGATCGTGGGTGGGCGGTCGAGTGGCGCGCGGGTGGCCTGCCGGACAGCATCCGGACTGGGGGCGGCCGGCGTTCTCGCACTGGCCTTTCCGCTGCACCCACCGGGCAAGCCCGAGCGCAGCCGCGCGAGCGAGTTGCCTTCGGACGTGCCCACGCTCGTGCTGAACGGGGACCGGGACGCCTTCGGGGTGCCCGTCGGTTCCGGGCCGGTCGAGGTGCTGGTGCGCCCGGGAGCCACCCATGACCTGCGAAAAGACGTCAAGGGCACCGCAGAGCTGGCAGTGGCCTGGATGCGTGCGCACGGGTGGGCCGGCTGAAGGAATGCAAGTTGCGCCTTCGTGGTTGTAGCCCCCGGGAGCTGGAACGGTTGCAGCCCCCGGAGCTGGAACGTCGGAAGGGGTTTGACAGGTGCGAGCCGGAACAGAGTTCCTGGAGCGCGGCGGCCGGGAGGTCGATCGGGTGCGGAATCTTTTGGGTTCCCCCGAGTGGCCCGCAGCCGAGCAGCCCGTCACGCCATCGGTGAGTGTCAGCACACCGGCGGTTTTCCAGGCCGCAGAAGGGGCACTACCCGTATCCTCGGCGGGGCGGTCGAGGGGAGAGCTCAGGGTGGCCCAGACAGAACGGACCGAGGAGCGCAGAGCGCGCTTCGAGCGGGACGCGTTGCCTTTTGTGGACCAGCTGTACGCGGCTGGCCTGCGAATGACGCGTAACCCGGCCGACGCCGAGGACCTGGTGCAGGAGACGTACTTGAAGGCGTTCTCCGCTTTCCATCAGTTCGAGGAAGGCACCAACCTCAAGGCGTGGCTGTACCGCATTCTCACGAACACCTATATCAACTCGTATCGGCGCAAGCAGCGTCAGCCGGTGCAGGCTCCCACCGAGGAGATCACCGACTGGCAGCTCGCCGCGTCCGAGTCGCACACGTCCGCCGGCCTGCGGTCGGCCGAGACCGAGGCGCTCGACCGGCTGCCCGACAGTGACATCAAGGAAGCCCTGCAGGCTCTGCCCGAGGACTTCCGCCTGGCCGTCTACCTCGCTGATGTCGAGGGTTTCTCGTACAAGGAGATCGCCGACATCATGAGCACGCCGATCGGCACCGTCATGTCCCGTCTGCACCGCGGTCGGCGCAACCTGCGCAAGACCCTGGAGCAGTACGCCGCCGACCGGGGCATCACCCGGACCGCTTCGGAACCGCAGGAGGCGTGACGCGTCATGAGCGGGCTGAACGGTGAGGATCACGAGACCGACTGCGGCATCGTGATCAGCGAGGTCTACCTCTATCTCGACCTGGAGTGCAGTGAGGACCGCCGGTCGCTGATCCAGAAGCATCTGGACGACTGCGACGGGTGCCTGCGCGAGTACGGCATCGAGCACGAGGTGAAGGCGCTGGTGTCCCGCTCCTGCGGTGACGAGAAGGCGCCGCGCGAGCTGCGCGAGCGGCTGCGCGTCAAGCTCGACCAGCTCGAGGTGCAGGTGGAAACCCGGGAGTTCCTCCTGTAAGTCGGCACAACAAGAAGGGCCCCGCACTGCGGGGCCCTTCTTGCATGTCAGCTGTTGGGACGCTTGCCGTGGTTCGCGCTGCTCTTCTTGCGAGCCTTCTTCTTACGGGCCTTCTTCGCCATCGGTGACTCCTTGTTCGTGCTGTATTCCCGCGCCGATGGTAGTCGGCGCTTCCGCGCGCGCCGGACTCACCCGAGGGGAATCCGTGGTTTGATGACGGCGACCGACAGCGACGTCAAAGGAGGTTTCATCGATGGCCGACGAGATCCGGGCCGAGATGGTGGCCAACGTGTGGAAGGTCGTCGCCTCCACCGGCGATACCGTCGCCGAGGGGGACACCCTGGTGATCCTCGAGTCGATGAAGATGGAGATCCCGGTCGTCGCCGAGAACGAGGGCACGGTGGCCGAGCTGGCCGTGCACGAGGGCGACGTCGTCCAGGAGGGCGACCTGATCGCCATCATCCAGGCCTGACGGCTCAGCCGCGGCGCCAGCGCAGCAGCAGCCGGCTGCGCCCGCGCTGGCGCGGCACGGCAGCCGGAGTCCGCGTCATCGCCGTCGCGAGCTGACGCGTGGACTCATCGAGGCTCGGGGCGGCCAGCGCCAGTTCGGCGAACGACCGCGCCCCGGGCCGGGACGCCACCTCGGTGAGCCGGGTGGTGACCACCCCGGCCACGTCGGCCCGTGCCGAGGGGTCGACCCAGGCCGCCACGATCAGGGCGAACAGCGCCGCCTCGGTCACCCGGTCGAGGCCGCCGTCGGCCAGTTCCAGCAGCATCCGCCGCCGTTCCGAGTCGAGCCAGGCCTCCTCGGAGCGGTGGTGCAGCAGACCCAGGCACGCCCAGATCTCGGGTGCGGCCACGTCGGCCGGCGGGTGGGCCAGCAGCGCCAGCAGCTCGGCCGGGGACACCAGGATCAGCGGGACGGCCGCGTCGTAGGCGGCCGGCGGGTGCGCCCACGACAGTGCGGCGACATGGCGCAGGCGGCGGACTGCCTCGGCCGAGGGCTCGTCGGGCACCGGCGCGACCCCGCGGGGCAGGGGCGCGGTTGCGGGGGCGCCGCTCAGCCAGGACAGGTCGCGGCAGCAGTCGGCCAGGTCGGTGTGCTCGTGCGACTCGTCGGGGTGGTCGCGGATGTAGTCGGCCAGCCGGACCAGGTGCATGAGGTCGCCGTCGGCCCGATGGCGCAGCCGGTGCGCGGTGTGGACGGCGCAGTCGTACTCGGGGTCGCGCTCGAGGGCGCGGTCGACCCAGCTCAGGGCATCCTCGAGGCGGTCGTTGTCGGCCAGGGTGCCGGCGATGTCGGCGTACACCGAGAGGTCGTCGGGGTCGTGCGCGACAGCGCGGCGCAGGGCCGCGAGCGCCTCGGGCAGCTTTCCGGAGCTGCGGTAGGCGTACCCGAGCCAGATCTCGCCGAGCTTGGACGGACGGACCCGGGCGCCGCGGGAGGCCCAGTCGACGGCCAGCTCGTGCTCGCCGACGCGGCGGGCCAGCGCGGAGCCGGCGCCGAGCAGCATCGCGTGCTCGGGATGGGCGGCCAGCGCGTGCCGGACGACGGACAGGTAGGGACGCAGGGTGGGCGGGGCCGGCTCAGCGACCCGGGTGCAGAGCCGCATGAGCACCTGGGCGAGCAGGCCGGGCTCGATGCGGACGCCGAGCGCGGGCTCGGCCACCCAGGGCACCCCGGCCCAGTCGGCGGCGGGAGCCTGACCGCTGGCCGCGGCGAGCAGGGGCAGACCGTCCTCGGGGCGGCCGGCCGCGGCCAGCAGGTGGGCACGGGCGGCCAGCTTGCCCGGCGACGTGTGCGGGCCGGCGCGGAACAGATCGAGACCGCCGCCGGGACGTGCGGCGAGACGGCCGAGAACTTCGTGCACTTCGGGCAGGGTGGGGGCGTGGGCGAGCGCGCCGGCCAGATGATCGGCGGCCTTTTCCGGCTCGTCTGTCGCCAGGGCCGATCTCGCCTGTTCGAGAGCGCGGTCGGCGGCGCGGCGTAATTCCACGATGCAAGACAGTAGGGGAAAGAAAGGTATATGTCAGCAGGGCGATCTGTTGCGCATTAGTGCTCGAAACATTGACTCTGTAAGCTTAATCTTGCAAGACTGCGCAGCAATCGCGCGTGCAGATGCTCTTCAGGGGAGGAACCCGTGACACAGCGAGGCCAGGGGATGGCCGCGGACATCGCGGAACAACCGGGTGGATTCGCCCGGCTGCTCGACACCGAGCACACCGGCCTCATCGCCGAGGTTGCCGCCGAGGTAGCCCGCCGGCGGCCGCGCAACGTGGTCTTCGTGGCCCGGGGCACCTCCGACCACGCCGCGCTCTACGGGGCCTACCTGAGCGAGATCCGGCTGGGCCTGCCGGTGGCCAGTGCCTCGCCGAGCGCGATCACGCTCTTCGGGGCCCGTCCCGACTTCACCGGCTCGCTGGTCGTCGGGGTCAGCCAGAGCGGCGGCTCGCCCGACCTGACCGGCGTGCTGCAGGTGGCCCGCGAGACCGGCGGCCTGACCCTCGCGGTCACCAACAACCCGGAATCGCCGCTGGCCCGTGCGGCCGAGCTGTCGATCGACGTGGCGGCCGGTCATGAGCGGGCGGTCGCGGCCACCAAGACGTACACCGCGGAACTTCTCGCCCTTCTGCTGCTGGTCGAGGGCATCCGCGCCGGGGACGGCGTGCTGCCGGCCGAGGAGCGCTCCGCCCTCGACAAGCTGCCCCAGTTGGCCGAGGACGCGCTGGCCGACCGGACGGCCGACGATCTGGCCCAGCGCTACCGGTTCGCCTCCCGCATGGTCACGACCGGGCGGGGGTACGCCTACCCGACCGCCCGCGAGGCCGCGCTGAAGCTCATGGAGACGTCGTACCTGCCGGCGCTCGCGTTCTCGGGCGCCGACCTGCTGCACGGCCCGCTGGCCATGACCGACCCCGACGTGCCGGTGCTGGCCGTCGTGGGCGACGGTCCGGGCGGGCAGTCGATGCGCGACGTGGTGACCCGGCTCGGCGAGCGGCGGGCCGACGTGGTGACGATCGGTGCGACCGACGTGCCGGGCGCAGCGGGCCGCCTCTCCGTTCCGGCGGTGACCGACGAGCGGTACAGCGCGCTGCTCGACATCCTGCCGTTGCAGAAGCTGGCGCTCTCCCTGGCGCTGGCCCGCGGCGAGGATCCGGACGCGCCGCGGGGGCTCAAGAAGGTCACGAGCACCCTCTGACACCTTTCCCGCAATCCGGCGGACGCCTCGGCTGATCGGTAACACCGGCGTGGCACGCTTGGGCCGTGTCAACGTTGCGTGATCTGGCCGAGGAGCACACCGGCCTCAAGCCGGCCGACATCGACCACCTGCACCGGCTGGCCGGCGACTGGCAGCTGCTGTCCGACCTCTCCTTCGCCGACCTGCTGATGTGGGTGCCGGTGAAGGGGGAGGACGGGCAGCCGCGCGAGTACCTGTGCGTGGCCCAGGTGCGCCCGACGACCGCCCCGACGGCCTACCAGGACGACCAGGTCGGCAAGATCGTGGGCGGTCCGGAGGTGGCCCACCTCGACATCGCGTTCGCCCAGGAGCGGATCTGGCGCGAGGGCGACCCGGTCTGGTACGGCGACACCCCGGCCCGGCACGAGGCCATCCCCGTACGCCTGCGCGACCCCGACGACCACGAAGAGGGCTTCAGCGAGGTCATCGCCGTGATCGGCCGCGACACCAACCTGTCCACCGCGCGGACCCCGAGCCAGCTCGAGCTCAACTATCTGACCACCGCCGACGACCTGGCCCAGATGGTCTGCGACGGCACGTTCCCGCCGCCCCGGCACCCGGGCGAGACCACCTCGGCCCCGCGGGTCGGCGACGGCCTGGTCCGGCTCGACGCGGGCGGCAAGGTCACGTACGCCAGCCCGAACGCCCAGTCGGCCTACCGGCGGCTCGGCTTCAACGCCCACCTGGTCGGCGAGGAGCTGTCGGCGCTCACCAGCCGGCTCGCTGCCGATCCGCTGGAGGGCAACGACGCGTCCGAGCGCATCCTCTCGGCCCTGCGCGGCGAGTCCCCGCCCCGGCAGGAGATGGAGGCCCGCGGCGCGACTGTGCTGATCCGGGCGCTGCCGCTGCTGCCGGCCGGGGTGCCGATCGGCGCGCTGGTGCTGGTGCGCGACGTGACCGAGGTGCGCCGCCGCGACCGCGCGCTGATGACCAAGGACGCGACGATCCGCGAGATCCACCACCGGGTCAAGAACAACCTGCAGACCGTGGCCGCGCTGCTGCGCCTGCAGGCCCGCCGGGTCGACGCGCCCGAGGCCAAGCTGGCCCTGCAGGAATCGGTGCGCCGGGTCGCGTCGATCGCGCTGGTGCACGAGACCCTGTCGATGTCGAGCGACGAGGCGGTCGACTTCGACAGCATCGTCGACCGGGTGGCCACCGCCGCCACCGAGGTCGCGGCGACCAGCATCCCGGTCCGGATGCGGCGCGAGGGCACGTTCGGCGTGCTGCCCGCCGAGATCGCCACCTCGCTGGTCATGGTGCTGAACGAGCTGCTGATCAACGCGGTCGAGCATGGCTTCCCGGCCCCCGAGGACGACGACGACCCGGCTCCGCCCCCGCCCGGTGAGTTCGGCGAGGTGGTGGTCTCGGCCCATCGGTTCCGCAAGCAGTTGCACGTCACGGTGGCCGACAACGGGCAGGGCCTGCCCGACGACTTCCGGGCCGAGGACACCCACCGCCTCGGCCTGCAGATCGTGCGGGCGCTGGCCACCGGCGAGCTACGCGGCAGCATCGAGCTGCGCAAGCGGTCCGGCGGCGGCACCGAGGCGGTGCTCGTAGTGCCCCTGGGAAAACGCTGAATTGTTAACGCAGCGTTTGCGGGGTGCTACGTACCACACTCCCGGAATCTGGACCAGCCTGGCCCAGAAGGCCGCGGCGTGAGAGGCTTGCCCACATGACCGCTGCTCTGGACCGCCGCTTCGTGGCTCGCCGCCACGTTGATTACGGCCGTGTCCGCAGCGCGATGTGTCCGGCTTCCTGACGCCGTCCGAATTATTTTTCGGGCGCGCGAGACGCGCCGGCCACTCCTGACACTGATGTCGCGAGCCTCGTTGAGGTCTCTGGAGATGCGTGCCGTGAGCGTCTGAACGCGCCCACGATTCCCGGAGGACCGCCGACATGGCGCCCAGCAGCACCCCCGCTACGCCGACCGCCCGCCCCCGCAAGGCGCGCGGCGAGGGCCAGTGGGCGCTCGGACACCGCGAGCCGCTGAACCCCAACGAGCGGATCAAGAAGGACGACAACCCGCTCAACGTCCGCGACCGCATCGAGAACATCTACGCCCACACCGGCTTCGCCTCGATCGACCCGCAGGACCTGCGCGGCCGGTTCCGCTGGTGGGGGCTCTACACCCAGCGCAAGGCCGGGATCGACGGCGGCCGCACGGCGGTGCTCGAGCCGCACGAGCTCGAGGACGAGTACTTCATGCTGCGCGTCCGCATCGACGGCGGCGCGCTGAGCGTGGCCCAGCTGCGCACGATCGCGCAGATCTCCCAGGAATTCGGCCGCGACTCGGCCGACATCACCGACCGGCAGAACATCCAGCTGCACTGGATCCGCATCGAGGACATGCCCGAGATCTGGCGCCGGCTCGAGGCCGTGGGCCTGGAGACCACCGAGGCCTGCGGCGACTGCCCGCGCGTCGTGCTCGGCTCGCCGGTGGCCGGGGTGTCGGTCGACGAGGTGCTCGACGGGACGCCGGCGATCGACGAGATCATCAAGCGCTACATCGGCGACCCGCGCTACTCGAACCTGCCGCGCAAGTTCAAGTCGCAGATCTCCTGGCTGGCCGACGGTCCGTACGAGACCAACGACATCTCGTTCGTCGGCGTCAACCACCCGCAGCACGGCCCCGGCTTCGACCTCTGGATCGGCGGGGGACTCTCCACCAACCCGCGGCTGGCCGAGCGGCTGGGCGTCTGGGTGCCGATCGACGAGATCCCGGACGTCTGGGAGGGCGTGGTCGGGATCTTCCGCGACTACGGCTACCGCCGGCTGCGCAACCGGGCCCGGCTGAAGTTCCTGCTCGCCGACTGGGGTGTCGCCAAGTTCCGCGAGGTGCTCGAGAAGGAGTACCTGGAGCGCGCGCTGATCGACGGCCCGGCACCCGACCTGCCGGCCAAGCCGATCGACCACATCGGCGTGCACAAGCAGATCGACGGCCGCAACTACGTCGGCGCGGCGCCGGTGGTGGGCCGGTCCTCCGGCGTCCAGCTGGGCAAGCTCGCCGACCTGGTCGAGGCGCACGGCTCCGACCGGGTGCGTCTCACCGCGTACCAGAAGCTTCTGGTCCTTGACGTGGCCGACGAGCAGGTCGAGCCGCTGATCGCCGGGATGCGCGCGATCGGCCTCGAGGCCCGGCCGTCGGCCTGGCGGCGCGGCACGATGGCCTGCACCGGCATCGAGTACTGCAAGCTCGCGATCGTCGAGACCAAGGCCCGCGGCGAGGAGCTGGTGGCCCGGCTCGAGGAGCGGCTCAAGGACTTCGACGCCGAGATCTCGATCCACATCAACGGCTGCCCCAACGCCTGCGCCCGCACCCAGGTCGCCGACATCGGCCTCAAGGGCCAGCTGGTGATGAACGCGCACGGCGAGCAGGTCGAGGGCTTCCAGGTGCACCTGGGCGGTGGGCTCGGCATGGCCCAGGGCCAGACGTCCGGCTTCGGGCGCAAGCTGCGCGGGCTCAAGGCCACGGCGGAAGAGCTTCCCGCGTACGTCGAGAAGCTCGCCCGCCACTACCTGGACGGACGCACGTCGAAGGACGAGACGTTCGCCGACTGGGTCGTGCGCGCCGACGAGGAGCTCCTCAAATGAGTGACGCCCGGTCCGCCCCGCTGTACTGCCCGTACTGCGGCGAAGAGGACCTGTTCCCCAACGAGGCATCGCACGGCGCGTGGGAGTGCCACTCCTGCGCCCGCGTTTTCACGGTCAAGTTCAACGGGCTGCTTTCCAAGGGAGTAAACCGATGACAGTCGTGGCCGCAACCTCTCTGAATCTGGTCAACCTCGGCGGCGCGGCCCCGGTGACCCAGGATCCGACCCGCCGCTCCCGCGACGAGCTCGAGGCGCTGGCCCGCAAGGCCGGCCGTGAGCTCGAGGGCGCCCCGGCCGAGGTGATCGCCAAGTGGGCGACCGACACCTTCGGCGACCGGTTCTGCGTCACCAGTTCGATGGCCGACGCCGTGGTCGCGCACCTCTTCTCCCGGGTCTCGCCGGGCGTCGACGTGGTCTTCCTCGACACCGGTCTGCACTTCCCCGAGACGCTCAAGGTGCGCGACATCGTGGCCGCCACCATGGACGTGAACGTCCGCTCCATCCGTCCCCGCCGGACGGTCGGCCAGCAGGACGGCGAGTACGGGCCACGGCTGTTCGCCCGCAGCCCCGACGAGTGCTGCTTCCTGCGCAAGGTCGAGCCGCTGGAGCGCGCGCTGAGCGACTACGACTCGTGGGCCACCGGCCTGCGCCGTGACGAGTCGCCGACCCGGGCCAACACGCCGGTGGTGACGTTCGACCCGAAGAAGGGCAAGGTCAAGGTCAACCCGATCGCGGCCTGGACCCAGGCCGACGTCGACCGCTACATCGCCCGGTGGAACGTGCCGGTCAACGAGCTCTTCAAGAAGGGGTACGGCTCGATCGGCTGCTGGCCGTGCACCCGGCGCACGAAGGCGGGCGAGGACCCGCGGGCGGGCCGTTGGGCCATGTTCGAGAAGACCGAATGCGGCCTTCACGTCTAGCGCCGGTGGCGCCGGGGTCCCGCATGGCTCCGGCCCCCGCCGTCGTCCTGGTCGCTCACGGCAGCCGTGACCCGCGGGCCGCGGCCGCCACGGAAGCGCTGGCCCGGGCCGTGCGTCGTGCTCATCCCTCGTGGGACGTGCACGCGTCGTACCTCGACCACGCCGGCCCGCGCCCGCTCGACGTGCTGGCCGCCCTGCCGGGAGGCCGGGCCGTGCTGGTGCCGCTGCTGCTGACGGCGGCCTATCACGGCAAGGTCGACGTCCCGGCGGTCCTCGACGACGCGGCCTCGCTGCCGGTCGACGTGACGCTGGCCGACGTCCTGGGCCCGTCCGAGTCGCTGATCGACGGCGTGCTGCGCCGCCTGCCCGCCACCGATCTGGACGCGGTCGTGCTGGCCGCGGCCGGCACGCGGGACGCGGCCGCCCGGGAAACGATCATGTGGGCCGCGGACGCTCTCAGCGCCCGCCTGAGCGTCCCGTGCATCGCCGCCTATGCCTCGGCCTCCCCGCCGGACCCGGGGGCGGCTGTGCGTCACCTGCGGGCCTCAGGCGCTTCCAGGGTCGGTCTGGCCGCCTATTTCCTGGCCCCGGGCTTCCTGTACGACCTGGCCGTGCGCTCCGCCCGGGAGGCCGGCGCGGTCTGCGCGGCCGAGCCGCTCGGCGACGCCCCGGAACTCGTCCGGCTGGTGGCGTCCCGCGTGCTGGCCGCGACCGGCCGCTCGTTGCCCGCCGCCGCCTGAGTCGTGGCGCCTGCCGTGTTTCCCGCCACGCGCCGTACGCATGTGGGGTTTGGCGACGCACCGTTACCAACCGTCGTGTGCCGGGCGCGCTCCGCAGAGGACTGACCGACCGTGAGGGGAATGTGGACCATTCGTCGCGGCTCGCAATTTCGAGATCATTTCGCGGATTCTCGATGAAACCCAACGTGATCGCATTAGCGCGTTCGGCGAACCTCTCGGGAAGCTCTCAGGATTCGGCGCGCTCAGTAATCGGGCGGAAACAGCAAGACGCCCCGGTGCCGATCGGCCCGGGGCGCAAATGCTGTGAGGGGATTGATTCAGGCGGTAGGAGCGCCGACCCGGAGGCCGCCGCGACGCTTGACTGCGCGCCGCTCGTCTTCGCTCATCCCGCCCCAGACGCCGGCGTCCTGTCCCGATTCGAGTGCCCAGGTAAGGCAGTCCGAAGTCACGGGACACCGCCGGCACACGGCCTTGGCCTGCTCGACCTGCAGGAGCGCGGGGCCGGACGTCCCGATCGGGAAGAACAGCTCCGGGTCCTCGTCGCGGCAGATCGCATCGTGACGCCAGTCCATGGCGGCAACACTCCTTGTTTCTGGCTGGGGTAATGAATCGCGTTACTGCTTTACCTATGCGTGCGCGATGGCGGCTGACGTCTGAGTGCCCGTCTGCTCGCCGTGCGTAGCAAGCTTTTGTGTTACTGGTGCTGCTCGGCGCTTCTGGATAAGAAACGCGCGCAACCAGCAACCGGTTACTTCTTATCGCTTGTGAATGCTTTCACGAACTCGTGCGATGTCAAGGGTAGCGCCCGAAGTTTCTCCGGCCGGGTGAGCTGCCTCACGCCCTCTATGTCCGGTTCTGAGGCATGCGCCAGAGCCGGTTGACCAACGCTCCTATCAATGTAGTACGGTCCCCGCCCCGATGCCGACCTTTTGACCGTGTTTCTGTAACGGATCGTGAGGTTGACTACCCGGCGGTCAGCAGATCACACGTAGCGCTTCGGGAACGGACACAAAGTGCACCTTCTGGCGCTCGCCCAGATAGTCGCCGTCCAGCTGGAACGGCTGCGGGCGGGAAGCGACGACGGTGAACTCGTCCAGGTCGTGCAGATGCAGCACATGCTTGCCGTGCGGATCACCCTTGCGGGTCGCCAACTGGGCCAGCGTGCGCGTCGTGCCGCTGATGGCCAGCCCGCGCTGGGCCATCACATCGAGACCGCGGTCGAACGACGCGCCCGGGTTCGGATTGATCGCCCGGTCGCCGACATAGGTCCAGGGGGCGGTGTTCTGGATGATGACGGTGCCCAGATCGGGTTCGGCCGGCTCGCCGGGACGCTCGATCGACAACGGCGGCGCCTTGCGGTCCTCCCCGGCGAGGATCTGGCCGGCGATCGAGCGGAAGTAGAGACCCGGCGTGGAGGTACGGCCCCGCAGGCGGGCCTGCTCGACCCGGCGCACCACGGCCGCGTCCAGGCCCATGCCGGCGGCGAAGGTGAAGTAGCGGTCGTCGGCGCGGCCCAGGCCGATCACCCGGTGCCGCCCGTCGCGCAGACCCTCGAGGATCACGCTGACGCCCTCGACCCAGTCGCGCGGCAGCCCCAGCGCGCGGGCGAAGACGTTGGTCGATCCACCGGGGACCACGGCGAGCGCCGGCAGCACCTGGGAGCGAGGGCCGGTCAGCCCGCTCAGCACGGCCTCGGCGGTCATCAGGCCGTTCACCGCCTCGTTGACCGTGCCGTCGCCGCCCAGGGTGACGACCACGTCGACCCCGCTCTCGGCAGCGGCGCGGGCCAGCGTGGCCGCGTGGCCCCGGCGGGTCGTGTATTCCACCGACAGCTCGACCGCGCTGCGCAGGGCCCTGACCAGGACGTCTCGGCTGCGCTCGCTGGTGGTCGTAGCCTTGGGGTTGACCAGCAGTAGCGCTCGCATGCGCGGCACAATACCCAAGAGGCGCCCGAAACACTGTCGGTATGGTGCACCAGTGACCGGTGAGAAGTCAGTCGTTGACAAGCCCTCGACGCTGGTGTGGGCGGTGCGACTGCTCTACCTGGAGTGCGCCGCGCTGGCCGGCCTCACGATTTACCTCATCGTCCTCGATCTGACGAGGCCGTCGGTCAACGTCGGGATGGCCGTGGCGTTGACCGTCTTCGCTGCCCTCGGCGTGGCGGCCGTCTTCGTCGTCGCGCGCGCTCTCGGGCGTCGGCAGCGCGGCGCTCGCGGCCCCGCCATCGTCGTGCAGCTCTTCACCATCGCCGCCGGTGGGTTCCTGCTTCAGGTCGGCCCGTCCTGGCTGGGCCTCGTGCTGATGGCGCTCGGTGTGCTCGTGGGCCTGCTGATCGTGCTGCCGCCCAGCACGAGAGCGTTAGGCATCGATTAATTGCCCTGATTCGGCGGACCAGGGCCTACCCTGAGGGTGTGACCGGATCAACGGTGCGCCCGCCCGCGTACCAGCTGCTGGCCGACGAGTTACGGGCGGACATCACCTCAGGACGGCTTCAGCCCGGCGAACGTCTGCCGCCGGAGCCTGAGCTGTGCGTCAAAACCGGCGTCAGCCGCAGCACCGTGCGGGAGGCCTTGCGCCTGCTGGCCAGCCAGCACCTGATCGTCACGACCCGCGGCGTCACCGGGGGCAGCTTCGTCGCCCACCCCGACGCCGAACAGCTTGCTGACGCTCTCACCACCGGTTTCACGCTGCTGTCGAACTCGGCCGGCGTGGGCCTGACCGACCTGGTCGAGCTGCGCCGTGCGCTCGAGGTGCCGGCGGCCGGCCTGGCCGCGGTGCGGCGCGACGACGAGCACCTGGCCGAGGTGCGCGGCGCGTTCTTCGACCCCGCGGTCGACGACCTCGAGACGATGCTGGCCGCGCACGCCGCCTTCCACACAGCCGTGGCCAAGGCGACGATGAACCCGCTCTTCGAGCTGGTGGTGCGCCCGCTCTACCACGCGAGTTTCGGCGAGGACATCATCGAGAACCTGCCGCCCGGCTACTGGCGCCAGATCGACGCCGACCACCGGCTGATCCTGGATTGCCTGATCATGCGGGACGCGGAGTCGGCGACCCGGGCCGCGGCGCAGCATCTCGACTACATCGCCGCGGTGCTGCACTGAGGTCGTTCTAGGCTCCTGTGCGCCTGGTCACGAGGCGGATGGTGGCGCGCTGCCCGGTGGCCTCGGCCGCGGCCGAGGTGGTGAGGGCCGTCAGCACCTTCCACGCGAAGGACGACTCGGCCGGCAACTTCGCGCCCCGTACGGTCGTCACGGTGACCTCGACGGTCAGGGCGTCCTCGGTCACCGCGAACCGGCAGTCGAGCTCGGCGCCGCGGGTCGCGATCGCCAGCAGCATCGCGCAGGCCTCGTCGACCGCGATGCGCAGGTCCTCGATCTCGTCGAGGGCGAAGTGCAGCCGCGCCGCCAGACCGGCCGTCGCCGTGCGGAGGACCCCCAGATAACCGCCGTCGGCGGGCACGGTCAGCATCACGACGTCGTCGCCGATAGCCGGGTCCGGATGTCTGTCCGTCACCTGAGTCACCGTTCCTCCTCCTGCCGCGGGAGACTTTAGTCGCTGAACAGACACGGCCGGTACGCCCGGTGGGCGTACCGGCCGTGCTGGTTTCTTGCTCAGGCCTGCTTGGTCTCCCAGAAGATCTTCGAGATCTCCTCGATCTTGCCGAGGAGCTGGTCGCCGACCGCCGGGTCGAGCGAGCCCTTGGCGCCGGCGGCGCCGGCCAGCTTGGTGGCCTCGTTGAACAGCTGGTGCAGGTTGGGGTACTTCTCGAAGTGCGGGGGCTTGAAGTAGTCGGTCCACAGCACCCACAGGTGGTGCTTGACCAGCTCGGCCCGCTGCTCCTTGATGATGATGGCGCGCGTGCGGAACTCGGGGTCGGTGTTCGCCTGGTACTTCTCAGCGATGGCCTTGACCGACTCGGCCTCGATCCGGGCCTGCGCCGGGTCGTAGACGCCACACGGAAGGTCGCAGTGGGCGGTGACCACGGTTCGAGGCGTGAGGAAACGCGGAAGTCGCATCAGGACTCCTCCATATGAGTTTGCGATGATCCGTGGTTGACACTACCCCTTACAACCCCGCGGTAACGCGACGGAGGACTGATGCCGTGAGATGGCAACTACCACTGTTCGCGGTACTCGTCCGAGGGCCGTCCATGGCGCCGACCCTGCGCGACGGCGACGCCCTGCTGGTGCGCCGGGGCGGCCGGGTCCGCGCGGGTGACGTGGTGGTCGCCCGGTTCCGTACGCGGTCCGACCTGCTGGTCGTCAAGCGCACGGTAAGGCCCCAGGACGGCGGGTGGTGGCTACAGGGCGACAACCAGCTGATCGAGGACGACAGCCGGGCGTACGGGGTGGCGGATGTCATCGGCCCGGTGTTATTCCGCTACTACCCGCGGCTCGGTCGGCTAGGTTAAGGTCGCAGCACCGCGGCGCACACTCGCGCTTCGCGGTTGCTGTTTCCCGGGTGATCCCCGCATCGCGTTCCGGTCCGGCGCCCTACTCGCCGTCGCGACCGTCTCGCCGACCCCACGTCCCGATGCCGGTTGGAGCCCCCGCATGTCCTACTTCAGTTTCGAACTCGATCCCGCCCTGGCCGCCGATCCCGTCTTCGATCTGCACAAACGCGGCAAGATGGAGATCAGCCTGACCGTGCCGCTGGCCAGCCGCGACCACCTCTCCCTGGCCTACACCCCGGGTGTCGCCCGGGTCTGCGAGGCCATCGCCGACGACGAGTCGCTCTACTCCGACTACACGTGGACGGCCAACACCGTCGCCGTGGTCACCGACGGTTCGGCCGTGCTCGGGCTGGGCAACATCGGTCCCAAGGCCGCCATGCCGGTCATGGAGGGCAAGTCGATCCTGTTCAAGCAGTTCGGCGGCGTCGACTCCATCCCGATCTGCCTCGACACCCAGGACGTCGAGGGCATCGTCGCCGCGGTCAAGGCGATGGCGCCGTCGTTCGGCGGCATCAACCTCGAGGACATCAGCGCTCCGCGCTGCTTCGAGATCGAGCGCCGGCTCGACGCGGAACTCGACATCCCGGTCTTCCACGACGACCAGCACGGCACCGCGGTGGTCACCCTGGCGGCGCTGCGCAACGCGGCCAAGCTGCTCGGCCGCCGCCTGGGCGACCTGCGCGTGGTCATCAGCGGGGCCGGCGCGGCCGGGGTCGCGATCACCCGGATGCTCATCGCGGCCGGGGTCGAGGGCGCCAACGTCATCGTCTGCGACTCGCGCGGCATCATCCACGCCGACCGGGGCGACCTCACCCCGACCAAGGCGGACCTGGCCGCGACGACCAACTTCTCCGGTCGTACGGGGGGAGTCGCGGAGGCCCTGATCGGCGCCGACGTGCTGGTCGGCGTGTCCGGCGGCCAGATCGACGAGAGCGCGGTGGCCGGCATGGCCCCCGGCGGCATCATCTTCGCGATGGCCAACCCGACCCCCGAGGTGCACCCCTCGATCGCCCACAGGTACGCGGCGATCGTGGCCACCGGCCGCAGCGACTTCCCCAACCAGATCAACAACGTGCTGGCCTTCCCCGGCATCTTCCGCGGGGCCCTCGACGTCCGGGCGACGACGATCACCGAGCGCATGAAGGTGGCCGCGGCCGACGCGATCGCCGACGTGGTCTCGGACGAGCTGACCGCCGACGCGATCGTGCCGTCGCCGCTCGACCCGCGCGTCGCCCCGGCCGTCGCCGCCGCGGTGGCCGCCGCCGCCGAGGCCGACGGAGTGGCCCGCCGCTCGGCGCCGGTCGCCCCGGCCCAGCGCTCGGCGGCGCTGCCCAGCTAGATCCGCTTTCTCGACCGGCCCGGGGGCGCATCGCGCAACCGGGCCGGTTTGTGTCCGGCTGGCCCGAACAGAGCCCACCCTCCCTGGGGGAGCCCCCGCCGGTCATTTTCGCGCAGCGGCGCTTGATCGTGTCGATGGCCTGTGGACAACGCGCGAATGTGGAAAACCGGCGGGTGATCGTCAGTGGCCACTATGGTCTGTGGCTATGCGCGCCGCCTACGCCATAGCAGCTGACATGACCGATCCCCGCTCCGCCTTGCGCGTGGCCGACCTGCCCGAGACCACGCCGCCCGAGGGCTGGGTGACGGTCGACGTGCGGGCCGGTTCGCTCAACCAGCACGACATCTGGTCGCTGCGCGGCGTGGGACTGCGCGCCGACCGGTTGCCGATGGTGCTCGGGTGTGACGCCGCCGGTGTCGACCAAAACGGTAACGAAGTTGTCGTCTACCCGGTGGTGGCCGACGAGACTGACCCGCGCGGGTTGTCGCTGCTGTCCGAGCGGTTTCCCGGCACGCTGGCCGAGCGGGTCTCCGTACCGCCGGAGAATCTGATTCCGAAGCCGGCCGGTCTGTCGTTCCTCGACGCGGCCTGCCTGCCCACGGCCTGGCTGACCGCCTTCCACATGCTGAC
This sequence comes from Paractinoplanes hotanensis, assembly GCF_023717965.1. NCBI lineage: Bacteria > Bacillati > Actinomycetota > Actinomycetes > Micromonosporales > Micromonosporaceae > Paractinoplanes > Paractinoplanes hotanensis. The sequence continues at coordinate 150,733 of NZ_JAMQOL010000006.1, read as the reverse complement.
CACGCGCGGCCGGGTCGAGTACGCCTCGTCGGTGCTGGTGCAAGGGGCCGGCGGCGGGGTGGCGACGGCCGCGGTCGCGCTCGCGGTCGCGATGGGCAAGCGGGTGTACGCCACCAGCCGCGACCCGGGCAAGCGGGAGCGGATCGCCGAGCTGGGCGCGACGGCGGTCGAGCCGGGGGCCCGGCTGCCCGAGCGGGTGGATGTCGTCATCGAGTCGGTGGGCGCGCCCACCTTCGACCACTCGATGAAGTGCAGCGCTCCGGGCGCCCGCATCGTGGTGTGCGGCGCGACCGGCGGCCACCTCGCCACCGTCGACCTGCGCCGCCTGTTCGCGATGCGGCTCGACGTGCTCGGCAGCACGATGGGCACCGCCCCCGAGCTGGCCGCCCTGCTCGACTTCCTGATCGAGAAGGACGTGCGCCCGGTCATCGACTCCACCTACGGTTTCAGCGCCATCGCCGACGCCTTCGCGCGCCTCGAGTCGGGCGAGATCTTCGGGAAGGTGGCGATCGACTTCCTGCACTGAACCGCGGTCGGCGCTGCGGCGCCCGAGCGTTCGGGCGTGTGGATCAGCCGAGGCGATCCTGCAAAGTGGCCAGGCCTCCGCGGACAGCGTCGGGCTTGAGGCGGTCGCGGGCGGACTCGTCGCCGTAGAGGGCCCAGCGCCAGAAGTCGGTGCTGGTCGTGGCGATCACGTCCAGCGAGCGGCCGGAGGCTACGTGACCGCCGTCGGTGACGGTCAGGAAGGCCTTGGGCCACTGGACGGCGCTGTAGGCGGCCTGGCCGTCGGCGTACGCGACCGTGGCGTCCCTGCGTCCGTGCACGAAGAGCAAGGGAGCATCGGGGCCGATGAAGGGCTGGGGGAGGATCTGCCGGCCGGCCAGGACGACCCCGGCCCGCAGACGTTCGTCGCGGGTGCCGCTGAACAAGCCGATCGTGGTCACTCCGCCCGCGGAATGGCCGGCGGCAGCGATCCGGGAGTCGTCGACGGTGGCGCCCAGCTCGGCCAGCGTCTCGGTGATCACGTAGCTGGCGTCGGCGGGCTGGTTGATCACGTCGAGCACGTTGAACTCGGCGGCCGAGGCTGAGGTGTGGGGATAGGCGGGGGCCGCCACGACGAAGCCGGCCCGGGCCCATGCGGTCACCAGTTCGCGGTAGTGGGACGGCTTCCCGCCCAGGCCGTGGCTGAAGAGGATCAGCGGGAACGGGCCCTCGCCCTTCGGCAGCCAGACCGTTGTGGGCAGGGGACGGTCGGCGCCGCGGCTCAACCGGAGCGTGCGGGTCTCTACGGCGAATGCCTGCCGTGGTGCGGCTCCCGGCAGGGGCGCGGCGCTTTCGGTTCCGGGCGCTGCCGGTGAGGAGGGCGCCGGGGGCGGAACGCTGGCGGCGGGGGGCAGTGTCGTTGTCGGAGCGGGTGCCGACGGCGGTTCGCTCGAACAGGCAGCGAGCGACGCTGACAACGCCACGGCGGTGAGGAACAGGGCGAGGGGACGGCGATGCACCCGTCCCATTGTGCGTCGGCTTCCTGCGAGGTTCCGGAGGAGGCCCAGGGCGGCGTCCCGAACGGCGAGGGCGGAGACGCGAAACGCTACGACCGGAGGAGCGCGCACGGCGGCCAGAGGATTCGCGAGGGTAAGCGGAAAGCGCGCGGGCGGGAAGCGGGCGGACGGCGCTCCCACGTTCGGGTGAAATCGCCGTACGCATCGCGTTTGTCCTGCTAAGAGGCTCGGGCGGGGCGGCTGGGCGGGCATCGTTTCGCTATGGTCTTGGCCATGTCTGACAACAGCGTCGACCCGAGCGGCAACACCGAAGCGTTCCGGGCCTTCACTCACAGCACCCCGCAGGAGCCGGCGACGGCCTCGAAGACCCCGCTGATCATCGGCGGTGTCGTGGTCGCCGTCGTCCTGGTCGCCCTGATCGCCTGGCTGGCTCTCTGAGTCAACGGGGGAGAGACAACGCCGTCCGGGACTGGTCGGCGATCTCCAACTCCTCGTCGGTGGGGATCACACAGACGGGGATGCGAGCGCCGGGCGGAGAGATGATTTCCTCTCGGCGCTCGTTTCTGTCCGGGTCGATCTCGATGCCCAGCGGCTCCAGCCCGGCCAGTGCGGCAGTCCGCACCGCGGGCGCGTTCTCGCCCACGCCCGCCGTGAAGGTGATCGCGTCGACCCGGCCCAGCACGGCCAGGTAGGCGCCGACGTATTCGCGGATGCGGCGGCAGTAGACGTCGAACGCCAGCGTGGCGTCGGCGTCGCCCGCGGCGCGGCGCTCGAGCACCGTACGCAGGTCGTTCGCCCCGGTCAGCCCGAGCAGGCCGGCGTGCCGGGTCAGCGAGGTCTCGATCTCGTCCAGCGGCAGGCCGGCCACCCGGTGCAGGTGGAAGATCACTGTCGGGTCGATATCGCCGCTGCGGGTGCCCATGACCAGGCCGGGCAGCGGCGACATGCCCATCGAGGTGGCCACGCTGCGCCCGCCCTCGACCGCGCACGCGCTGGCTCCGTTGCCCAGGTGCAGGGTGATCACGTTGGTAGACGCCGGGTCGCGGCCCAGCACGTGGGCGGTGCGGCGGGAGACGTACGCGTGGGAGGTGCCGTGGAAACCGTAGCGCCGGATCTGCCAGCGCTCGGCCAGCTCGCGGGAGATGGCCCAGGTGACGCCCTCGGGCGGGATCGTGGCGTGGAACGCCGTGTCGAAGACGGCCACCTGGGGCACGTCGGGCAGCAGCTTGCGGGCCACCTCGATGCCGGTCAGCGCGGCCGGGTTGTGCAGCGGGGCCAGCGGCACCAGCGCCTCGACCTGGGCGACGACCTGGTCGTTGATGACGGTGGGCCCGGTGAAGTCGGGGCCGCCGTGCACCACCCGGTGGCCGACCGCGGCCAGGCCGGTCAGGTCGGCCTCGTCCATGATTCCCTGCAGGGCGGCCCGGTGGTCGGGCACCTCGCCGCCACTCTCGCCGATGCGCTCGACCAGGCCCTTGGCGACGGTCGAGGCGCCGTCGAAGAGCCGGTACTTCACCGACGACGAGCCGCTGTTGAGCACGAGCACCCGGCTCATCGCGCCGCCGCCTGAATCGCCGTGATCGCCACTGTGTTCACGATGTCCTTCACCGTGGCCCCGCGGGACAGGTCGTTGACCGGACGCCGCAGACCCTGCATGACCGGGCCCACGGCGACCGCGCCGGCCGACCGCTGCACCGCCTTGTAGGTGTTGTTGCCCGTGTTGAGGTCGGGGAAGATCAGGACCGTCGCCTGACCGGCCACGTCGCTGCCGGGCAGCTTGGTCGCCGCCACCGCGGGATCGACGGCGGCGTCGTACTGGATCGGGCCCTCGACCGGCAGGTCGGGCCGCCGCTCGCGGACGAGCGCGGTGGCGGCGGCGACCTTCTCGACGTCGGCCCCCGCGCCGGAGCTGCCGGTCGAGTAGGAGAGCATCGCCACCCGCGGCTCGATGCCGAAGGCCGCGGCGGTGAGCGCCGACGAGAGCGCGATGTCGGCCAGCTGGGCCGCGTCGGGGTCGGGGTTGACCGCGCAGTCGCCGTAGACCAGCACCCGGTCGGCCAGCAGCATGAAGAACACACTGGACGCCACGGACACGTCCGGCACCGTCTTGATGATCTCGAAGGCGGGCCGGATGGTGGCCGCCGTCGTGTGGTTGGCCCCCGAGACCATGCCGTCGGCCAGCCCCTGGGCCACCATCAGCGTGCCGAAGTAGTTGACGTCGCGGACCACGTCGTAGGCCAGATCGAGCGAGACGCCCCGCTTCCTGCGCAGCTCGGCGTACCGCTCGGCGAAGCCGTCGCGCAACTCGCTGGCGGCCGGGTCGACCAGTCGGGCGGCCCCGATTTCGACGCCCAGCTCGCGGGCCCGGCGGTTGATCTCGCCGGGGTCGCCGAGCAGTGTGAGGTCGGCGACGCCCCGCCGCAGCAGGGTCTCGGTGGCCCGCAGGATGCGCTCGTCGGTGCCCTCCGGCAGCACCAGGTGGCGGCGCTCGGCGCGGGCGCGGTCGATCAGGTCGTTCTCGAACATCAGCGGTGTGACCCGGCTGGAGCGGGCGACGTCGAGCACCCGGGCCAGCTCGGCGGTGTCGACATGCTCCTCGAAGGCGCCCAGCGCGGCCTCGACCTTGCGCGGCGTGCCAGTGCCGAGGCGCGCCTGGATGTGCGAGGCGGCCGCGATCGTGTGATAGCTGTCGGTGCCGACGACCAGCATCGCGAGACCGGTGTTGAGGCGCTCGATCACCCGGACGACCCGCGGGTCGGGCGGCTCGCCCAGCGTCACCACCAGGCCGGACAGGGTCACGTTGCCCGCGGAGTGCGCGGCGCTCGCGGCGAGCAGCAGGTCGGCGCGGTCGCCCGGGGTGATCATCAACGCGCCGTCGGTCAGGTGGTCGAGCACGGTCGGCACGTGGGCGGCGCCGACGACGTAGTCGAGCACGTCGCGGTCGAGCGCGCCCTCGCCACCGGACACGACCGTGGCGTCCAGGGCCTCGGCCACCTCGGCCACCGTGGGCGCGGCGATGGCGGCAACGGAGGGGATCGACCACATCGGCACCGGCAGACCGGCGTCGGGCGTCGAACCCCCGGAGACCCGGTTGGCGATCACGGCGACCACGGTGGCGTCTAGGTCGACGAGCGAGTGGTAGGCGCTGCGGGCGGCGGCCGCCAGCGATTCCGCCCCGCGGCCCTCGCCGCTGATCACGGGCACCACGACACTGCCGAACTCGGTGGCCAGGCGGGCGTTGAAGCCCAGCTCGCGCGGTATCTCGTCGCGCTCCTTGGCCCCGCCGGCCGTGAAGTCGCTGCCGATCACCACCACGGACCCGGCCTGACGCTCGACCTCGCGGTAGCGCTCGACGATCCGGGAGATCAGCTCTTCCCACTTGCCGTCGGCGACCAGCGCGCTCGCCTCGGCCATGGTGATGCCGTAGGACTCCGCATAGGGCACGACCACCGGATAGCGCTTGGTCAGCAGCGTGAGCAGCGAATCGTCGCCGTCGCCGGAGACCAGCGGCCGGAACACCCCGATCCGCGCGACCTGCCGCGACAGCAGTTCGACCAGCCCGAGCGCAACCGTGCCCTTGCCGACCCCCGGACCCAGACCAGCCACATAGACGCTTCGTGCCACGGCTTCAACCTACCCGCCGCCGGATGCCGCGACCGGGCCGAAAGTCCCAACTGTGGATGACGGAAGCCCCACTGGCGAAAATCAAGATCAACGGCTCGATGTCGTAGCGGGGTGGTGGGTTGCAGACCGTCGCTCCCGCCGAGGGCCCGGGCGGGCCGAGCAGGCGCTGGCGCGCCAGAACGCTCGACCCACCCGGGCGACGTGCGTAAGTGGTTGCGCTGACCCCAGGAACGAGCTGTCAGACGCCGAGGTGGCGCAGGAAGGTCTGTGGGGAGTCGAGGAAGCCGCGCCAGTTGGCCACGATGTCGAGATCGGCCCATTCGGTGCGGCGGATGCCGTGCGGGCCCAGCTCGAGGATCGTGGCGCCGGGCAGGGCGGTGAGCAGCGGCGAGTGTGTGGCCACGACGACCTGGGACCCGTCGGCGCGCAGATCGTCCAGGCGGCTGAGCAGCCCCAGCGTGGAGGTGAAGGACAGCGGCGCCTCGGGCTCGTCCATGAGGTAGAACCCGTACCTCCGGAACTTGCGTTCCAGAAGTTCGAGGAATCCCTCACCGTGGCTCTGCTCGTGCAGACCCCGGTCGGGGTTGTCGCCGGGCAGGCTCTCCAGATAGGTGTACAGGCCGTGCGTGGTCTCGGCGCGCAGGAAGTAGGCGTCGACCCGGCGGCCGGGCGTGCGGATCACCCGCAAGGCCGAGCCCAGCGGCGACTCGGTGACCCGGGTGGAGTGCATCGCCCCGCGGGAGCCACCCTCCGGGTTCAGGCCGTGGGCCGCCGCCAGCGCCTCGACCAGGGTCGACTTGCCGGATCCGTTCTCGCCGACCAGGAAGGTAACCCCGGCCGGGATGTTCAGGCCGTGCTCGAGCACCGCCCGTACGGCGGGAATGCGAGCCCACCAGGCCGAGCGGTCGATCTCGGCTTCGGCGTCCAGCTCGACCCGCCGGATCGGGCGTGACCCGTCGGTCCTACTCCTCATCCTCGTCGTCGCGGGCGAGCCACGTCGCGAAGCGTTCGATCGGCGTCTCGAACTCGGGGTTCTGGTCGACGAAGGTCCGCAGCTGGGCGCCCAGCCACTCCAGCGTCACGGTTTCCTCGCCACGCCGGTCGACGAGTTCCTCGATGCCACGGTCGGTGAAATACATGACCGGATAGTAAAAGGGGGCGCCCCGCCGCAGCGGAGCGCCCCCTTCCCGCGAGATTACGGACGCGGAAGCGCGGCCTCGATCAGGGCGGCCTGCTCGGCCTCGTGCATCTTGGCCGAGCCCACCGCCGGGGCGGCCGCGGCCGGACGCGAGATGCGCCGCAGCCGGACACCCTCGAGGTGCTCGAGCAGGTTGAGCGCGACGAACGACCAGGCGCCCTGGTTGGCCGGCTCCTCCTGCACCCAGACGAAGTCCTCCGCGTTGGGGAACTGGGCCAGGACCGCCTTGAGCTCGTTCACCGGGAGCGGGTAGATCTGCTCCATCCGCACGATCGCGGTGTCGGTGATGCCCCGCTCGGCGCGGGCCTGGAACAGGTCGTAGTAGACCTTGCCCGAGCAGAGCAGGACCCGCTTGACGTTGCCCGCCTCGAGCGGCGTGCCCTTGATGCCCGCGTCGCCGATCACCGGCTGGAACGTGCCCTCGGTGAAGTCGGCTACCGAGGACACCGCGAGCTTGTGGCGCAGCAGCGACTTCGGCGAGAAGACGACCAGCGGCTTGCGCTTGGCCGACAGGGCCTGGCGGCGCAGCAGGTGGAAGTAGTTGGCCGGGGTGGTCGGGTTGGCCACCCGCATGTTGTCCTGCGCGCACAGCTGCAGGAAGCGCTCGGGACGGCCGGAGGAGTGGTCGGGACCCTGGCCCTCCTGGCCGTGCGGGAGCAGCAGCACCAGCGAGGACTGCTGGCCCCACTTCACCTCGCCGGACGACACGAACTCGTCCACCACCGTCTGGGCGCCGTTGACGAAGTCGCCGAACTGCGCCTCCCACAGCACGAGCGCCTCGGGGTTCTCGACCGAGTAGCCGTACTCGAAGCCCATGGCCGCGTACTCGCTGAGCAGCGAGTCGTGGACGAAGAAGCGGGCCGTGCCGGTGGCCAGCGTCGACAGCGGGAGGAAGTCCTTACCCGTCTTGGCGTCGACGACCGAGGCGTGCCGGGAGACGAAGGTGCCCCGGCGCGAGTCCTGACCGGCGAGGCGGACGGTGACGCCCTGCTGGAGCAGCGAGCCGAAGGCCACCAACTCGCCGAAGCCCCAGTCGATGCCGCCGTCGCGGGACATCTTGGCCCGGCGTTCGAGCAGCTGCTGCACCCGCTTGTGCGGGGTGAAGCCCTCGGGCAGCTCGACGTGGGCCTGGCCGACCGCGTGCACCGCGGCCGCGTCGACCTTGGTCTCGACCTCGGGCTCGGGCTCCTCGGAGATGACCCGGGGACGCGGCGGCGTGCCGGCCGAGTCGCGGGTCGCCTTGAAGACCTTCTCGAGCTGGGACTGGTAGTCGCGCAGCTGTTCCTGGGCGTCGTCCACGGTGATGTCACCGCGGCCGATCAGCTCCTCGGTGTAGAGCTTCCGCACCGAGCGCTTCTGGTCGATGATCTCGTACATCCGGGGGTTGGTCATCGACGGGTCGTCGCCCTCGTTGTGACCGCGGCGGCGGTAGCAGATCATGTCGATCACGACGTCCTTGTTGAACGCCTGGCGGTACTCGAAGGCCAGCTTCGCGACCCGCACGACGGCCTCGGGGTCGTCGCCGTTCACGTGGAAGATCGGCGCCTGGATCATGCGGGCCACGTCGGTCGAGTACATCGACGAGCGGCTGTATTCGGGGGCGGTGGTGAAGCCGACCTGGTTGTTGACGATCACGTGGACCGTGCCGCCGGTGCGGTAGCCGCGCAGCTGCGAGAGGTTGAGCGTCTCGGCGACCACGCCCTGCCCGGCGAACGCAGCATCGCCGTGCACCAGCAGCGGGAGCACGGTGTAGCCGTGCAGACCCAGGTCGAGCCTGTCCTGCTTGGCGCGGACGATGCCCTCGAGCACGGGGTCGACGGCCTCGAGGTGGGACGGGTTGGCCACCACGCTGACCGTGGTCGCGTGCTCGCCGTCGGGCGTCGTGTACTTGCCGGTCTGGCCCAGGTGGTACTTGACGTCGCCGGAGCCGTGGGCCGACTTCGGGTCCATCTGACCCTCGAACTCGTAGAAGATCTTTTCGTACGGCTTGGCGACGATGTTCGCGAGCACGTTGAGCCGGCCGCGGTGGGCCATGCCGATGACCATCTCGTCCAGCCCGGCCTCGGCCGACGACTCGAGCACGGCGTCGAGCAGCGGGATCAGCGACTCGCCGCCCTCGAGCGAGAACCGCTTCTGGCCGACGAACTTGGTCTGCAGGAACGTCTCGAAGGCCTCGGCGGCGTTCAGCCGGTTGAGGATGTGCTTCTGCTCGTCCGAGTCGGGCTTCGTGTACTTGATCTCGATGCGGTCCTGGATCCAGCGCCGCTCCTCGGGGCCCTGGATGTGCATGTACTCGATGCCGACGCGGCGGCAGTACGTGTCGCGCAGGACGCCCAGCACCTCGCGCAGCTTCATCCGCTGCTTGCCGGCGAAGCCGCCGACCGGGAACGTACGGTCGAGGTCCCACAGCGTGAGGCCATGCTGCAGCACGTCGAGGTCGGGGTGGCGGCGGATCTCGAACTCGAGCGGGTCGGTGTCGGCCATCAGGTGGCCGCGCACGCGGTAGGCGTGGATCAGCTCGACGACCCGGGCCGCCTTGTCGATCTGGCCCTCGCTGGTGCGGGCGACGTCGCGCACCCAGCGGACCGGCTCGTACGGGATGCGCAGCGAGGTGAAGATCTCGTCGTAGAAGTCGTGCTCGCCGAGCAGGAACTCGTGCATCGCCTTGAGGAACTCGCCGGACTGCGCGCCCTGGATGACCCGGTGGTCGTAGGTGCTGGTCAGCGTGGTGACCTTGCTGATGCCGTGCTCGGACAGGGTCTCGTCGCTCATGCCGGAATAGGGCGCGGGGTACTCCATCGCGCCGACCCCGATGATCGCGCTCTGACCGGCCATGAGGCGCGGGATGGAGTGCACCGTGCCGATGCCGCCCGGGTTGGTGAGCGAGATCGTCGTGCCCGCGTAGTCGTCCATGGTCAGCTCGTTGCGGCGGGCGCGGCGGACCACGTCCTCGTACGCCTGCCAGAACTTGCGGAAGTCCATCGTCTCGCAGTTCTTGATCGACGGCACGACGAGCGCGCGCGAGCCGTCCTTCTTGGCGAGGTCGATGGCGATGCCGAGGTTGATGTGTTCGGGCTGCACCAGTGCCGGCTTGCCGTCCACCTCGGCGAACGAGTTGTTCATCTCGCGGTGCTGCACGACCGCGCGGACCAGCGCCCAGCCGATCAGGTGGGTGAAGCTGACCTTGCCACCCCGCCCGCGGGCGAGGTGGTTGTTGATCACGATGCGGTTGTCGACCATGAGCTTCGCCGGGACCGCCCGCACCGAGGTGGCCGTCGGCACCTCGAGCGAGGCGTCCATGTTCTGCACGATGCGCGCAGCGACGCCGCGCAGCGTGGTGACCTTGGCGCCCTCGGGAGCCTTCCCGTTCGGGGACGCGGCGGGCTTGGCGGCCGGGGCCGGCTTGGCCGCGGGCGTCGCCGGCTTGGCCGGTTCGGGCTTGGCGGCAGGCTTGGCAGCGGGAACAGTCGGCTTGACCGGTGCGACCGTGGCCGCCGCCGGGGCGTCCGTGCCGGCCCGGGCGGCCGAGGCGGTCGCGTTGGCCGCCTTGGCCTCGTCCGGCGTCACGATCGAACCCGTGGCCATCGCGGGCTTGTAATCGGCGAAGAAGTCGTGCCAGGCCGGGTCGACGCTGGTGGGGTCGGCCAGGTAACGCTGGTACATCTCGTCGACGATCCACTCGTTGGGACCGAAATCCGCGAGTGGGTTCTCGTGCGAAGTCTGCTGGGTCGACACTTCCGTGTTCGCCTCTTTCACCTTTTGATCGGCGTCACATGGGACGAAAAGATTCGTCGTCCAGGCTACGCCGTGTGTGAGAGAAGACTCCTGCCGCACTCAGCTGATGTCGCGCCGCTTGGTCAGCCAGGTGCCCAGGAACCCCGTCACTGCCGCGTACCCGATCAGCACGACGGCCCCGACCCACCGTGGCGGCGTGCCGGGCAGATCGGTCCCCGAGATCATCAGCTGCGACGCGCTCGTCGGCACCAGCACCTGGAGGTTGTTGATCCACTCGGCGACGTACTCGCTGAGCAGCAGGAAGATCAACCCGATGGCCGAGGTGCCGACCACGTACGTGATGGCCAGGATCAACGTGGCCGCGATCTGGCTGCGGATGAGCACGCCGGCGCCGACCCCGAGGATCGCCCAGAGCACGAAGGCCAGCGCGTTCAGCCCGATCGCGCGCCACACGGCGGGCTCGCCGAGCTGACTCGGCAGGTTGAGCGCGTTCATGATCGGCGGCACCACGATGAGATTGAGCACCGTGGTGAACAACCACACGATCAGGCCGATGATGACGGCGGCGCCGAACTTGGCCAGGATGACCGATTCGCGGCGCGGCGTCGTCAGGAACGTGGTGGTCGCCGTGAGGTGGAAGAACTCACTGGTGACGATGATGGCCGACAGCAACAGCACGATCAGCACACCCATGTACTGGCCGCTGGTGTACAGGTTGGTGGCCACGTTGATCGGCTGGAGCGAGGCCTCGAGCTGCGCGCTCTGGGTGTCGGTCACCCCGGAGTCCGGCGGCGGCGCCGTGATGTTGGCGTTCGCCCAGTTCAGGAGCACGCTGGCCGCGTACAGGGGAACCAGGACGATGGCCATGATCCACCACAGCGAGGTGGTGCGGACCTTGAAGAGCTCGGCGTTGACCAGACTCATCGGATGCCCGCCTTTCCGGCCGTGAGCTGCAGGAAGACCTGTTCGAGGTCGCCGCGTTCGGTGGACAGCTCGTGCAGTTCGACGCGCGCGGTGAAGGCGGCGTGCCCGATCGCGGCGGCCTCGGCGCCGTGCACCAGCAGGCTGCCGTCGGAGCCCGGGGTCACGGTCGCGTTGATCTCGGAGAGCGCGGCCGTCAGCTCGTCGGCCTGCGGGGTGCGCACCCGCACCTGCACGCCGCCGCTGAGGTCGCCCAGCACCTCGTCGACCGGGCCCTGGCGGATCAGCTTGCCGGCCGCGACGATGACCACGTCGTCCGCCAGGAGCTGCATCTCGCCCAGCAGGTGGCTCGAGACCAGCACCGTACGGCCCTGGGAGGCGAGCGCCTTGAGCAGGTCACGCATCCAGCGGATGCCCTCGGGGTCGAGGCCGTTGGCCGGCTCGTCGAGGATCAGCACCCGGGGATCGCCGAGCATGGCCGCGGCGATGCCGAGCCGCTGCCGCATGCCCAGCGAGTAGCCCTTGAACTTGCGGTTGGCGGCGGGGGTCAGGCCGACCATCTCGAGCGCCTCGTCGGCCCGGGAGTCGGGCAGGCCGGCGGCGCGGCAGATCATGCGCAGGTGGTTGCGGCCGGTGCGGCCGCGGTGGGCGCTGGACGCCTCGAGCACCGCGCCGACCTCGCGCACCGGGTCGGGCAGGTCGATGTATTTCTGACTGCCGAAGGTGGCCGTGCCGGCGGTCGGCGTGACCAGACCGAGCAGCATGCGCAGCGTGGTCGTCTTGCCCGCGCCGTTGGGCCCGAGGAAGCCGGTGACCCGGCCGGACCGGACCTTGAACGAGAGGTCGTCCACGGCTCGCAGCTTCTTGTACTGCTTTGTCAGGTGATCGACCACGATCTCGTCGGTGCCGGGCGCGCTCATCGACGCAGCTCCTCCCCCGTTTCGGTGAAGGGCACAACCTACTAGATCGTGGCGATCCACGTGGCCCGGGCCGCGGCGATTCGCGATCCGTCCGGCCCGAAGATCGCCGAGAGCACCATCGCCTTGCGCCCCGAGAACTCGGTCGCCTCGCCGACGACCGCGCACGTGGACCCCGGTTCGGGCAGGGCCTCGGCGATCACCGCGATGCGGCCGAGCACGTAGGTGCGGCCGTTCTGCATCGCCGTCCAGCCTCCGGGACAGTCGAGCGCGGCCCAGACCACCGGCAGGTTCACCTCGTCCGGAACGGTCCAGGGCGCGGCCGTACGCCCGTCCGGCAGCGAGCCGGGAAAGATGCGCAATCCGTCCGGCCGTTCCGGGCCGCACACGTAACAGGTGGGGAAGGGGTGGTGGGTGAAACCGGCGAACCCCGCTGCCGCCCGCTCCGCCTCCGGCAGCGCGACCGAGGCAGCGTACGAAATCGGCCCCGCCGCCTCCGTGACCGTCGCCACCAGCGTCTCCCCGTCGTGCACCGAGCCGTCGGCGAAGGTCAGTTCCGTCTCGAGCGGGGGCGGCACGCGCAGGGTGACCTCGAAGGCCGGCCCGCCGAGCCCCGCCCCCGCGGCGACGGCGAAAGCCCCGGCCGACCATCCGCCGTTGCCGGTCGCCGGCGGCCCGTTGAAACGCCTCTCGATAACCATCCGACCGCCCCGCCCGCCGCCCGTGAAAGGTCTAAAGGCATCCATGCCTTGAAGGCTCGCACAAGCCGTTCATTTCACGGCCATGAATCGCCTGCTGGCGCGACATTCCATCGGCAGCTGCCGCCCTTACACACAACACATGGCTGTTCTGCTGACTGCCGCCGCCCCCACCGGGACCAGCGGCTACTCCCTGCTCATCGCCGAGGACCAGAGTCAGGTCGCCGCCGCGCAACGGCTGCGCCACGAGGTCTTCGCCGGTGAACTCGGCGCCACGCTGTCCGGCGCCACCCCCGACGGACGCGACGCCGACGACTTCGACGACTTCTGCGACCACCTGCTCGTGCGCGACGACGCGACCGGCGCCGTGGTCGGCACCTACCGGATGCTTCCCCCCAAGGCCGCCGAGCGGGCCGGCCGGCGCTACGGCGACGGCGAGTTCGACCTGAGCCCGCTGCGCCCGCTGCGCGACCAGCTGGTCGAGACCGGGCGCTCCTGCGTGCACCCCGACCACCGCAGCGGCTCGGTGATCAACCTGATGTGGGCCGGCATCGCCCGCTACATGCACCTGAACAACCTGCGCTGGCTCGGTGGCTGCGCCTCGGTGCCGCTGGACGACGGCGGCGTGACCGCGGCCGGCGTCTGGGCCCGGGTGCAGGCCAAGCACCTGGCCCCGCCCGCCCTGCGGGTCACGCCGCGCCGCTCCTGGCTGGCCGCCACCGAACTCGTGGGCGACCCCCGGACCCAGCCTCCGGCCCTGCTCAAGGGCTATCTGCGGCTGGGCAGCTGGATCTGCGGGGAGCCCGCCTACGACCCCGACTTCAACTGCGCCGACTTCTACGTGCTGTTCTCGATGGACCGGCTGGACCCGCGGTACCGCCGCCACTTCCTGGGCGCGACCCGATGATCGCCGCGCTCTGGCAGCCGGTCTCCGGATGCGGCCCGCACTGCCGGGATTCGGCCGGCCGGCACGCCTTCCCGGGGGTCGCCACCCTGCGCATGATTCTGCTGGCGGTGGTGCTCGTCGGGGGACTGCTGCTGGCGCCTCTGCTGCGCGGTCTGGCCCTGCGCGGCGTGGCCCGCGCGATGCTGGCGGTCCTGGGCATCCGGCTCGTGCGCCGCGGTCCGGCACTGAAGCCGGGCAGCCTGCTGGTGGCCAACCACGTGTCCTGGCTCGACATTCTCGTGCTGACGGCGGTCTCGCCGGTGCGCCTGGTGGCCAAGGGTGAGGTCGGCGCGTGGCCGGGCATCGGGTCGCTGGCCGGGCTGTCCGGCGCCATCTTCATCGACCGCTCGCGGCCGAAGGCGCTGCCCGCGACGGTCGCCGAGGTGGCCGCGGCGCTGCGTTCGGGCCGCACGGTCGCGGCCTTCCCCGAGGGCACGACCTTCTGCGGTACGAGCCAGGGCCGCTTCCGCCCGGCGTTGTTCCAGGCCGCGGTGGACGCGGGCGCTCCCGTGGTGCCGGCCTCCATCCGCTACGACTCGACCGCGGCCGCCTTCATCGGCGACGACACCCTGGTCGATTCGGTCCGCCGGGTGGCCGCGCTACGGTCGCTGACGGTGACCCTGGTGACCGCGCCCGCGCTGCGCCCCGAGCCCGGCGCCGACCGGCGGCTGCTCGCCCGCGCCGCCCAGGCCTCGATGGGGGTCGCCGGCTACCGCCTGGCCGCCTGACCCCCGTCCAACCACCCCGCCCGCCGCCCTTGGCCCGGCTGAAGGCTCTGCCGACGGGCTTACAGAAAACTTTCAGGCAGCGTGCAGGCAAGGGACAGCGCGCTGATAAACAATGGGTCTCATGGCCGCTCAGACCCAGCCCAAGCAGAGCGAGGCGAAACTGCTCGTCGTCGAGGACGACGCGAACATCCTCGAGCTGCTCTCCGCCAGCCTCCGCTTCGCCGGCTTCGACGTGAGCACCGCGACGAGCGGCAGCGCGGCGGTCAGCGCCGCGAAGAACGCCACTCCCGACCTCGTCGTCCTCGACGTGATGTTGCCCGACCTCGACGGTTTCGAGGTCATCCGGCTCATGCGCGAGGGCGGCCAGCGCACCCCCGTGGTCTTCCTGACCGCCCGCGACGGCACCGACGACAAGATCCGGGGCCTGACCCTGGGCGGCGACGACTACGTCACCAAGCCGTTCAGCCTCGAGGAGCTCACCGCCCGCATCCGGGCAGTGCTGCGCCGCACGACCCAGGGCGACGAAGAGCCGTCCCGCCTGGTCTTCGCCGACCTCGAACTCGACGAGGAGACGCACGAGGTCTACCGCGCGGGCCAGCGCGTCCAGCTCTCGCCGACCGAGTTCAAGCTGCTGCGCTACCTCATGCTCAACGCCAACCGGGTGCTCTCCAAGGCGCAGATCCTCGACCACGTGTGGAAGTACGACTTCCGCGGCGACGACAACATCGTCGAGTCCTACATCTCGTACCTTCGCCGCAAGGTCGACAATGTCCAGCCGCGTCTGATCCACACCCTCCGCGGGGTCGGCTACGTGCTGCGCAAACCGGCGGTCTGAGCCGGCCGTGACTTCGACGCTCACCGAGCGGGTTCGCAACTCGATCCCGCCGCAACCCAGCCTGCGCAAGGTCTCGCTGCGCATCAAGCTGGTGGCGTCGGTCCTGGTCCTGGTTTTCGCGGCGCTCACCGCCATCAGCGCGGCCAGCACGTACGCGCTGCACAACTATCTGCTCGACCGGCTCGACACCTCGCTGAGCATCTACGCCGAGACGATCGCCAAGGCGCGCTACGGCTCGAAGATCCCGGTGCCGGGCGACTTCTACGTCTCCACCTCCTCGGTCTGGGGCGTCCGCTCCGACCAGCCGGTGGTGGGCGACAACACCCTCAAGCCGGAAGACCTGCCGCCGCTGGTCAAGGGCCTCGACGAGGTCAACGCCGTGCTGGGCGAGCCCTACACGGTGCGCTCGCCCAGTGGCAAGGTGCACTGGCGCGTGGTGGTCGTGGTCGACGAGAACACCCAGGTCATCCAGGTCGCCGAGAAGCTCTCGGTGATCGGCCTGGCGGTCAACCAGATGGTCTGGGTCGACCTGCTCGTCGGCGTCGGCGTGCTGATCGCGCTGGCCTCGATCGGGGCCGCCATCGTGCGTCAGAGCCTGGTCCCGCTGCTGCAGATCGAACGTACGGCGGCGGCCATCGCGGCCGGCGACCTCACCCAGCGTGTCCCCGACCCCGAAGCGCACGACGGCGAGCCCAGGACGGAACTGGGCCGCCTGGCCAAGGCGCTCAACGCCATGCTGGCCCAGATCGAGGCGGCCTTCAGCGCGCGTGCCCAGAGCGAGTCGGCCGCTCGTGAGGCCGAGTCGGCAGCGGTCGAGGCGGCGGACGCGGCGTTGCTCTCCGAGGCCCGGGCGGTGCGCTCCGAGGGCAAGATGCGGCAGTTCGTGGCGGACGCCTCGCACGAGCTGCGGACGCCGCTGACGACCATCCGCGGCTTCGCCGAGCTCTACCGCCAGGGCGCCGTCACCGACCCCGAGGACGTAGCCCGCCTGGTGCGCCGCATCGAGGACGAGGCCGCCCGCATGGGCCTGCTCGTCGAGGACCTGCTGCTGCTGGCCCGGCTCGACCGCGAGCGCCCGCTCAACCTGGGCCCGGTCGAGCTGCCCGTGCTCGCCCTCGACGCGGTGCAGGCGGCCGAGGCCATGGCGCCCGAGCGCACGATCGAACTCGAGGTGCGCGACCAGCCCGACCAGCTCGTGGCCCGGGGCGACGACGCCCGGCTGCGCCAGGTGATCGGCAACCTCATGACCAACGCGCTGGTGCACACCCCGCCCGACGCGACGGTCACCCTGCGGCTGTACGCCGAGCCCGGTGACCGCGCGGTGGTCGAGGTGTCCGACACCGGGCCGGGCCTCAGCGAGAAGCAGCGCGCGCACGTCTTCGAGCGGTTCTACCGCGCCGACGAGGCCCGCACCCGGCACACCGACCGCGCTGCCACCGGCACCGGCCTGGGACTGGCCATCGTGGCGGCCATTGTCAGGTCGCACCAAGGAACCGTCGAGGTGATCAGCGAACCCGGACAGGGAGCCACGTTCCGGGTCACTTTGCCTACGCTAAATCCCGACAAAGGGTTTTCAGAAAACATCCAGGGCTAGCACAGGTCGGTACGAGCCGGACGGGGCAAGGTGGGGGACATGAACGAGAACGAGACCGACCCGCGACCCGCGGACGCCTCATCCGAGAGCAGCAGCCCGCAGCGGGGACAGTCTGAGGAGCCGACCGCCGCCCAGCCGGCGGTCCCGCAGGCCCCGCAGCCCGCCCCGCCGCAGGCTCCTCACTGGGGGCCGCCGATGCCGAACGCCCCGCAGTCCGGCGTTCCGCAGTCCGCAGCACCGCAGTCCGCAGCACCGCAGTCCGCAGCACCGCAGACGGGCGCGCCCCAGTGGCAGCAGTCCCACTGGCAGCAGCACGCCGGCTATCAGCAGCCCGGCTACGGCCAGCAGCAGCCGCACCCCGGCTTCCACCAGCAGCCCTACGGCCAGCAGCCCGGCTATGCCACCGGCGCCGCCTGGTCCGCTCCCGGGGCGACGCAGACCCAGACGCTCCCCGGCGTCGAGGGCCAGGCCTGGCCTTCCGGCTCCGAAGGGCAGCCGATCTGGGCCACCCCCGTCGACCAGCAGCAGCCCCGGGGCAACGGCCGCGGCCGCAAGGTCTTCGTGGCCGGCGCCGCCGCGGTGCTGATCGCGCTGGGCGCGGGTGGTGTCGGCGCCGCCACGGCGCTGGCCTTCGACGACGACGGCACTTCCCCGTCGGTGCAGACGGGCAACTCGTCGGTCACCCGTGTGGTCGACCGCTCGTCGCTCGCCCAGATCGCTTCGGCCGTGCAAGACAGCGTCGTCTCGATCACCACCGGCAACGGTGAGGGTTCGGGCGTCGTCATCTCGACCGACGGTTACGTCGTCACCAACAACCACGTGGTGGCCACCGCTCAGGGCGACAAGGTCACCGTGATCTTCGCGGACGGCAAGAAGGCGGACGCCGCCATCGTCGGCACCGACCCGCGCACCGACCTGGCCGTCGTCAAGACCTCCGGCCTGTCCGACCTCAAGGCGGCCACGTTCGGCAGCAGCGCCAAGATGCAGGTCGGCGACACGGTGCTGGCGATCGGCAGCCCGCTGGGCCTCGAGGGTTCGGTCACCGCCGGCATCATCAGCGCGAAGGACCGCACCATCCAGTCCAGCGGCGAGGGTGAGCAGCAGAGCCCGTTCGGCAACAACCAGCAGCAGCAACAGGGCTCGTCCACCACGATGTCGGGCCTGCTGCAGACGGACGCGCCGATCAACCCCGGCAACTCCGGTGGCGCCCTGGTCAACACGAACGGCGAGGTCATCGGCATCAACTCGGCCATCGCCACGTCGGGCAGCACCGGCAACATCGGCCTGGGCTTCGCCATCCCGAGCGACAAGGCCAAGCAGGTGGCCGACGACCTGATGGCCGGCAAGAAGGTCAGCCACCCGGCGCTGGGCGTCAGCGTGACCCCGGCCGAGAACGGCGGAGCGCTGGTCAGCAGCGTCACTCCCGGCAGCGCGGCTGCCTCGGCCGGCCTCCAGCAGGGCGACGTGATCACCTCGGCCGACGGCAAGACCATCGGCGATTCCGACGACCTGGTCGCGGCGGTCCAGTCCGGCACGGTCGGCCAGAAGATGACCCTCGACTACACCCGTGACGGCGAGAAGAAGCAGATCACGGTGACCCTGGCCGAGGCCAAGTAGAGCTTTTCCCTCCGCTGCGGCGGGTGGTGCGACAAGGGGGTTGTCGCACCACCCGCCGTACGTTTGTCCGGCGTCATTCTCCAAAAACCCAACAAAACGGGGCAAATCACTGCGGGGGACTCGCCATCCAGCTTCCCGAGCGCCTAATCTGCCATTCGCATCGGCGCTCCCCCCGGCACTGAGAGGCACCAGTTGACGTACGTCGAGACCCGGATGAATGTCTGGGAGGCGCTGGCTGGTCGCGCCCCGGGTGAACCGTCCGGCCCGGCGGATCCCGGGCTCTGGGGCGCGGTCGTCGACCGGCTCAATCCGACGAGCGCGCGGCCCGTCCTGCGCGCCGGCGTCGAGTACGTGCAACTCATCGACGCCCGTGGCGGCGACTACGTCATGCTGCGCTCGCCCGACGACGGCGAACGCGCCAGCTACCTGCGACTCACCCCCGAGGAGTGGGAGCTCGCCCTGCTCATGGACGGCGAGCACACGGTGGCCCGGCTGGTGGCCGAGTTCGCCCGCATCGCCGGCCGTCTCGCCCCCGACCAGGTGCGCCGCGTGGTCGCCGACCTGGCCGGCAACCGCATGCTCGACGAGCTGCCGATGGACGCCTTCCGCCCGCTGGAGGAGCTGGCCCGCCGCCCGTTGCAGGAACGCGTCGGCAACTCGCTGCTGGCCGCCGCCCGCGGCCGCCGCATGCTCCTGGTCGACGTCGACGGCCTGGTCACCGCGCTCTACCGGGCCGGTGGCCGGCTGTTCTTCAACAAGGCGGCCGCCATCGTCACCGCCGTGCTCGCCGTGGCCGGCTTCGGCCTGTTCCTGGCGACCTGGTCGCGGGGGAGCCGCTCGCTGTTCCTCACCGGCGACTCGTACGTGGTCGGCGCCCTCACCCTCGTGCTGCTCAACCTGGTCGTGGTCGGCGTGCGCGAGTGGGCCCGGGCCATGGCGGCCAAACACTCCGGACGTGAGGTGCCGGCCGCCGGTTTTCTCGTCTGGTTCGGACTGCCCTCGCTCTTCGTCGACACCAGCGACGTCTGGATGGCCGGACGCCGCGCCCGCATTCTGGTCTCGGCGGCCGGGCCGCTGAGCGCGCTGTTCCTCGGCGGTCTGGCCCAGCTGGCCGGCCTGGCCCTGCCCGCGGCGGCCGACCTGGCCTTCAAGCTGGCCTTCCTCTGCTACCTGAGCGCGTTCGTCCACCTCAGCCCGCTGCTGCCGCTCGACGGGCAGTACCTGCTGATGAACTGGCTCGAGGTGCCGCAGGTGCGCAACCGGGCGCTGGCCTGGGTCAGTGGCCGGCTGCGGGGCCGCCCGCCACGCTGGGGCGCGCTGGACCGTGAGGGCCGGCTGATCGCCCTCTACGGCTTCGTGGCCGTCTGCTGGGTCGCCGTCGCCCTCAACGTGGCCGTCCGCCTCTGGGAGGACAGGCTCTCGGGCCTGGCCACCGGCCTGTGGCACGACGGCCCGCTCGGCGTCCTGCTGCTGCTGGTCATCGTGCTCGGCCTGGCCGCCCCGATTGTGTACTTCCTGCTCGGCCGGTTGACCCGGTGGTGGGCGACCTCGCGGCTGCGCCGGGCCGAGAACGACCGCGAGGCCGACAGCCCGCGCCGCCTGGCCGCGCTCCGCGCCTCGGAGCTGGGTGGCCTGCCCGAACCGGCGCTACAGGGCCTGGCCTCCCGGGCGCGCTGGGTGCACCCGCCGACCGGTCGCCAGATCGTCAACGCCGGCGGCGCTCAGCAGGCCGTCTTCGTCGTCGTCGAGGGCGCCCTCGAGGCGCGCCGGCCCGGCGACCCGCCCGGCACGATCCGCCACCACGTCGGCCCCGGCGGCGTCGTCGGCCTGGTCAACGCGATCACCGGCCGGTCCACCCAGCTCGACTGGCACACCGCCGGCACCACGCTGCTGTCGATTCCCACCGCGACCGTGGCCACCGTGGTCGGGCCGCTGCCCGGCCCGCCGCCGCACGACCGGGTCGAAGCCGAGGCCCTCTTCGCCGACACCCCCGCGCTGGCCGGGCTCGCGGCCGACCAGCGGCTCGCCCTGATCGCCTCCGCCCATCCGGTCGACCTCGACCCCGGCGCGCCGGTCATCCTGCCCGGCCCCACCCACGCCGTGGTCGTCGAGTCCGGCGTGATCGCGCTGCCCGACGGCGTCGAGCTGCGCCGGGGAACGCTGGTCGGCCCGGTCGGCGACGGCAGCCCCGGCATGGTCGCGCAGACCATCACGCCCGTACGGCTGTGGGTCGTGCCCGACGCCTCCGACCTGCCGCCGCTGGTCGGCGCCACCCACCGCCCCGGCTCGCCCATGCCGGTCGTGACAGCAAGGGGTGCGCTGCGGCCCGGATCGCCCGGCGGTGGCTCGTACCCGCCGCTCAACCTGCCGCCCGGCCCGCCCGACGGCGGTGGCAACCCCGAGGCCGACAAGCGCTTCGAGCGCGGCCTCGTCTGGCTCACGGTCGTGGTGCTGACCACAGCGCTCTTCCTCACCGGCCTGTCGTTCCGCCCCGGCCCGGCCTGGGCCGAGATGCCGGCCGACCGGGTGCTCCTCTCGGTCGACGAGGGCCTGGTCACGGCCACCCTCGACGGCTCGCCGCAGAACCTCGACGGCGGTGCGCGGCGCTACCTCGACCAGGGCGAGACGATCGAGGTCTCGTCCCGGGCCACGGCCACGCTGACCTTCCCGGGCGGTGCGACCACGCTGCTGTGCGCGAACACCCGGATCGGCGTCGGCACCCTCGCCACCGGCGGTGGCCGCGATCAGAGTCCCAAGGCCACGATCTCGCTCCAGTCCGGACGGGTGCTCGCCGGCACGGGCAGCACCAGCGGCGCCTACAAGCCGCTGACGCTGACCGTCGACCGCAGCGGCGGCCAGGTCACCAACAGCGGCGCCGCCTGGTATTCGGTGGAGCCGGCGGCGCTCACCGTCTCGCGCGGCACGGTCCAGGTCGACGGCGCGCCCAGCGCGGCCACCGGCGGTCAGCTCGCGTGCGCCGACGGCGTGCCGGTCGAAGCGCCCGCCTCGAGCAGCCCCGAACCGGAGGAGAGCTTCGAGCCCTTACCGTCCGATCCGGCATCGATCAATCCGTCGATCGCCCCGAGCACGACACCCCCGACAAGCGATACGGTAGTCACACCGTCACAGACCGCTGATCCGAACGACGACGACGAGCCGACCGCCGAGCCGACCCGCACGTTCACCCGGCCGGCGACCACCCCGCCGCCCGCCACCACCCGGCCCACCACGGCGCCGACGACGCGCCCGCCGGCGACGACTGTCCCCACCACCAGTCCCCCCGCCACCACGCCGCCGCCGCCCACGACGCCCCCACCGCCGGAGGAGACGGAGGCTCCGAGCAACCCGCAGGCGAGCCCGACCGCCGAGGACTGACGTGGGCGGGGCGCTGTCGCGGCGCCCCCTCGACGTCAGGAGGTTCGATGCTCTGCTGGTTCTGCGCCGAGTCGGCCCGGGCGAGCTGCCGCTTCTGCGGCCGCGGCGTCTGCGCCGAACACGCCCGGTTCGGTCCCTATCTGCTGCAGGTCAGCCGGTCCGAGACGAGGCGGCGGGCGGAGGCGCTGGTGGTCGACGACGCGGTGCAGTGCGGCACCTGCCGGCCACGACCACACGCAGTGGCGATGCCGGAACTGGACTGAGCACCGTACCGTCAGTGCATGGTTCGACACGACGGCGAGAACAACCTGGGTGTGTGGTCGGAATTCGGCTCGGTGGCCGGCATGGTCGCCGGCCGCACCGCGGAGGGCGTCACCGACGGCGTGACCGGCGACGTGCAGACCGGTTTCGGTGACCGCCCCGACCTCGACGGCCTGCCCGACATCACGGTCGGCGCCACGATCGCCCAGGCCGCGGTCGAGCTGGCCCCGCCCGAGGGCTACGACAACCGGGTGGACGCCGACGGCGACGGCACCGACGACGACGCCACCTATCTGGGCCGCCCCGACGGCGGCGTCGACATCCTGGTCGACGTGAACGGCGACGGCGAGGTCGACTTCGTCGGCGCCGACGTCGACCTCGACAACCGGGTCGACTTCGCCGACTACGACAAGGACCGCGACGGCGTCTTCGAGAAGCGCATGTTCGACGACAACGGCGACGGCTTCCTCGACCGCGCCGAGTTCCTGCCCGGCGACAGCTGACCTCACGCCGCCCAGTCGACCGGCGTGACGCTCCCGCTCAGCCAGTCCCGCCGCAGGATCCCGTACCCGATGGTGTCGTGCAGCCGGCCGTCACTGCCGGGCCAGGCCTCGCGGTAGTGCGCCTCCTTGACGAAACCGCAGGCCCGGAACACCGCGCACCCGGCCCGGGCGGCTGGCTTGCCCTCGTAGGACTCAACCAGGGATCGAAGGTCACCCGGTTCTCCGTGGCCGTCCTCACGTAGAGGGTGGTGAGGGCGGACGTGATCAGGAGTACGGCGCGGCGTCGCTCGGGCTGTCGGGGGTGGGAACGAGAATGGTCACGGTTGGTACCGGTGAGGCCCTGGGATACCACCTGTCGGGCGTGGCGCCAGGCCCAGTTCCGCCGTCAGCGGATTCGCCTACAGGGGAATCGCTGGGAGGTCGGGGCCGGTCTGGGGAGACTGGGGTACGTCGAATGGCCGGTCGGGTGACAGGTCCCGCGGCGGATGCGAGAGGGTGTTGTCATGAGTGTTGACGAGTTGACGATGCGGGGCGGCGGCGCATCCTTCGATGACCAGGTGTTCGAGCGGCTGCTCCGGGAGCGGATCATCTTTCTCGGCAGTGAGGTCAACGACGAGGTGACCAACCGCATCTGCGCCCAGATGCTGCTGCTGGCCTCGGCCGACAGCGAGAGGGACATCGCGCTCTACATCAACTCGCCCGGCGGCTCGATCAGCGCCGGCATGGCGGTGTACGACACGATGCAGTACATCAAGAACGACGTGGCCACGATCGCGATGGGCATGGCCGCCTCCATGGGGCAGTTCCTGCTCTGCGCGGGCACGCCCGGCAAGCGGTACGCGCTGCCGCACGCGCGGATCATGATGCATCAGCTGTCCGGCGGCATCGGCGGCACCGCGGCCGACATCGCCATCCAGGCGGAGAGCATGTTGCACATCAAGAACGTGATGAACGAGCGGATCGCCTTCCACTCGGGCCACACGCCCGAGGAGATCGAGGCCGACTCCGACCGTGACCGCTGGTTCACCGCCGAGCAGGCCCGCGACTACGGGCTGGTCGACCACGTGATCAGCAAGGCCAACCAGGTCACGAACACGACCTCGCTGGTCTGAGCCACGTCTGAGCAACGCCTGAGCAACGTTCGAGCGTGTCGTGGGAACGCTCTGAGCAGCTGAAACAACGGTCGTGCGGCGGGTGCCGCACGGCCGTTGTGTCGTTTTCGGCGGTTCGGGGTACACCAAAGCATCCCCCGAATCTGTCAAGGAGGTGCTGACGTGAGGCTCCCGACGTTCTCCCGCCAGTCCACGAGCGATACCTCGGAGACGCCCGAGCGACCGGCCGCAACCGGCACGGTCACCCGGCCGGACGAGGACAACACCACCGAGGTGCGTCCCGCTCCGACCCCGGTGCGCGCCCGTCGCGACGAGCCCGACACGCTGACCGACCTACCGCCCGCACCCAAGCACGCGAGCCGCACCGACACGCCGCCCCCGCCTCCGGCCGCCACGACGACGGCCCGGCCGGCGACGGCCCACCCGGCGCCGGCCACGACGACGGGCGGCCCGGCCACGACGACGACGGCCCGACCGACCGGATCGGCCGCCGTCGACCACCCGGTCGCCACCGGCCCCAAGCCGCGGGCCAGCCTGCTCGCCACCCTCGGCCTGATCCTCGCGGTGGCCTCGGTGCTGCTCGTGCTCTCGGGCCCCCTGATGGGCTACGGCCTCGGCGTCGCCGGTCTGGCCCTGGTGCTGTCGCTCAGCGGCATCCACGCCACGGGCAAGCGTCACGTGGCCGGCAAGACCGACGCCCTGCTCGGAATGATCCTCTCGCTGGGCGCGATCGTGCTCGGCGTGCTCGCGCTGACCGGTGCGCTGAGCTGGCTGGGCACCGACGCCCAGCCGGTGAACACGGTTCGCGAGTGGCTTGACGCACGGTTTATCGACCGCTTCTGACGGGTATCTGACATTCGCCGACGGCGATGCGCCGGAAGCAAGGATCGGAACCGGGACTGACGCTGATCAGTCCCGCCCCGGAAACGCCCGGCGGTGCGCCGGCAACACTTGATCTCGCGGGTGGCCTGGTTCAGGCCACCCGCGAGGTGTGTTTGCAACGAATCTCCGCCGAGGACCCCGAGCACGCAATGATCGAAAGCAGCTTGCAGGGTTGAACTGAGGCCTGCGACGGGGTCGCCCGCCTAGCGTTTCAGCCATGACGACCACGGCTTCGCCGCGCCGCTACCTCATGTGCCGGCCCACCCACTTCGCGGTGACCTACCGCATCAATCCGTGGATGGATCCCACGGCGCCCTACGACAACGCGCTCGCCGTCCAGCAGTGGGAGAACCTGCGGCAGACGTACCTCGACCTGGGTCACACGGTCGAGCTGATCGAGCCGCTGCCGGGGCTGCCCGACATGGTCTTCTCCGCGAACGGCGCCACGGTGGTCGACGGTCGTGTGCTGGCCGTGCAGTTCCGCGACGCCGAGCGGGCCGACGAAGCCCCGGCGTACGCGGCCTGGTTCCGCGAGCACGGCTTCGAGGTGACCGAGCCGAAGCACACCAACGAGGGCGAGGGCGACATCCTGCTCGCCGGCGACGTGCTGCTGGCCGGCACCGGCTTCCGCACGGCGCACGCCTCGCACGCCGAGACGCAGGAGGTGCTGCGTCGCCCGGTGATCACGCTGCAACTGGTCGACCCATCCCTGTACCACCTCGACACCGCGCTCTGCGTGCTCGACGACACCAACGTGGCGTACCTGCCGGCCGCCTTCTCGCCCGGTTCCCAGGCCGTGCTCAAGCAGCTCTACCCGCACGCGGTGATCGCCGACGAGCAGGACGCCGCGGTGCTCGGCCTCAACGCGGTCAGCGACGGCCGTACGGTGGTCCTGCCGGTTCAGGCCACCCACCTGGCCGCCGAACTGCGGGCCGCGGGCTACCAGACCGTCGGGGTCGACGTCTCCGAGCTGCGCAAGGCCGGCGGCGGACCCAAGTGCTGCACGCTGGAGGTGCGATCGTGACGACCGTCGAGAACCGGACACCGGCCGAGCTGGCCGAGGCCGAGCGCTACACCGCCCACAACTACCACCCGCTGCCCGTCGTGATCACCGAGGGCGAGGGCGCCTGGGTCACCGACGTCGACGGCCGCCGCTACCTCGACTTCCTGGCCGGCTACTCGGCGCTGAACTTCGGGCACCGGCACCCCGGGCTGATCGCCGCCGCGCACGCGCAGCTCGACCGGATCACGCTGACCAGCCGGGCGTTCGTGCACGACCAGTTCGCCGAGTTCTGCCGCTCGCTGGCCGAGCTCTGCGGCAAGGAGCTCGTGCTGCCGATGAACACCGGGGCCGAAGCCGTGGAGACCGCGATCAAGGTCGCCCGCAAGTGGGGTTACCAGGTCAAGGGCGTGCCGGACGGCCAGGCCGAGATCATTGTGGCCGCCGACAACTTCCACGGGCGCACGACCACGATCGTCAGCTTCTCGACCGACCCCGACGCGAAGGCCGACTTCGGCCCGTACACCCCGGGTTTCACCATCGTTCCGTACGGCGATGAGGCCGCGTTGCGCGAGGCGGTCACCCCCAACACGGTCGCCGTGCTGATGGAGCCGATCCAGGGTGAGGCCGGCGTGCTCGTGCCCCCGGCCGGCTACTTCGCCGCGGTGCGGGCGCTCTGCGACGAGCACAACGTGCTGCTGGTGGCCGACGAGATCCAGTCGGGTCTGGGTCGCACCGGCCGCACGTTCGCCATCGAGCACGAGGGTGTCGTCCCCGACATGTACGTGCTGGGCAAGGCGCTGGGCGGCGGCATCGTGCCGGTCTCGGCCGTGGCCGCCAACCGTGACGTGCTGGGTGTCCTCAAGCCGGGCGAGCACGGCTCGACGTTCGGCGGCAACCCGCTGGCCTGCGCGGTCGGCGGCGAGGTGGTGCGCCTGCTGGCCACCGGCGAGTTCCAGCGGCGCTCCGCCGAGCTGGGCGAGCACCTGCACGCCCGGCTGAACGCGCTGATCGGCCACGGTGTGATCGCGGTGCGCGGGCGTGGGCTCTGGGCCGGCGTCGACATCGACCCCACGCTGCTCACCGGCCGTCAGGCGTGCGAGCGGCTCGCCGAGCGCGGCGTGCTCGCCAAGGACACGCACGGCTCGACGATCCGCCTGGCGCCGCCGCTGGTCGTGACCGCGGAAGAGATCGACCACGCCGTCGACCAGCTGGCAGCACTTCTCCGCGGCGATCGCGGAGAAGCGCAGTAAAACAGTTTCTCCGCGATCGCCTGGTAGAGCCGGCGATCCTGAACTAGCCTCGCTCAAACTTTCGGAGGGCCATCGTCGGCGCCTCGGCCATCACCGATTCGGGTTGGACGACGCCGCCGGTGGCCCACATCTTGGACCGGCCCACCTGGACGCCGGCGTAGAGCTCGACCACGTCCTCGGCGGCCAGGGTGCGGCTCTCCTGACGGTGCAGGGCGACCCGCTCGTCGTCGTTGACCGTGCCGCCGGGGCGCACACCGCTGCCGTTGGTGCTGATGTCCTGCACCGTCAGGTTGCCGTCGGTGCGCAGGGTGAACTGCACGTGCCCACGGCTGATCCACTTGCGGGCGTCGTCGGTCAGCCACTGGCCGAGCATGACGCCCCGGCCGCCCTCGGGCGCCCGGCCGACCACGACCGGCTCGTCGGTCGAGACCACGAACCGGCGGCGGACGACGCCGTCGATGCGGACCGAGAGAACCTCGACCGCCGCCCGGGGGCCCGCGTCCCGCAGCTGGGCGCCGTGCCGGGGACAGCTGGGCACGCCGCCGCGCAGCGACGGCGGCGGCTGGGAGACCGGGCTGGTGTAGGTGCGCATGTCGGCGAACGGGCTGTCCGGGTCGCCGCCGGAGCCGAAGCTCGTGCAGTTGGGCTCGGGGCAGCTCCAGACCCGGGCCAGCAGGCGCTCACCCAGCGGGGAACGCTCGGCCGCCTGCGGAGGCTCGCCCCGGCCGACGCGGGCCATCAGCACCGTACTGCCGCCCTCGCCGGCGACCGCGGCCAGCAGGCGGCCGGGCTCGTCGACCCAGGGGTGCCGCTCGCTGGTGCCGCGGGTGCGGGTGAGCACCGGCAGCCCGAGCAGCTCGGCCACCTCGAAGACGCGGTCGTCGAGCTGGGGCACGACCTCGACCTTGCCGTCGTCGGCCCAGCGGCGGATGACCATGCGCTCGTTCGAGGTGAGATCGGTGTCCGAGAGCAGGCCGCGCGGGGCCACCACGAAGACCGGCACGTTCTCTTCCGAGAGTCGCTTGCCGAGGGCGTCGACGACGAGACCGAGGCGCACCGAGCTGGCCGGGCGGCCGCCGTCGAGGTCGGCGTAACGCACGATCTCCGACAGGTCGACCACTGCGCGGGCGAGCGCCGGATCGGTGGTGAGGCGCACCTCGATGGCGTCGAGGACCTTGCTGACCTCGAATCTCACGAGTCCTCCCGGATGGTCGGCGGGTGTCTGTGCAACGGCAATCATGCCGTGTGCGCTGCGGAGGCGGTCATCACACCCCTCAGTGACGGTCCGGTTGTCCGTCGTGTCCGTTTGCCTTTCCCGGCTATCGGGAATTGACGGGGGTCACAGAGCCGGCCCATCGACGGGCCGGCCGGGCTGAAGGGACGGACATGCGGACACCACGGCTCGCGGAGCTGGGAATCGCGACGATGGCGACAGCCGCGCTGGCGCTGGCCGGCTGCGACTCCACTTCTCCGTCCGGCTCGGCCTCGGCGCCGGCGTCGGCGCCGGCCACGGGGTCGGCATCGGCTTCGGTGAGTGCGGCCGACCCGGCGGCGGTCGAGGCGCTCACGAAGGCGACCTCGCAGCTCGGCACGACCAGCTTCAAGATGACCGCCACGTCGGGGTCCGGCTTCAAGCTGACCGGCGCGGTCGACCCGGCGCAGGGTGTGGGCGAGGCCGATCTCAAGGCGACCGGGCCCAACGCCGAGCTCAGCATCAAGACCCTGCTGACCGGTCAGGACCTCTACCTTCAGGTGCCCGGTTTCACCAAGGCCGGCACGTGGACCCATGTCGACGTCGCGCGCCTGCCCGAGGGGGCCAACGTGGGCCTGCGCCCCGGCCAGCTCGACCCGGTGAACACGTCGAAACTGCTGAGTTCGGCCACTGACGTACGGTCGACCGGCGCCAACGCGTACGCCGGGACGCTCGATCTGACCAAGGCCGTCGGCCTGGCCGGCGTCTCGCAGGTCACCATCGACGAGTCGGGCGCGCAGGCCGAGAAGGTGCCGTTCACCGCGACCACCGACGACCAGGGCCGGCTGTCCGAGCTGACCATCGAGATCCCGGCCGTCAACGGTCAGGCCGCGCAGCCCCTGAAGGTGCTCTACAGCGACTACGGCGCTCCCGTGAGCGTCACCAAGCCGGCTGCCACCGAGGTGACCGAGGCGCCCGACAGCCTCTACAACTCTCTCGGCAGCTGATCCCGGCTCTCCCAGCGATCCTCGGCGGCGGGCGTCTCAGACGTCCGCCGCCGATCTGCGCGCGGTCCAGTCGGTGCTCAACGGGCGGAACGCGGGGTGGTGCTCCTCGATCCACGAGTCGATCCGCGCCCACCAGTCGTACAGCCAGGCGACCCGCTCCTCCTCGCCGGCGGGGATCTCGTCGGGCGGGACGCTCCAGAACTTCATCACCAGCCGCTTGTCCATCGGCAGCTCCTGCCAGACGTCGGTGACGGTCACCATCCGGTCGAGCCCGGTGTGGGCCACGAAGACGACCCCGGCGTCGGGCGCCGCGTCGATCGCCGCGAACAGCCCGCCCGGCTTGGGCGGCAGCAGGTGCCGCAGATTTTCGGCCCGCTCGGCGGCGTCGGCCAGGCCGCGCGCCTTGAGCCGGGCGATGGCGCTGGTGCGGCGGCGCGGCGTGAAGTTCCCGCCCTCGGGAAAGATCACGAAGGCGTCGTTGTCGTCGAGGCCGGTGGCCGTCTCGCCGATCTGCTGCTCGAGGGTGCTCGTGCCGGTGCGACCGGGCGAGATGAACCTGTTCGGCAGCCGGTTGAGCAGCACGTCGACGGCCGGGTCCCATTGCAGCGTGGCCTTGAGGACGATCCGCGGCTCGCGCTGGAACCAGTTGGTCAGCGCATGGATCAGGACGAACGAGTCGCCCGGCCCGGCGTGCCGGCTCACCACGATCTCGGGCCGGCCCGGCAGCGCCGTGTCGGGGTCGGTGCCGACCACGTCGACGGTCAGGTGCAGGGCCCACTTCGCGATCCAGAACAGCAGCGCCAAGAAGCGGCCGGTCACCACGTAGTGGGCGCGTTGGAAGCGGGGGCTGCGAATCTTGAAGCCGAAGCCGGACGCGACCCACAGCGCCGCGAGCACGACCAGTGCCATCGCGTCCCACAGCAGATACAGGACGGCCAGCAGCACGAGCCGGGGCACCCGCAGGTGGCCGGGGACCATCGGCGATGCCAGCAGAGCCAGCACCAGCCAGATCGGCAACGTGGTGAGCAGCGCAATGGCCAGCACCACGACGGCGGGGGCGATGACCAGGCGGCGGACCCAGATCGGCGGCAGCGGCATCAGGGCACGTCCGGCCCGGGCAGCGGCAGGACGTTGGCGGCCAGGTAGCGACGGGACGCGGTGTAGGCGCGGCTGATACGACGGCCTACCGCAGCCATGTCGCGGTAGGCCCAGGGGCTGTCGTCGCGGCCCTCGCCGCCGCCGGTGGGAAGAACGTGCACCCGTACATCGTCGGGCAGGGCCGCAAGCTCGCGGGCGAAGCGATGCCGCCGGGCGATCTCGAAGGCCACCTGGGCCACCTCCCACGGCCGGCGGGGAACGGCGAGCGGACGCTCCACCCGGCCCACCTGCAGGACGAAGATCAGCTTGGCGCCGAGCCGCACCGCCTCGCCGATCGGGATCGAGTTGACGATCCCACCGTCCACGAAGTGTTCGCCGGCGATCTCCATCGGCGGCAGCAGACCGGGCACGGCCGACGAGGCCAGCACGGCGTCGACCAGCGGACCGCTGTCGAACCAGTGCTCGGCCGCCCGCTCGATGCTGGCCGCGCAGCAGTGGAACGGAACCTTCAGGTCGGCGAAGGTCGAGCCCTCACCCAGTTCACTCTCGAGCAGACGGCGCAGCGGCAGCGGCGAGTGCAGGTGGGTGCGGGCGGCGAAGCGGCGCAACTGCCGCCCGATCGAATCGCCGTAGACGGTGGCCGCCTCGGGCGAGGTCCACAGCCGTACGAGCCGATCCGTGACAGCCTCGTTCGGATCGGACGCCACGAGGGCGCCGTTCACCGCGCCGATCGAGGTGCCGACCACCACGTCCGGCCGGAACCCGGCACGGAACAGGGCACGCAGCATGCCCACCTCGACGGCGCCGAGCACGCCGCCACCGCCGAGCACGAACGCGATCGGGCTATTGACCATGGCTTCATGGTGTCATCACCGGCGCCCCGGCCGTCACGGCCGGGTCAGCAGCGGCAGCCAGATGTCGTCCACGATCCCGGTGATCACCTCGTCCGGCACCGGGCGCATCGTCATGAGCATCTCGTGCCGCAGCAGGTCGAACGGCAGGCTGACGACCCGCGCCGGGCGCGGCCGGTCGGGGACCTCGCCGCGCCGGTCGCCGCCGGTACAGCCCGACCATAGGCCGCCCGGAACCGGCTCGGCCCGGCTGCGCCTCCCCCAGGCTCGCTCGGCCTGGAGGACGACCATCGCTGTTCGGGCTTTGAGCGCAACCGCTCACGCAGGTCGCCCGGGTGGGTCGAGCGTCCTGGGCGCGCCAGCGCCCTGCTCGTCCCGCCCGGGCCCTCGGCGGGAGCAGCGAACCGCACCCACCACCCCGCTACGACATCTGGCTCTTGACCCTGTCGCTTCTGATGCCTACGACAGCGACTTCAAATACACCCCGTTCTGGTTCTGGAATTCGTAGTTGTAGAACTTGTCCCAGTTGATCGACCAGGTCATCAGCCCGCGGAAGTCCGGGTTCGTGCCGCTGCGCGGGCTGTACGAGCCGCAGTTCGTGCCCCGCACCAGGCAGCCCACTGCCTGCTGCACCGCCGCCGGCGCGACGTAACCGTTGCCGGCGCTCACGGATGACGGAGCGCCGAACGCGACCTGGTCCTCGCGCAGCGCCGGGAACACGTTCGCGGTGTTGCCCGCCACCGGGAAGCCGGCCAGCAGCATGTCGGTCATGGCGATGTGGAAGTCCGCGCCGCCCATCGAGTGGTACTGGTTGTCCAGGCCCATGATGGAGCCGGAGTTGTAGTCCTGGACGTGCAGCACCGTGAGGTCGTTGCGCAACGCGTGGATCACCGGCAGGTACGAACCGGCGCGCGGGTCCTGGCCGCCCCACGGGCCTGAGCCGTAGTACTGGTAGCCGAGTTGCACGAAGAACGTCTCGGGAGCCATCGTGAGCACGAAGTTCGCGCCGTACCGGGCCTTGAGGCTCCGCAGCGCCGAGATCAGGTTGACGATGACCGGCGTGGTCGGGTTCTTGAAGTCGGTGTCGCCCGTGTTCAGCGACAGCGAGTGGCCCTCGAAGTCGACGTCGACGCCGTCCAGGCCGTACCTGTCGATGATCGCGCTGACCGAGCTGACGAACTTGTCGCGCGCGGCGGTCGTGGTCAGCTGCACCTGGCCGTTCTGGCCGCCGATCGACAGCAGCACCTTCTTGCCGGCGGTGCGTTTGGCCCGGATGGCCGCGATGAACTGGGCCTCGGTCTCGACCCCCGGGCACTCCGCGGCCGGGCAGAGGCTGAACCGGATGTCACCCGACGTGGCCGTGGTCGGCTCGCCGAAGGCCAGGTTGACGATGTCCCAGTTGTTCGGCACGTCGGCCATGCGCAGGTAGCCGGAGCCGTTGGCGAAGCTGGCGTGCAGGTAGCCGATCAGCGCACGCTTCGGCAGGTTCGTCGCCGGCGGCGGAGTGGTCGGTGGCGGAGTGGTTGGTGGCGGCGTCGTGGCGGGCGGGGTGGTAGTCGGGGGCGGCGTCGTCGGGGGCGTGGTGCCACCGCAGACCCCGTTGTCGATCCAGACGTCCCACTGCCCGCTGTGGGTGGACGGCGACTCGTTCTGCGTCCACCACTTGGCCGTGTAGTTGTGGCCGTTCTGCGAGGCGCTGTTGTCCTTGACGTAGACGGCGCTCGAGCTCCACGCCGGCGCGCAGGCGGCGGCTGCGCTGGCGCTGGAAGCGAGGTACACAGTGCCGCCACCAGCCGCAAGCACCGCGGCCATGGCGAAGATCATCGATCGGCGCATAGCCAAGTATGAATACTGTTAAGTTTATTTGTAAATAGCCCGCCGACCGCCGGATGCTGTGCTGCGTGCCGCCTGTGCTCGGGTCAACTCGGACAAGCCGCTCGCAAGCTCGAATGGCGTGAATTCGGTGCGGCTGGGTACCGTTGGCGACCGTGCCAGAGGGACACACCATTCATCGGCTGGCGGGGCGGCATCGCGAGCTCTTCGCGGGGGAGCGGCTCCGGGTCAGCAGCCCGCAGGGGCGGTTCGCGGGCGGCGCCGCGGAGGTTGACGGGCGGCGGCTGGTCGACACCGAGGCGTACGGGAAACACTTGTTGCACCACTATGAGGGTGACCTCAGTGTGCACGTGCATCTCGGGCTGTACGGGAAGTTTGCCGACGGGCCGTTGCCGGTGCCCGAGCCGGTGGGGCAGGTGCGCATGCTAATCGTCGGGGATTCGCACTGGCTCGAACTGCGGGGGCCCGCCGCCTGCGAGGTGTTCGATCCGGCGCAGGCTCAGATGTTGCGGGATCGGCTGGGCGCCGACCCGCTGCGGGATGATGCCGACTCGCGGGTGGCGGGGGAGCGGGTGCGGGCCAGCGCCAAGGCGGTCTTCGCGCTGCTGCTCGACCAGTCGATCGTCGCCGGCTGCGGGCTGATCTATGCCAACGAGGTCTTGTTCCGGGCGGGGCTGGCGCCGACGACGCCGGGGCGGGCGATCAGCGCGGAGTGCTGGGACGAGATCTGGACCGACCTGCGCGCGCTCATGAAAGAGGGCGTGGTGCGGGGGCGGATCGACACCGTGCACACCCAGCACACGCCGGAGGCCATGCAGCGGGCGCCGCGGGTCGACCGGCACGGCGGCGAGGTCTATGTCTACCGCCGGCCGGGGCAGCCCTGCCTGGTCTGCGGCACTGCGGTGGCGCGCGGGCCGTTGGCCGGGCGCAACCTCTACTGGTGTCCTAGCTGTCAGCCGGGATAGCGGGCGCCTCCGCTGAGGGCGGCAGCGCGCTCGCGGCCGGGCCGGCCGGGTCGATCTCGGGGATGCCCAGCTTGAAGTTCTCGGACAGATAGGGCAGAAGCTTTTCGTACGCGGCGATGGTGGCAGGCTGGTTGAAGTCGTGTGACAGCACGATGGCGCCGGGCCTCACCTGCTCGCGTACGCTGCCGACAACCCGCGCGATGTGCTGGGCCTCGGTCTCCTTCTCGGGGTGCTCCCAGTCGCGCGGGTCGACCTCCCAGTAGATCGACGTCATGCCGCCGGTGCCGGCCACGCTGACCAGACGGTCGGTGAAGTTGCCGCCGGGGGCGCGGAAGAACGGGATCGGCGCGCCCGGCACGGCCGACTGGATCGCGGCGTTCGTCCGGTCGAGGTCGGCCTTGATCTGGGCCGGCTTGTCCTTACCGATTGTCAGGCTGTGGTCCCACGTGTGGTTGCACAGCGTGTGCCCGGCAGCGGCGATCTCGCGAACGATGCCGGGGTGCCGCTGGACCTGCACGCCGACCAGGCAGAACGTGGCCTTGACCTGGTACTTGCCGAGCAGGGCGAGGATCCGGGGCGTCTGCACCGGGTCGGGGCCGTCGTCGAAGGTGAGCGCGACGACCTCGCTGCCGGTGGTGCGCAGCGACCGGCCCGGACCAGCCGTCGGCTCTTCCTTCTTCTGCCCGGCGGCTTCGGTCGCTTCCCGCGTGGGGACCGCCGGTGACTTCGCGGGCGCGCTCGGCTTGGGCTCGGCCTTCTCGGGGGCGTCCTCCTCGGCCGGTGCGGAGTCCTTCTCGTCGCTCGACTCCTCGGCCGGCGGCGGGGCGACCGGGCGCGGGGTCTTCTTCTCGGTCTGCACGCCGGCCACCGCCTGGGCGGCCGCGTTCACCGCGTCGAAGCTGTCGCGGCGCTGTTCGGCCGGCATGGCCAGCAGCAGCGCGCCGATCGCGACCAGCGAGGCGAGCAGGGCGCCCTGCCGGGTGCGGCCCATGAGCAGCCAGTTCTCGATGGGCAGGGTGCCGGGGGCGCGGTGGCTGCCGGCGGTCGGCGGGCGGCCGGCCGGTGGGCTCACGGCGGCGTGCCGCCCGCCGCGGACCGGGCGCGAGTGGCGCGCGGCGCGGGGTACGGAAGGCACGTCGGCGAGCGTGGTGACGGCGACGCGCGGCCCGCTCCGGACACTGACGTCGGCCAGGGATTCGGGTCGCCGGTGCCGCCCGGAGGAGGGCTCCGCCGAAGCGTGGCCCTGCGTCGGAATCCGGGGCGTTTGCGGCGACATGCTGCATGCCTACCGTGCCCCATGATCATGCGCGAGACCATATCGGTGGTCGCCGTGCTACCGAGAGCGATAACTGCTGGCAGCGCTCCGTAACCCTCGAACCACAAATACGGTCAAAGGCTGGCGTGTACCGCCTCGGTGGCCTTTCGGGCAGCGATCAGCACCGGGTCCCACACCGGCGCGAAGGGCGGCGCGTAGCTGAGGTCGAGCGCCGTCATCTCCTCGACCGTCATCCGGTTCCAGGTGGCGACGGCGAGGGCATCGATCCGCTTCGCTGCCTCCGCCCGGCCGACGATCTGGGCGCCGAGCAGCAGGCCGGTGCGGCGCTCGGCGATCAGCTTGACCGTCATCAGCTCGGCGCCGGGGTAATAGCCGGCCCGGCTGGTCGAGTCGATGGTGGCCGTGACGAAGGAGTAGCCGGCCGCCCGGGCCTCCTTCGAGGTCAGGCCGGTGCGGGCCACCTCGAGGTCGCAGACCTTGGTGACCGCAGTTCCGATGACACCGGGGAACGTCGCGTACCCGCCGCCGATGTTGATGCCGGCCACCCGGCCCTGTTTGTTGGCGTGGGTGCCCAGCGGCACGTGCACGGGCCGGCCGGTGAGCAGGTGACGGGTCTCGACACAGTCGCCGGCGGCCCAGACGCCCTCGAGCCCCTCGACCCGCATGCGCAGATCGGTGCGTACGCCCTCGGTCGGGCCCAGCGGAAGGCCGGCCGCCCGGGCCAGCGCGGTGTTCGGGCGTACGCCCAGACCCAGCACCACGACGTCGGCCGGCAGCATGCCGTCCGGCGTCGCCACCGCCCGCACCCGGCCGTCCTCGGTCTGCAGGCCCTCGACGTGCGTGTCGGTGACGACCTCGATGCCGAGGCCGCGGATCGCCTTCTGCACCAGCGCGCCCATGTCGGGGTCGACGGTCTTGCCCATCGGCTGCGGCGACTTCTCGAGCAGCGTGACGGTCAGCCCGCGCAGCACCATCGCCTCGGCCATCTCGACGCCGATGTAGCCGCCGCCGATGACCACGGCCCGCCGCGGCTGCGGTTCCCGGTCGAGCCAGGCGTGGATGGCCTCGCCGTCGCCGAGCGTCTGCACGCCGAAAACGCCCGCGTCGCGCACCCGTGCCCACTCGGGCGTGAACGGCGTCGCGCCGGCGGCGTACATCAGGTGGTCGAAGGGCTCCCGCACCTCGCCGCCACCGTCGAGGTCGTGGACGAGCACCTCGCGCCGGTCGAGATCGATGCCGACAACCTCGTGCCGCAGCCGCACGTCGATGCCGGCCCGGCGGTGCTCGTCGGGCGTGCGGGCGATGAGTTTGTCGGCGTCGTCGACGGCGCCGCCGATCCAGTACGGGATGCCGCAGGCCGAGTACGAGGTGTAGTGCCCCCGCTCGAACACGACTATGGACAGGTCGCCGCGGCTCAGGCGCTTGCGGGCCTGAGAGGCGGCCGACATTCCGGCGGCGTCCCCGCCGATGACGACGAGTTTCACGCCGCCAGCCTACTTTTCCGGCCGCCCCCCGCGGGTGAGCCGGGCGAACCGGTCGACGACATCGGCCACCGAGCCGCCCTGGGCCAGGATCGCCCGCTGGCGGGCGGCGCCGGTGCCGTGCGCGCGCAGCCGCCCCATCAGCGTGGTGGCCGTCTCGAGGTCGCCGTGGCGTTCGAGTTCGGGGCGCACGTAGTCGAACAGCTGGCGCATCAGTTTCCAGGCCGGCCGAGGCTCCCGGGTAGCCATGTCGATGTTCAGGCCTTCGAGGCCGTCGTGCGCGGCCCGCCAGTGCGCGGCCGTCAGCAGGGGGTGCGGCACGTCGGGCGCGGGCACGCCCGCGCGCACCTCTTTCACGAGGGTGGCGACCAGCGCCCGGGCCAGGGCGGCGAGCAGCACCGCGTCGTCGGCGGTGGGCATGACGTCGCCCATGCGGATCTCGACCGTGGGGTAGCGCGCGGACAGCCGGGCGTACCAGTAGAGCATGCCCTCGTCGAGCATGGCGCCGCTCGCCTCGAGGTCGGCGATCATCGTCTCGTAGTCCTGGAACGAGCGCAGGTAGGGCGCGGGGCCCACG
Organism: Paractinoplanes hotanensis; assembly: GCF_023717965.1. NCBI lineage: Bacteria > Bacillati > Actinomycetota > Actinomycetes > Micromonosporales > Micromonosporaceae > Paractinoplanes > Paractinoplanes hotanensis. Next base: position 113,755 of record NZ_JAMQOL010000006.1, on the reverse strand, counting down.
GTGGGCCAGCGCTCCCAGAGCATGAAGCGCCAGCTCGCGTAGCTGGTGTCCCGGCCCTTGAACAGCGGCGAGTTGACCGTGGCGGCCTGGAAGATCGGCAGCCACGGACGCAGATGGTTGAGCACCTGCACGCCGGTCTCGTCGTCGGGGATGCTGACGTGCACGTGGGTGCCGCACATGCCGGCGCCGGGGGAGAGGTCGCCGAAGCGCTCCCGCATGCGGTGGTAGCGGGGGTTGTCGACGACCCGGATGTGCCCGCCGGTGGCCGGGCCGGTGCCGATCGCCAGCAGTCGCGCACCGGCTGCCTCGGCCGCGTCGGCCACCGTGGCGCGCAGTTCGCGCAGGGCCTTGGCGAGGGCGTCGAGCTCGAGCTGGGGCGGGCTGGCCACCTCGATCTGACTGCGCATGAACTCGTGCTGCACCGAGTCGCGCGTCTCGGCCGGCAGCTGGTCGAAGACCTCTTCGACTGCTTCGACCGCCCGCGGCTCGACGGCGTCCACCAGGAGGTATTCCTCCTCGACGCCCAGCGTGTGCAGATCGTCCGACTCGGCTCTCTCGGCCAGTTCCGGGTCGATGACGATCGAGTCCGAGTTGTCCATGGGCGGCATTTACCCGGTATTTGTCCCACAGAAACTGTTCCCTCCCGGCCGGGCCGCGGTATCCAGTGCCGTCGATGGCTGCGCCCGTGTGCGCAGGGGGCGGGCCTTTTAAGGATGTTTAAGGTCCGGCCCTCTGGACTTTTACTGTTAACAGTCCTAATGATTGATACATCTCATTGGGTTCGGGTGGAGGGGATGGCCATGAGGCGATCCAGATCGGTAATCCTGGCGACCGTCACGGCGCTGGTCGCCGGTGGCGCGGCGACCTACTTCACCAGTACGGCGTCAGCCGCCGCGGCCTGCGCGCCGGCGTGGAGCGCCTCGCAGGTCTACGTGGGCGGCAACACCGCCTCGCAGAACGGCGCCAACTACAGCGCCAAGTGGTGGACCCAGAACGAGTCGCCGGCCACCCACAGTGGACAGTGGGACGTCTGGAGGAACGACGGCGCGTGCGGCACGACGACGCCGCCGACCACGCCGCCGACCACGCCGCCGACCACGCCGCCCACGACGCCGCCGACCACTCCGCCGTCGAACGGTCAGCTGCCCAAGCACTTCCTCACCGGCTACTGGCAGAACTTCGACAACGGGGCCGCCCCGCTCAAGCTCGCCGCCGTCCCGAACAACTACGACCTCATCGCGGTTGCCTTCGCGGACGCCACCAGCACCCAGGGCGCGGTCACCTTCAACCTCGACCCGGGCCTGGCCGCGGCGGTCGGCGGGTACACCGACGCGCAGTTCAAGGCCGACATCGCCACCCTGCACTCGCGCGGCAAGAAGGTCGTCATCTCGGTCGGCGGCGAGAAGGGCACGGTCGCTGTCAACAGCGCCGCGGCCGCCACGGCGTTCGCCGACTCGGTGCACCGGCTGATCACCACGTACGGCTTCGACGGCGTCGACATCGACCTCGAGAACGGGCTGAACCCGACCTACATGGCGCAGGCGCTGCGCAGCCTGCGGGCCAAGGTGGGAGCGAGCCTGCTCATCACGATGGCGCCGCAGACGATCGACATGCAGTCGCCGCAGTCGTCCTACTTCGCGCTGGCGCTGAGCATCAAGGACATCCTGACCGTGGTGTTCACCCAGTTCTACAACTCCGGCTCGATGCTCGGCTGCGACAACAACGCCGCCTACAGCCAGGGCACGGTGAACTTCCTGACCGCGCTGGCCTGCATCCAGACCCAGGGCGGCCTGCGCCCCGACCAGGTCGCGCTCGGCCTGCCGGCGAGCACCCGTGCCGCCGGCGGTGGCTACGTCGCCCCGACCGTCGTCAACAACGCGCTCGACTGCCTCGCCAAGGCCACCAACTGCGGCTCGTTCCGGCCGCCGGCCACCTACCCGGGCATCCGGGGCGCGATGACCTGGTCGATCAACTGGGACGTCACCAACGGCAACGGCTTCGCCAACACCGTCAAGCCCCATCTCGCCACCCTCCCCTGACCCCCTTTTCTTGGAGACATCCCCGTGAAACTGAGCAGGAAGTTGCTCGTCCTCGGCGCGGTCGCCGTGGCCGGCACGGCCGCCGCGGTACTGCCGATGGCGACCTCGAGCGCGGCTGCCGCATGCGCCCCGGCCTGGAGCTCGAGCGCCGTCTACGTCAAGGACAACAGCGCCTCGCAGAACGGCCACAACTACACCGCCAAGTGGTGGACCCAGAACGACTCGCCGGCCACGCACAGTGGACAGTGGGACGTCTGGATCGACAACGGCGTGTGCGGCGGCGTCACGCCGCCGACGACGCCGCCCACCACGCCCCCGACCGGGCCCACCACGCCGCCGCCGTCGAACGGCACCAAGATGGCGTCCGCGCCGTACGTCTACCCGGGCTGGGGCAACCCGCCGGCGCCGTCCACGGTCGCCGGGACCGGCGTCAAGGCCTTCACCATCGCGTTCGTGCTCGCCAGCAACGGCTGCAACCCGGCCTGGGACGGCGAGACCGGGCTGACCGGCGGCGTGCACGCCAGCTACATCGCTCAGGCGCGGGCGGCCGGCATGGACATCGTCCCGTCGGTCGGCGGGTGGAGCGGCAACAAGCTCGGCCCGAACTGCTCGACGCCCGAGGCGCTGGCCGGCGCGTACCAGAAGATCATCGACGCCTTCCAGCTCAAGTCCATCGACATCGACATCGAGAACTCCGACGAGTTCGAGAACACCGTCGTGCAGGACCGGGTCCTGAACGCGCTGAAGATCGTCAAGCAGAAGAACCCGTCGGTGAAGACGATCCTGACCTTCGGCACCTCGCCGACCGGCCCGAACTTCTACGGCACGCGGCTGGTGCAGCAGGCCAAGGCGCTGAACGCGAACATCGACATCTTCACCCAGATGCCGTTCGACTTCGGTGGCGGCGCCGACATGTACGGCTCGACCGTGGGCGCCACCGAGGGCCTGAAGAACCTGCTGAAGACCACCTTCGGCTGGACCGACGCCCAGGCGTACTCGCACATCGGCATCTCGGGCATGAACGGGCTCTCCGACCAGCAGGAGCTCACCAGCACCGACACGTGGACCCGGATCCGCGACTACGCCAAGAGCAAGGGCCTGTCGCGCTTCACCTTCTGGGCGGTCAACCGGGACCGCGGCTGCGCCGGTGGCGGCGTGGTCTCGAACTGCTCCGGCATCGCGCAGGCCGACTGGGCCTTCACGAGGATCAGCGCCGGTTTCTAGAACAGCTATCGCTCACCTGACGCGCGGCCGCTCCGTCCAGCGGCCGCGCGTCGCCTTTTACGCACCTTCTTGATTGCCCAACTCGCGATCGTGACGATGAAGAAGGCCCAGATCGCGTAGTCGAAGTACTGGCTGTAGGTCTCGAGGTCCTGGTAGCGGGAGCCGAGCGCATAACCGCCGCCGACGAAGGCGGCGTTCCAGACGCCGCTGCCGATCGCGGTGAAGAGCACGAACTGGCCGAGGTTCATGTGGTTGGCGCCGGCCGGGATCGAGACCAGGCTGCGGACGACCGGCGCGCAGCGTCCGAAAAGGACGGCCGCCTTCTCGTGCTTCTCGAACCACCGGTCGGCCTTGCTCAGATCGTCGGCATCGACCAGCGGGATCCGGTCGAGCCAGCGGCGCAGCCTCTCCTCGCCTAGGGCGTAGCCGAGCCAGTAGAGCAGCAGCGCGCCACCCACCGAACCGAGCGTGGCCGCCACGAAGACCAGGATCAGATTGACCCGGCCCTCGCTCGCCAGATAGCCGCCCAGGGACAGCACGATCTCGCTCGGGATCGGCGGGACGAGGTTTTCCAGCGCGACAAGCAGGCCGACGCCCACCTCGCCCCACGACTCGATGACGGACGCCACCCATCCTGTCAGCCCGCCTTGCTGACTCAGACCCGCTTCAGCCACCGCCTGTTCATACCCGCCGCACCTGAAACGAACCTGAAGCGGGCGACGGGTATTGGTATATGCCGACGGTCGGTATATGGTTCCGGACGTGAACGAGCCGACCTTCCTCATCCTCACGGCTCTGGCCGGCGAGTCCCGGCACGGCTATGCCGTGACCGAAGACGTCGAGCAGATGACCGGCGGCCGGGTTCGCCTGCGGGCCGGCACGCTCTACGCCGCGCTCGACCGCCTGCGCGGCGAGGGCCTGATCGAGGTCGACCGGGAAGAGATCGTCCAGTCCCGCCTGCGGCGCTACTACCGGCTCACCGCGGCCGGCGAGCAGAGCCTCACAGCCGAGACTGCCCGCCTGCGCGAGCAGGCCACCATCGCGGAAGGGCGCCTGCGGGCCCGCCGCGCCGACTTCGGGGGAGCCACCGCGTGACCGAGATCCGCTACCGCCGCCTGCTCGCGCTCTACCCGCGTGACTTCCGCCAGGAATACGGCGACGAGATGCTCGGCGTCCTCATGGCCGACCCGCGCCCCGGCCCCGCCCAGGTGTTCGACGTCGCCCGCGGCGCGGTCGCCGCCCACCTGCGCGGCCTGTGGACCGGCGAGGGCCGGGCGGCCCGCGTGGTGCAGATCTTCGGGGCGATGCTGCTGTTCGCCGTCGCGTCGCGCCGTTTCGTCGGCGGGTTGCTCGCCACGGTCAACCACTTCGACCAGGTCGGCTGGCAGAACCTCCCGGTGACCAGCTCGGTGCGGTTCGTGGCCTGGGGCGTCGCGCTGGTGGCCGCCCTGCTCGGGTGGCGCCTGCTCGGTGCGGCCGGCGCCGCGGCCGGGCTGGCCGGCGAGGTCCTGACTCCGGCCGGTTCCTACGTGGAGACTCCGGCCACGGTGTTGTATGCCTACTGGCTGATCGTCTCCGCGACCCTGGTGCTGATCGCCGGCCTCGTCGCCGATCGGGGCCCCGTCCGGCCGAAGAGCTGGCAATGGGTTGCGGCCGCCGGAGTGGTCCTGGTGCTGCAGGGCAGGCTTGAGCAATCCGGTCCATCCGGCGCCTACGAGCTGCGATGGATGCTCGTTCTGGTCGCGGTGGCGCTGGCGGCGGTGGCGATCTTCAGGCAGGAACCTCGTCTGCGCGCCCGGCTGCTGTGCTGGGTTGCTCCGGTGCTCGCGACAGTGCCGCTGGTCGAATTCGGTTTCGCCGAGTTCATCGTCTACAACATGGGCCACCCCGAGTCGACGCGAATGATCAGCCCGCTGCAGTGGGCGGTGCTGGTCGTGGTGCCGGTGGTGGCCTTCGTGGGCGCGTCCGTTCTCGACCGCCGCGGCCGGGTGACGGCGGCGTCGGGGCGCTGATCGGCGGTTTGGCCCGTCGGAGTCAGGGTGAAGTAGAGAGGCATGACTGACCGGTGGTATCAGAAAGCCGTTGTCTATTGCGCCGACATCGACACCTTCGCCGACTCCGACGGGGACGGGTGCGGCGACATCCGGGGAATGATCGGCCGGCTCGACTATCTGGCCCGGCTCGGGGTCACCTGTCTGTGGCTCAACCCGATCCACCCGTCGCCCGACCGCGACGACGGTTACGACGTGACCGACTTCTACAACGTCGATCCGCGCTTCGGGAACCTCGGTGACTTCGCCGAGCTGCTGCATGAGGCGGGCAACCTCGGCATCAAGGTGATCATCGACCTGGTCGTCAACCACACCTCCGACAAGCACCCGTGGTTCCAGTCGGCCCGGTCGTCGCCCGACTCGCCGTACCGCGACTGGTATGTCTGGTCCGAGACCGAGCCGGCCGACCGCAAGCAGGGCATGGTCTTCCCCGGCGAACAGGACGAGACCTGGACCTACGACCGCACCGCGAAGCTCTGGTATTACCACCGGTTCTACAAGTTCCAGCCCGACCTCAACATCACCAACCCGGCCGTGCGCGAAGAGATCAAGAAGATCTGCGCGTTCTGGCTCCAGCTCGGGGTGGCCGGCTTCCGCATGGACGCGGTGCCGTTCATCATCGAGGAGACCCGGCCCGGGGAGCCCAACGCGACCAAGGATCTCGAATTCCTCTCCGACCTGCGGCAGTGGGTGCAGTGGCGCAAGGGTGACGCGGTGCTGCTGGCCGAGGCGAATGTCGAACCCGACGAGCTTTCCAAGTTCTTCGGCGACGGCGGTGGCTCCAACAACCGCATTCACATGCTGTTCGACTTCATGCTGAACACCCGGCTGATCCTGGCCCTGGCCCGGGAGGACGCCGAGCCGATCATCGACGGCCTGCGCGACACCCCGAAGCTGCCCCAGGGCGGCCAGTGGGCCACCTTCCTGCGCAACCACGACGAGATCGACCTGTCCCGGCTCACCACCGAACAGCGCGCCGAGGTGTTCGCGAAGTTCGGCCCGGAGCCCGAGATGCAGCTTTACGGCCGGGGCATCCGGCGGCGGCTGGCCCCGATGCTGAACAACGACCGGCGGCACATCGAGCTCGCCTACGCCCTGCAGTTCAGCCTGCGCGGCACGCCCGTCCTGCGCTACGGCGAAGAGATCGGCATGGGTGAGGACCTGACGCAGGAGGGGCGGCACGCGATCCGCACCGGCATGCAGTGGTCGCAGCTGCCCAACGGCGGCTTCTCGGCTGCCAAGACGGGTGACCTGGTGCGACCGGTGATCTCGGGTGGCGACTTCGGCTGGGAGAAGGTCAACGTGACCGTCCAGCGGCACAACCCGCAGTCGCTGCTGTCCTGGTTCGAGCGCATGATCCGTACGCTCCGGGAAGCGCCCGAGGTCGGCGCGGGCAGCTGCACGCACATCGATATTCCCGCGCCGACCAGTGTGTTGGTCCACCGCGCCGACGGCGAGACCGGCACGATGGTCTTCGTGCACAACCTGGGTACCGAGGCGGCGACCCTCGACCTCAGCTCGCTGGCCGACGAGGCGGAACAGCCCAACGACGTCCTGGCCGACCAGGAATACCCGGAGCTGGGCAAATGGGACAAGGTTGAGGTTGCCGGCTACGGATACCGGTGGATTCGCCTACGGCGTACGGCGTGATCGCGGGTTAAAGTGCACTCCAAGTGCAAAATGATTGATGGAGGCCGATAGTGTCACAGTCCGCTCCCACCCGCGTTGCCATCGTCACCGGAGCCGCCCGGGGCATCGGTGAGGCCACCGCGCGCAAGCTCGCCGCCGACGGCATGGCCGTCGCGGTCGTCGACCTCGACGAGGGCGCCTGCGCCAACACGGTGACGGCCATCCACGACGCGGGTGGGACGGCCCTGGCGGTCGGGGCCGACGTCTCCGACCCGATTCAGGTCAACTCCGCCGTCGACCGGGTCACGGCCGAGCTGGGCGCGCCGACCGTGCTTGTCAACAACGCCGGCGTGCTGCGCGACAACCTCCTCTTCAAGATGACCGACGACGACTGGGAGACCGTGATGGCGGTCCACCTGCGCGGCGCGTTCCTGTTCAGCCGGGCAGTGCAGAAACACATGGTCGACGCCGGTTGGGGCCGTATCGTCAGCTTGTCGAGCACTTCGGCGCTCGGCAACCGCGGCCAGGCCAACTACGCCGCGGCGAAGGCCGGTCTGCAGGGTTTCACCAAGACCCTCGCGATCGAGCTGGGCCGGTACGGCGTCACGGCCAACGCGGTGGCCCCGGGTTTCATCGTCACCGACATGACAGCCGCGACGGCGGCCCGGGTCGGGGTCGATTTCGCCCAGTTCGAGAAGGCTGCGGTGGCTCAGATTCCCGTCGGCCGGGCGGGTCGCCCCGAGGACGTCGCGAACACCGTATCCTTCCTCGTCAGCGAGGGTGCCGGTTTCGTCTCGGGCCAGGTCATCTATGTTGCCGGAGGGCCCCGCGCGTAGCCGGCGGTTGCTGAAAGGCGCTACAAAGAGATGATGATGAACCGACGCATGAGCTCGCGCAGCGTGTCGCTGACCAGCACGTTCTTGCTCCTCGCGGCGGGCGGCGCGGCCGCGTGCGACAACGACGACGACTACCAGGACGCCGGCTTCTACTGCGCCGACGCGAACGGCACCGTTGTCGACGAGGACTACTGCGACGACGACAACGACCGCGGCGGATCCGGCATCGGCGCGCTGCCCTTCTTCATCTGGTACTCATCGGCCTATCGGCCGGGCTACCCGGTCGGCTCCAGGCTGCCGGCAGGGGGCAACAAGTTCGCCTACAACGACCGGGCGGCGCGGCAGTCGTTCGGGCTGCCGGCCTCCGGCAAGATCGGCAACGGCACGGTGAAGACCAGCGTGGTCGGCAAGGGCGGCGCCGCCCGCGGTTCCAGCAAGAGTTCGGGCGGCTGAGCGTGCGCCGAATTCCCCACGGTCCGATCCGCGACGGCTGGAAGCTCACCAACTTCAGCCTCGGCCTGACCTACAACGACACCGAACTGCCCGACGGCACGATGGTCTCGTACTGGCAGGAGGGCCCGTACTACGACTTCACCGCGGCCGAGATCGAGGAGCTCGAGACGGCCACCGCGGCGCTGTTCGAGATGTGCCTCGAGGCCGGCGACTGGATGGTGAAGCAGTGCCCGCGCCACACGGTGCAGGGCCGCAAGGACGGCTACTTCGCGTCGGTGTGCAACCCGTCGAGCTGCTATCTGGCCCGCATCGGCATCCCCGAGTTCGCCCACGAGCAGATCATCCGCACGTGGTTCGACGGCGACGCCGAGACGTGGACGCACTACGACAAAGACCCCGAGATGCGGCTGCCGATGGAGACGCCGGACTACTCGCCGAGCGTCTACGGCCGCTTCGACCTGTGGTACAACGGCGCCGGCAGCACGCCCAAGCTGCTCGAGTTCAACGCGCAGACGCCCACCTCGCTGGTCGAGAGCGCGGTCATCCAGTGGCACTGGGCCGACCAGACCAACCTGACCAAGCACCCGTGGCGTCAGTGGAACTCGATTCACGACCGGCTCGTCGGCTGGCCCGCCGCCCCCGGTGAGCCGGGCGATCCGGGTGCGTGGCGCCGCAACATCGGCAAGCTGCGCGAGGCCCGCACGTGGCTCCCCGAGAAGCCCAAGATCTTCTTTGCGTACGAGACCTCGGAGACCTCGGGTGAGGACCGCATGAACGTCGCCTATCTGATGGCGACGGCCGAGGAGGCGGGCTACCCGGTCGAGCTGATCGCGATGAGCCAGATCGGCTGGGACGTCGCCGGTGACCGCGTGGTCTTCGTGCCCGGCGCCGGCAAGGAGCACGCGGCCGAGCCGATCGACATCATCTTCATGCTCTACCCGTGGGAATGGTTCTGGACGGAGGAGGGCGGCAAGGCCTTCTTCCGCAACATGGCCGACCCCACCAAGCACGGCACAGTCTGGATCGAGCCGCCCTACAAGGCCGCCCTGCTCGGCAACAAGGCGCTGCTGCCCGTGCTGTGGATGCTCTTCGGCGACAATCCCGAGCGCAGCAAATACCTGCTCCCGGCCTACTTCGCCGAGTCCTCCAAGGCGGCCTCGCTGACCAGCTACGCCAAGAAGCCGATCTGGGGCCGCGAAGGCGGCTCGGTGACGCTCGTGCGCGACGGCCGGACGATCACCGAGAACCCGTCGGAGTACGGGTCGGACGGCCGCTTCGTCGTGCAGGAGCTGTGCGAGCTGCCGTCGTTCGAGGGGCTCGAGGGCACGGTCCACCCGGTGATCGGCTCCTGGCTGATCGACGGCGAGCCGGCCGGCATGGGCATCCGCGAGGGACTCGGCACCAAGGGTCTGGTCACCAACGACATGAGCTTCTTCGTGCCGCACACCATCGAGGCCGACGGCTAGGGCAGTGCTAGGCCGGGTCGCCGGGCTGCGGGCGGTGGCGCCAGATCCACCACAGGCCGATGAACGGCAGCACCAGCGGCACGTAGCCGTAGCCGGCGCCGAAATGCGACCACACCGTGTCGTCGGGGAAGTCGCCGGCGTCGGCCACGGTCAGGACGCCCACCACGAGCACGCCGAGCAGCTCGATCGAGCAGCTGACCAGGGCGATCAGGCGGCCGCGGGTGCCGCCGACGGCGAGACCGACGGTGGCCGAGAGGTAGACCAGGCCGGCGAAGGCCGAGAGCAGGTAGGCCAGCGGCGCCTCGCCGAACTTCGTGGTGATCTGTACCAGCGCGCGGGCGCTGGCCGAGAGCGCGAAGACGCCGTACACCAGCAGCAGCACCCGGCCGAGGCCGGAGCCGAGCGCGGCGTCGGCCGGTCGGCGCGGGTTTTGGGGGCGGGTCGAGGATTCAGGCACCGGTCACCGACGCGATCTGCTGCAGACGCAGCACCAGAACCGGGATCACCAGACAGGCGACGCCGAGGATGAGGCTGCCCCACCGGGTCGGCTCGAGCCGGGCCAGGTAGGCGGCGACCGGCGTGAAGGCGATGGTGGTGATCAGGTAGCCGATGAAGGTGACGGTGTCGCTCGGCCGGGAGTCGCCGAACAGGCCGACGACGGCGATCACCAGGAGGACGGCGACGAGCGCGCTGAGGGCGGCCGCGGCCAGCAGGTCGAAGCGGCTGGGCGCGCGGTTGAGGGCTGATCGCAGCAGATACCACGCCGCCAGTACCAGGGCAGCGATGATGGTCGCCACCGACAGAGGACCGTTCACTCGCCACAGGGTACTGATGGATCTCGCCCTGGTAGCTTGCGGCTGCTGTGCCTACCCGCAGCGGAAAACCGAAATGAACCAAACCGGTCAGAGAGGCAGGCGACAAAGATGCGCTTCGGACTGTTCGGCACTGGACCCTGGGCACATCTGGCCCACGCCCCCGCGCTGGCCGCACACCCCGACGCCGAGTTCGTGGGGGTGTGGGGCCGCAATCCCGACAAGGCGGCCGAACTGGCGGGCGAGCACGGCGTCCGGGCGTACGCCGATCAGGACGAACTGCTGGCCGACGTGGACGCGATCGCCGTCGCCCTGCCGCCCGGCGTCCAGGCCCCGCTGGCCCTGAAAGCCGCCCGGCAGGGCAAGCACCTGCTGCTCGACAAGCCGGTCGCGTTCACCAACGAGGCCGCGGCCGAGATCGTGGCCGCGGTGACCGAGCGGAATCTCGCCTCTGTGGTGTTCTTCACCCGCCGGCTGTTCCCGCAGATCGCCGACTTCGTGGCCGACGCGGCGGCCACCGGCGGCTGGACCGAGGCCCGGGTCGACCACCTCGGCTCGATCTTCACCGCGGACAACCCGTTCGGCGCATCGGCCTGGCGCAAAGAGAGCGGCGGCCTGTGGGACGTCGGCCCGCACGCGCTGGCGCTGGTGCTGCCGGTGCTGGGCCCGGTGACCGAGGTGGCCGGGATGGCCGGCCCGCGCGACATGACCCACGTGCTGCTGCGGCACGCGAGCGGCACGATCAGCAACCTCACCCTCTCGGTCGACGCGCCGCCGGCCGCCGAGCGCGAGGACGCCCAGTTCGCGGGCGAGGCCGGCGTGCGCCCGGTGCCCGACGCGCCCTGGTCGCCGACCGAGGCCCTGGGCCGGGCGATCGACCAGCTGATCGCCGCGGCCGCCGGGGGTCCGGCCATCGAGCTCGACGTGCGTTTCGGCGCCGAGGTGACCGCCGTCCTGGTCGCTGCCCAGGAGGCGATCACCTCGGGTCGTACGGTCGCTATCGACAGCGCCAGATGACCGGTACGGCCGTCATGGAACCGTCGGCCTCGAACCCCACTGTTGTGCCGGAGGCGACCCCGGCGTCGTCGCTGAGGACTTCTACGCTGGTGCCGCCGGGCGAGGCGTCCGGCGCCGGTGCCGGAGTCACGTAGGGCGGCAGGTCCAGGATCGACAGCCCGTCGTAGGTTTTCGGTTCGTCCTGCACGAAGCGTTCCGCGTTGTCCCCGGCGACCTGCGCCTGTCTCAGGTCGTCGGCGACCTTCTGCCAGGCGCCGGTGCGTAGCTCGTACCGGTGGACCGCTGCCTTGCCGATCCCGGGCCTCGGGGGCGATGTCGCTCCGGGTGGTGACGTGAAGAGGGCGCCGTAGAGCCATCCCTGCCGGAGGGCCATCGGGGTGAACCCGTTGACCCGCTCGCCCTCGATCGCCGGCAGCTTGAGGTACCCGTGGCTGCCGTCGGGCCGCCACAGGTAGGCCTTCATGTTGATGCCGCCGATGACCGTGCCGTCCCCGGCGACGTCGACGACCTTCGTCGCGATCTTGTTGAGGTCGTCCGGCAGGGGCAGCAGTACCGGCTCGGCGCCGGGCGAGGCCCACCGGGCGGGCCGTTCGCTGGTCGGCGGCTCGCCGCGGGCGACAACCTTGCCCGCGATCACGCCGGCCTCGTTGATCGCGTCCGCGTCACCGATGCCGCCGGCCAGCTTCCGGATCCGGCCGCCCTCGATGACGTACGGCTCGGGGTCGCCGTCGAAGTTGCCGCCGACCGCGACGCCGGACGAGTTGACGTCGTTCATCCAGACCCCGCCGCTGCCCTTCTTGAGGGCCGGCGGCTTGACGTCGGTCACCAGCGCGCCGTTGTGCCACACGAGAATCGAGCTGGGTATCCCCGAGCCACGTGGTTCACGGGAGTAGCCGACGATCCAGGCGCCGGTCGGGTCGCCTCCGGTCACCTCGACGTTCTCGTGCAAACCGATCGGCAGGGCGCCCGGCGCGCACGCGGCCGGCAGCACCGGGTCCGGCCGGGGTGTTCCTCGATCGGCCACCAGCAGCCCACCGGTCAGCCCGGCGGCGAGCAGCGCGGCCAGCGCGGAGCCACCGGTCCACCAGCGGCGCCTGCGCATGCGGCGGCCCTCGCGCATGGCCCGGACCACGTCGATCGCGGGTGGTCCGGCCGGTTCCTCGCGCAGCGGGCTCAGCAGCCGGGGTCCGTACTCGTCGTCGTTCACAGCGCGCCTCCCACCCGGTCGCCCAGGATCCGCCGCAGGGCGTTGAGCCCGTGCGAGGTCTGGCTCTTGACGGTGCCTTCCGAGCAGCCGAGCAACTGCGCTACGTCGGCCACCGAGCGGTCACACAGGAAGCGCAGCACCAGCACCGCCTGCTGCCGGGCCGGGATCCGCTTGAGGGCGGCCCGCAGCACGGTTTTCTCGTCGGACGACGCCGGTGGCGGGGCCGGTCTCTCGGGTGGGGCGCCGCGCAGGCTCACCCGCCACCACCCGCGGCGCTTCTCGTCCAGGAACGCGCGGACGAGCATGGTGTGCACGTACGCGTCGACGTTGTCGACCTTCGCCACGTGCGGCCACTTCGCGTACAGCTTGGTGATCGTCTCTTGCACCAGATCGTCGGCCTGGTGTTCGTCGCCGCCCAGCAGAAACGCCAGGCGCCGTAACGCCGGTATCCGGCCGGACACGTACTCGAGGTACCCCGCGTCCGTCTCGTCGTTCATCCCCGCTCCCGTCCTGTCGTCCACCAATAGACGGGGACTTCTCGCATCAGGTTGTAGGAAATTTTCGGCGGTGCGACCCGTCCAGGCCCCCCGGCGTGCCGAATGGGGGTTTGAATGGCTGCAACGGCGAGAGGCGGATTTCATGTCGGAGCGCGGTGTCGGCCGTCGCCCGGAGCGTCTGGCGGCGGTTCCGGGGTTGGGGCCGCCTCCGGTGGACGCGGGCGACCTGCTGCGGGAGGTTGCGCGCGGCGACGAGAAGGCCTTCGGCCGACTGTACGACCTGGTCGCGCCCCGCGTGTACGGGTTGATCCGGCGGGTGCTGCGCGATCCGGCGCAGGCCGAGGAGGTTACCCAGGAGGCGCTGGTCGAGGTGTGGCGGATGGCGGCCCGCTTCGATCCGGCGCGCGGCTCGGCCACGTCCTGGATCTTCACGATCGCCCACCGGCGGGCCGTCGACCGGGTTCGCTCCGAACAGGCAGCCAGCGAGCGGACCATCCGGGTCGGCGTGGCGTCGGTCGACACCCCGTACGACGCGGTGGCCGACGAGGTCTCGGGTCGGCTCGAACGCCAGCAGGTGCGCCGCTGTCTCGACGATCTGACTGAACTGCAGAGGCAGGCCGTGACGTTGGCCTACTACCAGGGCCATTCCTATCCGCGGGTGGCCGAGCTGCTCGGCACACCCCTGCCGACGGTGAAGACGCGGATGCGCGACGGGCTGATTCGCCTGCGCGACTGCATGGGAACGGGGGCCTCGGCGTGACCACAGAGATCCACAGCCTGGTCGGCGCCTACGTGCTCGACGCGGTGGACGACATCGAACGCGCCTCGTTCGAGCGCCACCTGCGCGAGTGCGAATCGTGCCGGTCCGAGGTGACCGAGCTGAGCGAGACGGCCGCGCGGCTGGCCGACAACACCTGGTCGGTGCCGCCGCCCTGGCTCCGCGAGAACGTCCTGTCCGAGGTCGGGCGCACCCGTCAGCTTCCGCCGGTCGTCGACGCGGCGCCTCCGGCTCGCACGGCTCCGCGCTGGCGGCGCTTCACGGCCGCGGCGGCCGCGGTGGTGGCGGCGGTCGGCGCGGGCTCGGCCGTCTATGTGGTTCAGGATCAGCGCGTACGCGATGAGCAGCGGGTCGCCGAGGCGGCGCGGGCGAACGAGGCCCGTATCCGCACGATCCTGGCCGCACCCGACGTGGTGCTGAAGAAGCAGGACGTGTCGACCGGTGGCCGCGTCACGGTGGCCACCTCGCGCCTGCACGACGCGGGCGTGGTGATCCTGGCGGCCGAGGCCGCGCCGACCGGCCGGGTCTATCAACTGTGGACCATCCGGCCCGGCGGCGCCCCGGTGTCGGCCGCGGTACTGAACGAGGGCCAGGTGGCCGACGTCGTGGTGCTCGAGGGTCTGCCGGGCGCGACCGACGTCGGTCTCACGCTCGAACCGCCGAAGGGATCGCCGACGCCGACACTGCCGATGGTGGCCGACGTCAAACTCGTCTGAGTCCGACCAATCCGCCGCATGGTTCGTCCCGAATCAGGAGTGAAGGTACAAAATCCAAAGTTAGGGACGAATCATGCGTGCAATGAAGCTCACCGCATTCGCGGCGGCGACCCTCTTCTCGATCTCGCTGACCGCCTGCGGCAGTGATTCCTCCACCGACGGCGAGGGCACGGCCGCGGCTCCGACCACGATGGCCAGCAGCGCGCCGGAAAGCTCGGCGCCGGCCGACATGATGACCACCTTCGGCGCCGGCTGCTCGGCCGTGCCGGCCGACGCGTCGAACCCGGGCAGCTTCCAGGCCATGGCTCAGGTGCCGGTGGCCACCGCGGCCTCGGGCAACCCGCTCCTCTCGACGCTGGTGACCGCGGTCAAGAAGGCCGGCCTGGTCGACTCGCTCAACTCGGCCGACGGGATCACCGTCTTCGCGCCCACCAACGACGCGTTCGGCAAGATCCCCAAGGCCGACCTGGACAAGGTGCTGGCCGACAAGAAGACCCTGACCAGCATCCTGACCTACCACGTGGTGCCCGGGAAGCTCGCGCCCGAGTCGCTGGCCGGCGCGCACAAGACCCTCCAGGGCGATGACCTGACGGTCAGCGGCAGCGGCGAGGACTTCAAGGTGAACGGAGCCGCGTCGGTGGTTTGCGGCAACGTGCAGACGGCCAACGCGACCGTCTACATCATCGACTCCGTCCTGATGCCGAAGAGCTGATGCGAGCCCTGGCGGGGGCGGCGGCCGGACTGGTGGCCGCGGGATTCGGGGTGGCGACGGCCGAGGTGCTGGCCGCCGCCACCCGGCCGGCGGCCGGGCCGCTGATCGCGGTCGGCGGCGCGGTCATCGATGCGACGCCGACGGCGGTGAAGGAGTTCGCCGTACGCGAGCTCGGGACGTCCGACAAGCCGGTGCTGCTCACGGTCATCGGGCTGGTGGTGGCGGCTCTGGCCGCGGTGGCCGGGATCGCGGGTCGTCGGCGGCCGCTCCTCGTGGTGGCCGGTCCGGCGGTGCTCGGCCTGGCCGGTGCGGGCGCGGCGTTGTCGCGGCCGGCTGCCGAGCCCTACGACGTGGTGCCCTCGCTGGTCGGAGCGGCGCTGGCCGGGCTGGCGCTGTGGTGGCTGCTGCGGGGTGGTGATCGGACTTCCGGCGTACGGGTGGATCGCCGGCGTTTCCTGCGGGCCGCCGCTCTGGTCGCCGGTGGAGCCGTGGTCGCCTCGGGCGGAGCGGTGGCAGTGCGCCGCTCGGTAGGGGGAGCTCGGGCCCGGGCTCGGGAATCGGTGCGCCTGCCGGCTGCGGCCGACACCGGACCATCCGTGGACGCCGGGCTGCTCACGCCGAACAAGGACTTCTACCGGGTGGACACCGCGCTGACCGTGCCGCGGATCGACCTCGACGGCTGGTCGCTGCGCGTGCACGGCATGGTCGACCGGGAGCTGCGGCTGTCGTTCGCGGATCTGCTCGCCCTGCCGCTGATCGAGCGGCCGGTGACCATGACCTGCGTCTCCAATGAGGTGGGCGGGCCGTACCTTGGGACGGCTCGGTGGCTCGGCGTGCCGCTGGCTCCGCTGCTGCGCTCGCTCGGCGTGAAATCCGGCGCCGAACAGCTCGTGGCGCGCTCGGTCGAGGGCATGACGATCGGCACGCCGGTGGCGACTCTGCTGGACGGGCGCGACGCGATGCTCGCGGTCGGCATGAACGGCGAGCCGCTGCCGCTCGAACACGGTTTCCCGGCGCGCATGCTGACCCCGGGGGTGTACGGCTACGCGGGTTCGTGCAAGTGGCTGAGTTCGCTCGAGCTGACCACCTTCGACCAGTTCGACCCGTACTGGGTCTCGCGTGGGTGGGCGGCCGAGGCCCCGGTCAAGACCGGTTCACGGGTCGACCGGCCCCGGCCCTTCGCCCGGCTGACGGCGGGCACGGTGACTGTGGCCGGGGTGGCGTGGGCGCAGCGGCGGGGGATCGAGGCGGTCGAGGTGCGGATCGACGACGGACCGTGGGCGCAGGCCGAACTGCTGCCGGCGCCGTCGGTGGACACGTGGGTGCAGTGGCGGTACTCGTGGCCGGCCGTCGCCGGGCCGCATTCCATCGCCGTACGAGCCACCGATCGCACCGGGGCCGTGCAGACGCAGTCGAGGGCCACCCCGTTCCCCAGCGGAGCCACGGGGTGGCACACGATCAGCGTGACGGTCTCGTAGCGTCCGTCCGTTTCTCAGGGGACGGTGCGCTCGATGGCGGCAGCGCCATCGCGTTCGAGTTCCTCGCGGGCGCGCTCGATGTTGGCCGGGGTCGGGTCGCGGCCCTCGGCTACGGCCAGGTCCTCGGGGTCCCAGGGCTGGTCGGCGCCGGTCCGCACGACCGGTTCCTCGCCCGGTTGCAGGAACTCCGGGGTGTCGCGGTCCGCGCCGCCGCCCGTGATGAACGCGTCGACCGCGACATCGTCCTCGATGGCGCCGGCGACCTCGGGTGTTTCCTCCAGAGGCTGACGAATCTCGTCGCTCATGGTGTCCTCCCCACATCGGCTGACAGATCTTCTACCCCACCCTCGTCTCTTCTGACCCATTGTGTGGCGGGCATCCCGTTGGTGGCCCGCGCGATGTGGAGGCCCGAAAGGGACGATGATGGTCTCCACCGGCCAAACTGAGCGCTAACTGGACAGGACTTGCGCGTTACGGATGGACGCTTAGTAGTGGGCCGAATACATTTTCGCTCTGACGTCCGTTCGCGGGGTCCGGCGGTGACTGCGCCCGAGCCTCCGCGGAACGGCGTGGTGAGGGGGAAACGCATGACCGAGAGCCGGGGAGGACGGTCGTGACCAGCCTGTCCGATGCCGAACGGGACGCCTGTGACGTGCTGCAGGCGCTGGCCGGCCTGGCCGCGCTGCTGCGCCGCCCCGTCGAAGACGAGCCGGGCCTGACCTCGGGCGACCTCGCGTCCGACGAGACCCGCCGCCTCCTGCTGGGCCTGGCCGAGGACGGCGGCCTGGCCGCCGCGCGCGTGCTGGCCTATCTGCGCACCCAGCGCGGGGCCGGTGACGGCGAGCTGGCGGCGGTCCCGATGCGACTGGGCCCGTGGCGCGAGTGGGTTCCCCCGCGCGGCCATCTGTTCGGCCTGGCCCCGGTCCGCCCGACGGCCAACGAGGTCCCACAGCCTCGCCGCAGTGACCCGGGCGAGTGAATTTTCGCTTCGCCGGTTCCGGTATCTCAGCGGGGTGACCGCAGGGTCTCCGACGGCGACTCGCCGAACTGGCTGCGGTAGGCCGAGGCGAACCGGCCCAGATGGGCGAAGCCCCACCGGTGGGCGACGGCCGCGACCGTCACCCGAACGGGGTCGGCCCGCCGCAGGGCCTCGTGCGCCCGGCCCAGGCGCACCCGCTGCAGGTACGTCATGGGGGCGGTGCCCACATGCCGGCGGAAGCCCTCCTGCAGCGACCGGACGCTCATGTTCGCCACGCGGGCCAGTTCGGTCACCGTGAACGGCCGCTCGGGCTCGGCCTGGATGGCGTCGACCACCCGGCGGATGGCTCGGGGCGGGCCGGCGGCGATCGGGCCGGTCAGCTCGTCGCGGTAGCGGTGGGGGACGCTCAGCAGCAGGCCGCTGAGCACCGTGCTGCGCAGCTGCTCGGCGATCAGCGGCTCGAAGAAGAGGCTGCCCTCGCGGGGTAGTTCCTCGCAGAGCAGCCGGACCAGCCGGCTCCAGCTGTATCCCGGGCCGGTGGACAGGTCGACCTCCGGTGGAAGGAGCAGAGGTCCCTCGATCGGGTATCCCAGCAGTCCCGACAATTCCGCTTCCAGGGCCTTGCGCTCGACCTTCACCGCGACCTCGGCCGAGTTGGCCTCCCGGGACGTGTAGACCGGGCTGCCGGGGCCGAAGATCACCCCCGTCAGCGGGCCGGCGACGACCTCGTGGCCGGCGTGCCGGGCGTGCAGGCGGCCGAGCGTGGGCATGGTGACGTGATAGGCGTCCAATTCGGCCACGAGCAGCGTCACGGCGCTCGCGAAGCTTAATTGTCCGACCGTAAGAGGTCCGAGTTGGATCACTCCCACGCCTAGCTGAAAGTCAGCCCCGTCCTCCGGCGTACCCACTGCTACCGGGTAGTAGAAACGGTTTAGCACCGAGCGTGCTTCATCGATATCCACGCCGCTGAAGTGGGCTACTTCCGGCATATCGGAGAGCAATTGGGCCGACCTCGGGGTGACGTCAGCCATGCCGAAGTAGGTCCCATCGCATACGGTGAGTATTCGACCCCGGGACGTCGATCGTCAACGTTGCCGCCACGCACTGACCGTTCCAGCACATTCAGGCCATATGAACTACTCTGGCGTTCCGCGCCTACGTGGCGTAACTTGCAGACCAGCGGATTGTTGTAGGAACGCGGTCGGAGAGCGGCGCCCGGGCGAGGCGTCCGACGCCATCCAGGTCATTACCGGCCGGCGGAGCGTCCTTCACGCGGAAGTCGGCGTCGGCCCGCTCGATGCCAGGAAGAGGGCAGCCGTGTATCTGCCGATCACCACGCGCCAGCTGGCTGATGGCACCGTCGAGATCGCACCCAGCGGTGAGATCGATCTCGACAACGCCCACGTGATGCGGGACGCCGTCAACGACGTGCTGACCAGCTCCACGCCGGGCAAGATCTGCCTCGATCTGCAGCGGGTCATGCTGATCGACAGCATCGGCATCGGCATCCTGGTGGCCTGCTTCCACACGGCCGCCGCCAGCGGCATCAAACTCGTGGTGAGCCACCCCAGCCCCACGGTCTACCGCCAGCTCTGGGTGTCCGGCCTGGTGGGGCTGCTGGGCTGCGCCGAGCCGCCCTCGCCGCGCACGTCGGTGGGCCTGCGCCCGTCCTGACACGCGACCGGGCCGCCCCCGAGGGGAGCGGCCCGGCGTGCCTGCGGACGATCCATGCCCTTGGGCTCCGGGCGTGTGGGTTCTCAGTGCAGCGGGATCCCCGTCGCTGCCGCTTCCTCCTGCGCGCGCCGCTCGTCGCCGCTCAGGTTCGACAGCGGCTTCTCCTTGATGAACAGGACGGCGACGACCGCCAGCGCGGCGATCGGGGCGGCGATCAGGAACAGCTCCGCGGTCGCCGTGCCGTAGATGTCCTTCACGATGTCGAGCACCTGCGGGGGCAGCGCGCTCACGTCAGGCACCTCGGCAGCGCCGCCGCCCGCCGCCGCGCCGCCCAACTTCTCGGCGAAGCCCGAGGTCACCTTGCTGGCCAGGACGGCGCCCAGGGCGCTGACGCCGATCGCGCCACCCATGCTGCGGAAGAACGTCAGCGTCGAGGTGGCGGCGCCCAATTCCGCCGCGGGCACGTCGTTCTGCGCGGCCAGCACCAGGTTCTGCATCAGCATGCCGACGCCGATGCCCAGCACCGCCATGTGCACCGAGATGACCAGGACGCTGGTGGTCGCGCCGATCGTGCTCAGCAGCAGCATGCCGATCGTCATGACGATGGCCCCGGCGACCAGGTAGATCTTCCACTTGCCGGTCTTCGTGATAAGTGCTCCGGCAACGACCGAGGACACCAGCAGACCGAAAATCATCGGCAGGCTCATGAGACCGGCGACCGTCGGGGACTTACCGAGCGCGACTTGGAAGTACTGCGACAGGAACACCGTGCCGCCGAACATGGCCACGCCGACCAGCACGCTGGCGATGATCGTCAGGGTGACGGTGCGGTTGCGGAAGATGCCGAGCGGGATGATCGGCTCCTCGGCACGGGATTCGACCCACACCGCCAGCGCCAGCAGCACGACACCGCCGGCCACGAACGCCGCGGTCGCGCCGGACGCCCAGTCGAAGTGCTGCCCGGCCAGGGTCGACCAGATCAGCAGGGTGCTGACACCGGCCGTGATGAGGAAGGCGCCCAGCCAGTCGATCTTCACGCCGGGGCGTCGTACGGAAGGAAGGTGGAGGGTCTTCTGCAGCAGCGCGATCGCTGCGACCGAGAACGGCACGCCGATGAAGAAGCACCAGCGCCAGCCCAGCCACGACGTGTCCACCATGACGCCGCCGATCAGCGGGCCGGCGATGGTCGCGACGCCGAAGACCGCACCGAACATGCCGGAGTAGCGGCCCATCTCGCGCGGCGGGATGATGGCCGCGAGCACGATGGTGGCCAGCGCGGTCATGCCGCCGGCGCCGATGCCCTGCACCACGCGGCTGACGATCAGCACGCCGACGTCGGGCGTGAAGCCGGCGATCAGCGAGCCGGCCACGAAGAGCAGCAGCGAGATCTGAATCAGCAGCTTCTTGTTGTACAGGTCGGCCAGCTTGCCCCAGAGCGGCACGGTGGCCGTCATCGCCAGCAGTTCGGTGGTGACGATCCAGGTGTAGACGGACTGGCTGCCGTCGAGGTCGGCGATGATCCGCGGCAGCGCGTTGGACACGACTGTCGAGGCCAGGATCGCGACGAACATGCCGAGCATCAGGCCGGACAGGGCCTGGACGACCTCGCCCCGCGACATCCGTTCGCCGGAGGTCCCGTCGGCCGAGGCGGCCTTGTCGGCCGCTTCCGCGGTGATCGGCACGCCGCCGAGGGCGACGGCGTCCTCGGCCACGGTGGCTTTCGCGCGGAGGGCCGGATCCGGTCGATCGGGCGGACTGGTGAGTGTCATCGCATGACTTCCTCGTGAGTGGGTGCCAGGCCCTTCTCGAGAACCTCGAAGGTCTCCCGGACCAGGTCGTACAGGTTGTCGCCGGTGGTGGCCCAGCGCATCATGGCGGTGCGGAACGCGGCCCCGGCCAGAGTGGCGGCGAGCTGCGGGAAGAGGTCGTCGGTGGACAGCCCGGTCCGGGCGGCAACGGCCACGACGGTTTCCTCCTCGGCGCACTCGCCCCGGGCGACCAGCAGCGGCAGCAGCGACGGGTTGCTCTTGATCACCCGGAGCCGGGTCACCCAGAGGTCGCGTTCGCTCTGGATCTCGGCGATGTCCGCGCTCATGGCCTGGAGGATCGCCGGCACCAGCGGCACGTCGGCCGGCACCGCCAGCAGGCGGTCGTGCATCGACGGCCCGTGCGGCAGCGGCCCGCCGAGTAGCGCGTCGTCCTTGGTGGCGAAGTAGTTGAAGAACGTGCGGGGGGAAACGTCAGCCGCCTCGCTGATGTCCTCCACCGTGACGTGCTCGAGGCCGCGCTCGTCGACCAGGCGCAGGGTCGCCGCCATCAGGGCCGCGCGCGTCTGCTGCTTCTTGCGATCGCGACGAGTCGGCGCCGCGGGTTCGGTTTCGGCCACACCGGCAGGCTAGAACCAAAGTTGCAGCAGCTGCAAACTTTTACCGACTGCAGGTGACGCGCGTTACCCCGGGGTGCCACCGCCTCCCCCTCCCACCCCGGGACGTGGCGCGACGCTACGCGGTTGTCAAGGTCGGAGGACGAGGTTGTCCACAGGGCGCGCGGTCAGGAGAGGCGCAGGAATTCGGTGCAGCGCGACCACAGCAGGTCGGTGGCCAGGTGGTCGTGGTCGGGCAGGTCCTCGTCCATCCACAGATGGCCCACGGCCGGGTAGCGGTACACCTCGAAAATCGCGCCCGCCGCGTCCATGGCGTCGGCCCAGCCGGTGATGGCGGGGGCCGGCACGAAATCGGGGTCGGGGTCGGCCACGTGCAGTTGAGCGCGCAGGCCGGGCGGAATCCGGGCAGCGGTGATCGCGGCGCCGGAGAGCAGCAGCAGGCCTGCGGTGTGCGGGCGCTCGGCCAGCAACTCGTCGGCCACGCCCGTACCCATGGAGAAGCCGGCCAGAACGGTGCGCGGTGGCATGTCTCGGAGCGTGGCCCGGGCCCGGCCGACGATCTCGGGCCAGCCCACCTTGTCGGCCAAGGCGGCCGCCTGCTCGAACGAATTCGCCGGCGGTAGCCCGTACAGATCGGGGGTCACGACGGTGTGGCCGGCCGCGCGCAACCGCTCGGCCGCGCCGAGCACCGACGGCCGCAACCCGTAGAGGGAGTGGAAGATCGCGACCGACGCCATACGTCAATGGTGCCGCAGGGCCAAATCAGGCGGACTGGCGACTACTGATCTTCAGGAGCAGGCCCTCAGGCGTGCGGACGTGAAGCTGCTCGCCGTAGTCGCGGTCGGTGCCGACCTCGTCGACCGGGACGCCGGCCCGGTGCAACTGGGACTCGAGCTCGGCCAGCGGCATCGACGCGTCGAACGTCAGCTCGACCTTGTCCTCGCCGCGGCCGCGGTCGGGCGGCCGGGTGAGCAGGCCGATCTGGGTCGTGCCGAGCTGCATGAGCACCCAGTCGGTGTCCTCGCCGCCGTGGATGACCTCGCCGCCCAGATGGCGGTAGAACGCGATGGACGCGGCCAGGTCGTCCACATGCAGCATCGGGCGCAGCAGCAGCCCCGGATCCGTCGACGTCGCCATGCCCGCTTCCTCCCTTTTGCCGGAATCTCTCGCGGAGGATCAACGATCAGTCGTTCAGCTGGGTGTGCTCGATCTCGGCGAGTGCCGCGGTGAGGATCTCGTGCGGCGGGCGGGCGCCGAGCAGATGGGCCAGCAGCAGCGCGGCGTGGCGGGTCAGCTCGTCGGGCTTGGGCGGCTCGGTCTCGTCGTCGAGCACGCCGAGGGCGGCGGCCAGCAGGTAGAGGACGACCATGGCGTCGGTCGCCGGATGCCAGGAGGCGGCCGAGCGTACGCATTGCGCCAGCACCTCGCGCACGGCGTCGCTGTCGAGGCCGTCGGGGTGAGCCCGCTCGAGCAGCAGGCGGGTGGCTGTGCCGAGGATGAGACCGGTCTGGCCCTGCTCGAGTGTGGCCAGCCCGGCCGCGGCGGACTCGAAGGCCTCGCCGTCGCGGGCCTGGGCCGCGACCACGGCCGTGGTGGCCGCGGCCGCGATCGGCCGGGCCGGCGCCGGTAGGTGCCGCCAGTTGTGATCCATGCCAGGACCCTAACGACCTGGCAGGGTGGGGCCCATGCCGAGTCAACTCCAGCAAGCCATGGCCGCGCGGGTCGAGCGCGGCGATTTTCCCGGTCTGGTGGCCCTGGTGGCCCGCGGCGACGACGTGTGGGTCGAGACGGCCGGCGTCACCGAGTTCGGCGGCGACGTGCCGATGCGCCGCGACACGCTGTTCCGCATCACCTCGATGACCAAGCCCGTGCTGGCCGCCGTCACGATGATGCTGGCCGAGGACGATGTGCTCGACCTGGAGGAGCCGGTCGCCCGCTTCCTGCCCGAGTTGGCCGGCCAGCAGGTGCTGGTCCGCCCGGACGGCCCGATCGAGGCCACGGTTCCGCCCGAGCGCCCGGTCACCGTGGAGGATCTGCTGACCTTCACGCTCGGCTTCGGCATCGTGGTCGGTCCCGAGGGTGAGGTCGACCCGCCGTACCCGATCGTGCGGGCCTGGCGCGATCTCGACCTGCGGCTGTCCGAACCCGAGCCGCGCACCGGGCTCGGCCCCGACGAGTGGATCCGGCGTTTCGGGTCGCTGCCGCTGATCCACCAGCCGGGGGAGCAGTGGATGTACAACGCCGGCACCCAGGTGCTCGGCGTGCTGCTGGCCCGGGCGTCGGGCCGGCCCCTCGGCGAGCTGCTGCGGGAGCGGTTGTTCGCACCCCTCGGCATGCGTGACACCGGCTTCTGGCAGCCCGCCGACCGGGTCGCCGGGCTGCCGGTCCACTACCAGACCGACAGCGCGACCGGCCGGTTGAGCCGTTCCGAGATCGAGCCGCTCCAGGTGTGGAGCGCCCCGCCGGCGTTCCCGAACGGGTCGGCCGGCCTGCTGTCGACGGCCGACGACTATCTGGCCTTCGCCCGCCTGCTGCTCGAAGGCGGCGTCCACGGCGGCACCCGGCTGCTCTCCGAGAAGTCCGTGGCCGCGATGACCACCAACCACCTCACCGACGAGCAGATCGCCGGCGGTGGCTTCTTCCTCGACGGCCAGGGCTGGGGCTACGGTCTCGCCGTGACGGTCCGCGACGACGAGGTGGGTGGCCCCGGTCGCTACGGCTGGGCCGGCGGGTACGGCACCGACTGGTTCACCGACCCGCGCGAAGATCTGATCTTCATCGTGCTCAGCCAGGTCAGCGATCTGCTGTGGAACGGCGCGCTGCCCGAGTTCAGTAAGCTGGCCTACGGAACGGGGCGGGAGCGGCCTGGGGAGGCTTGATGACCAGTCTCGACGCGGTGACGGCGTGGGTCGCCAACTACCGCAAGGCGTGGGAGTCCAACGATCCGCGGCACATCGCCGACCTCTTCGCCTCCGACGCCGCCTATTTCACCGAGCCGTACGCGAAACCGTGGCTCGGCCGGGCCGCGATCGTCGAACAATGGTTGAAGATCAAGGATGATCCGGGCACCACGACCTTCGAGTGGCACCCGGTGCTCGTCACCGAGGATCTCGCGATCATCGAGGCGACGACGCATTATCCGGACGACACCTACAGCAATTTGTGGGTGCTCCGGCTCGACAATTTGGGTCAGGCGCGCCAATTCACCGAATGGTGGATGAAACACCCGCACGACAAATGATCAATCGGTCGCGGCGACCGGGACGGTCAGGCGCGATTGTGCGCAGTGGACGGTGTGGTCCTGCGGCCACAGCGTGTGGGCCTCGGCCGGGGCGCCCGGTGTGCCGAGGTTGCGGGCGAACCGGGGGAACGAGCCACCCGAGACCTGCAGGCGCAGGCGGTGCCCGGCTGCGAGGCGGTGGAAGCACGGGTCGAGCACGAGCGACAGGCGCTGCACCTCGCCGGCGGGCACGGCCGGATCGAGCCGCAACATGCAGTCGGCGAAGTTCCGGGAGCGGCCGCGCTGGTCGACGTCGCAGAGCCGGGCGAACACGTCCGCGTGGGCCGGGTCGACGGCCACGGCCAGTTCGAGCGTGGGCGAGCCGTTGACGTCGACGGCGGTCGGCAGCGGGTCGGTCGTGAAGGTGAGGACGTCGGGGCGGGCCTCCAGCCGGCGGTTGTCCTTCACGCCCATCGAGCCGGTGAGCGTACGCCCGCCTACGGTCGGCGTCGGGTCGGCCGGGTCGTAGCGGAAGCTCAGCGTCTCGCCCGCCGGCGACTCGAGCGGGGACACGGCAGCCGGGGGAGTCGCCGGCTCACCGGCCACGGGCGGGGGAGTGGCCGCCAGGGTCAGCGTGCCGTCGGCGTGCAGTTGGAAGACGGCCGGGGCCGACGCGGGTGGCCAGGAGGCCAGGCCGTGCCAGCGGCGCTCGCCGGTGCGGAAGACGTGCACCGCGGAGCGGCGGGCCCGCGGGCCCTCGGCCAGGTGCTGGTCGAGCCAGGCCAGGCTCTCGCGGGCCACCGTCGCGGCGCCCTGCACGCCCAGTTGGAGGTGGGTCCACGGGCCGACGGTCAGGCCCACCTCGACGTCGCGGGCGCGCAGGGCCTCGTACTGCTGAAGGGTTTGCTCGAGGAAGAGGTCCTGCCATCCGCCGATCAGCAGCACCGGCGTCTCGACCTTGCTCAGCGCGCCGCCCGCCCGGTACGGCTGCCACCAGGGATCGTCGCCGTCGGGGTGGGAGAGCCACTCGCGGTACCAGGGCGCACGCCCGCGCAGCACCGGGCCGGCCGCGTCCGGCAACGGCAAACCCTGCAGCGCGGGCCGGAGCCGCCGCGACGCCGAGATGCCGCTGGCCCCCCGGCGCAGCAGTCCACCGTCCTCCTGATGGGCGATCATGTCGCTCCAGCCCAGGAAGTCGCCGACGGTGAACGCGCCGGTGCCGAAGACGGCCTCGCGGAAGTCGTGGGGAGCGACATAGACGACGGCTGCCCGCAATTCCGGCGGCGGGTCCTGCAGGAGCGCCCACTGGTTCCAGCCCAGGTACGACGCGCCCAGGGTGGCCAGCCGGCCGTCGAACCACGGCTGTTCCCGCAGCCAGGCGACGGTGTCCTGGCCGTCCGCGGCCTCCTGGGCCATCGGCTCGAAGCGGCCGCCCGAGCCGAACGTCCCCCGCACACTCTGGATGATCACGTGGTAGCCACGCGCCGCGAACAGCCGGCCGTTCAGCGCCGACGAGGGAAAGCCGCGGCCGTACGGCGTACGGATCAGAACCGTCCCCCGGGGCCGGGCGGTGACCGGCGCGAAGTGGTCGCCCAGCAGCACCACGCCGTCGCGCATCGGTGTGCGCACCGCCGCCGTCACATAGTCGTTCGCCGCCGGGCTCTGCCGCACCAGGCGGCCGAGCGTGGCATCCGCGATTCGCTGCCGGATCGAGTTCGCCATGACGCTCCTTGATCAATTCTTGCGGTGCCCGGAAACCATAGGCGTAATGCGAAAGCGAGCGCTATTCGAGCCTTACTCGGATGTGCGATTTTCCGGCCGGAAGGGCAGACTGCCACGGTGGAGGTTCGGCAGGCTCTCGGCGGCCGCTACACATTGCTGAGTGAACTCGGCAGGGGTGGCATGGCCGTGGTGTGGCGCGCCCGCGACGAGGTGCTGGGTCGCCCGGTCGCGGTCAAGGTGCTGGCCGGCCGATTCGCCGGCGACCCGCAGTCACGCGCCCGCATCCGCGAGGAAGCCCGCTCGGCGGCGACCCTGTCGCATCCCAACATCGCCCAGGTCTACGACTACGGCGAGGCCGACCATCTTCCGTACGTCGTGATGGAACTGGTCAACGGGCCGACGCTCCAGCAGCGGGCGTCGTCCGGGCCGCTGCCGCCGCGCACGATCTTCCGCATCTGCGGCGAGGTCGCGGCGGCGCTGGCCGCGGCCCACGAGCACGGCCTGGCCCACCGCGACATCAAGATGGCCAACATCATGGTCACGCCGACCGGTGTGAAGGTGGTCGACTTCGGCATCGCGGCCGCGGTGGGGCCCGCCGCTCCGGAGGACAGGCTGGTCGGCACCCCCGCCTACCTGGCCCCCGAGCGTCTCACCGGCGACGCGGTCGAGCCGGCCTCCGACATCTACGCGCTCGGTGTGCTGCTCTACCGGCTGCTCGCCCACGAGTCACCGTGGAGTGTCGAAAGCACGACCCAGATGCTCGAGGCCCACGTGTACGTCGAGCCGGCTCCGCTGCCGCAGCTGCCGGGCGTGCCGGCCGCGGTCGCCGAGCTGGTCGACTGCTGCCTGCGAAAAGATCCCGCCATGCGACCGACCGCGACCGAGGTGGCGGCCACGCTGGGTGACGCGGCCGAGGCGGCGGCGGCCGATGTCGTACGCGAGGACGACGAACCCACGTCGGTCCGGGTGCCACGGCCCGCGCCGCCCGCCGAGGCGCTGCGCTACCGGGCCCAGCCCACCGTCGTGGCGCGGCCCAACGACCGTCCGATCGTGGCCGGCGCCCCGGCCACGCGAGGCAACCTGGGTGAGTCGTCCCGGTTCGACCGGCCGCACAACTCGGTCTGGCCGGCCACCGCGCTCGACCGGCCGGCGCGCGGCTCACGCCGGCGGTTCGAAACGGGTCTGGCCGGTGGGCCCGCCGTCAGCCGGAAACAGCTGCTGGCCGGTGGGGCCGTCGCCGTCGTGGCCGCGGCCGGGCTGGTGATCTGGCTCGTCGTCGCCGGCTCCGAGGCCGAGAAGCAGCAGCAGGACGCGGGCGCCCCGGTCCTCCCGGTCGTGCCCACCACCACGGTCAGCGCGCCGGTCGGGTCCACGGCGGGCGCGAGCTGGCCCGGCGGTGCTGCCCCCGCGGTCACCGGGGAGCCCGGTCGCGGCGTGATCGTGGGCAGCGGGCCGGTGCCGTCACGCGCACCCTCCGCGGCGCAGCCGGGTTCGCCCGATGTGACCCGGCCGCCCTCGCCGAGCACGTCGGGTGAGCCGTCGCTGTCACCTTCGGCGGTGGCGCCGCCCCCGGGCAAGCGGCTCGAATCGCCCGGCGGGGCCGTCCGGGCCACCTGCGCCCAGGGCAAGGCCACGTTGACCGAGCCGGAGCCGGCCGACGGTTTCACGGCGCAGTTCATCGAGGCCGGTCCGGCCTTCACCGCCCGGATCCTGTTCACCGGGGCCAAGGCGAAATACCGGATGGCCGTCACGTGCGTGGGAGAGACGCCGACCCCTGTGGTGCTGCCCCTCTGACGGTTGATGCCCGGTGGTCAGCCGCGCAGGGTCCGGCTCGGGGCCTCGCCGTACTCGGCGCGGTATTCGGCGGCGAACCGGCCCAGGTTGGCGAAACCCCAGCGCCGGGCCGATTCCTGCACGGTGACGCCGCCGGCCCGCAGCTCGCGGTGCACGCGTTCCAGGCGTACGCGTCGCAGGTACCCCATGGGGGTGACCTCGAGGTGGCGGCGGAACGCGCTCTGCAACGCACGGATGCCGACACCGGCCGCGTCAGCGATCTCGCGGACGGTCAGCGGGCTCGCGGGATGCTCCTCGATGAAGGCGGTCGCCCGCCGCAGCACCCCCGGGCCCACCTGACCGCCGTCCGGGCCGACGTTTCCGATCATGGACGTGTTGGGGAACACCGAGATCACCGTGGCGGCCACGAGGCGCAGGAGTTGGCTTGTCACCAACGGCGGCGGCTCGGCGCCGGGTGTGCTCAGCTGTCGCCACACGAAGTCCGCGGTCTGCACCCACAGCCGGCGTGCCTGCTCGGACACCGGCGTCATCCCGGTGAACTCCAGCTTCTCGGCCGGGAGGCCGGTGGCGGCCTCGGCCAGTTCCCCGGCGACTTCGACGGGTAATCGCAGGAGGACGAGCACGGCATCGTCGTACTCGCCGGTGATCGGAGTGTCGGGCGGGAACAGCATGCCCTGCATGCGCGGCAACGACACGGTTTCGCCCGGCCTCTTGAGACAGGCGCCGCCCTCGGCGATGAAGCCGGTCAGCAGGAACGGCATGGGCTCGGCCTCGGCCCGGTAGCGCACCCCACCGAACCGGATCAGTGTGCTGTCGATGTCGCCGTAGAGGCTTTCGTGGAAGCGCAGGTCGACCGCGTCCGGGTCGTCGAACGAGACTCGGGCCCGGTGCCGGGCGATGCGGCTGATGGCTTCGGCGGCGACGTTGCGGTCCCGGGTCCGCACGTCGAACCGTTCCGGCTTTGCTGTGAGTGCCATGGGTTCCCTTTCGCGGCCGCGGGGGCGGCACGCCTACCCCAGAACACCTACGGTGTAACGCTCCGCTCGGCAAGTCGGCACGCTGCGTGTCGCCCGCTGGTATGTCGCTGCGATCCAGGGCACGCTTCGGTTACCACCACCAAGGGGCCGGGTAGGACAGGCGCGAGCCCGGAGGGAAGGGGAAGCGAAATGGCAAGCGACGATGTGAACACCGAGGCCGAAGAGGGTCGCCGTGACCGCCGGTTCCACGGCGGCGCCCCCGCACACCTCGACGACGACGAGCTGGCTCGCCGCACCGACGAGGAGCGGGCCGACGCCGGGGTCATCGACTACAACCCCAGCGACGTCCCCGCCGCCACCGACGACCCGGTGCCGTTCGACCCGCAGGCGGACAACGGCGAGCAGGACATCGAAAGCGTCACCGCCCGCCAGGAGGCGGAAGGCGAGACCACCCCGCTCAGCGCGGACAACCCGTTCCCGCCTACGCGCTACGCCGAGTCATGAGGTCGTTCATCCAGCCGTAGTCCAGCGCGTCCGCCACGGCGGCGTACGTGCCCGAGGTCAGCGCCTCCTGGGTGGCCCGCCGGACCGTCGCGTACGCCGCCTGGGCGACCACCGAGCCCAGGCTCACCCGAGCCACGCCCAGCGCCGCCAGCTCGGCGACGCTCGGGCCGGCCGGCGATCCGATCAGGACGTTCAGCGGCGCCGGAAGCCGCACCAGCTCGCGGATGACGGCGGGATCGACCACCCCCGGGACGAAGATGCCGTCGGCCCCCGCCGCCACCCGCATCCGCTTCGCGGTCTCCTGCCTGTGGGAGGTGCTGGCGGCCGTACGCGTCCTGCGCGCCCCCGGCGTGCCCGCGCTCTACCGCGACTGGGCCGGCCGGGCGCACCTACCGGCCGACAGCCTGCTCGGCGCCTTGGTGGCGCCGCCCGGCGGCTACGCCCCCGACTTCCTGACCCCGCCGCCCACCGGCCTGGCCGCCGACCTGTCCACGGAACTGGCGACCCTGCGTGCCACCCCACCGGAGGTGGTCCGCGTCCACCTGGACCTGATGCCCGCCCCCGTGGCCGGCCTCTACGCCGACCCGAGCGCCGGCCTGTCCCGCCTGTCCGACGAGATCGAGGCGTTCTGGCACACCGCGGTGGCTCCCACCTGGCCCAGAATCAAATCGCTGCTCGACGCCGAGATCCACTACCGCGCCCGCCGCCTGGCCGGGGAGGGCACAGCGGGCGTGCTGGCCGACCTGCACCCTCAGGTCACCTGGCACAACGGCACCCTGCACATCAATCAGCCCCACTGCGCGGCCGCCGACGTCCCCACCGGCGCCGGCCTGATCCTGATCCCCTCGATCTTCGTCTGGCCCACGGTCCTGAGCGTCTCCGCCGGCCCCGTCCCGCAACTGGCCTACCCCGCCCGAGCCGCGGCCACGTTGTGGGAGGCCTCACCCGCAGTCCCCGACGCCCTGACGGCCCTGATCGGCCGCAGCCGAGCCCGGATGCTGGTGGAGCTGTCCGCCCTACTCTCCACAACAGACCTGTCCCACCGCACAGGCATCACCCCTGGCGGCGTCTCCCAGCACCTGACCACTCTGCGAGCCGCCGGCTTGGTGACAACCCACCGCCAAGGCCGCTCGCTGCTCAACACCCGAACCCCAGCAGCCGAAGCCCTGATGGCAGCCACTGGCAATCAACCGCCATCGTTTCCAGTCGAGCCGTCAGCCGGTGGGCATATCCACGGGTAGACCGGCCGCCGAAGCCGCTTCGGCCAGCCGTTTGTCGTAGGTCACGAACGACGTCAGTCGATCCTGATCCTTCAGGCGTAGGCCGGTGGCCAGGTGAATGGCGTCGAGACTGCGCACGGTAGGCGGGGTGACCGTCTGGGTGACGATGCCCTTGCGGGAACTTCGCAGAGTCTCCTGTGCTCGGCTGGTCAGGTGAGACGTACCCCGTCGAGGAGCATGGTCAGTCCTCGCTCGTAGTACTCCTGCTCGTCGGGCAGGCCAAGGAAGAAGTCGGCGGTTTCGGTCAGGTTGGGGTAGTCCTGCGGGGACAGCGACTTCAGTCGCGCGCGCTTGGCGGTGAGCAGGGACTCCCGCAGGGCCGGGTCGGCGGCGGGGTCACCCGGCTGGCGGATCACCAACCCGATCAGCGCGTTGAGCAGGAAGATGCTTAGCTGGGCGGCGGCCACCGGGGAGTGCCCCTCGGCGCGCAGCAGTGCGATGACCCGCTCGGCCAGATCGATGCCGGCGTCCGTGCGCATGAAGCGGGTCGGCGTGATCTCGGCGAGGGCGGGGTGCGCACGCAGGACGCGCAGCAGAGCCGTCATCACGGTTCGCAGGTCGGCCTTGCCGCTGGCGGTCAGGTCGACCTCGCCGAGGATCCGTTCGATCAGCGCGTCGAGCAGGGCGTCTTTGTCCTTGAAGTGCCAGTACAGCGCCATGGGTGTGACGTTCCAGGCGGCGGCGACCCGGCGCAGCGTGACGGCGTCGAGTCCGTCGGCGTCGGCGAGGGCGAGGGCGGTCGACAGGACCTCGTCGCGGTGGAGTCGTTCGGAGGCTGGGGGTCGGGGTGGCATGCGGCTTACTTTATCTCGTAAAGGGCGCCGTTGACGACGGGGTAAAGGAGCGCTACCGTAGCTATACGCAGTAAATTTACGCGACATAGTTATGGGTGGGCATGGCACAGACCGCCCCCGTCACCGGCAGCCCGTCGGGCTCAACAAGGGAGAATTCTGTGACCCACACCATTGTCATGACCGGCGCAACCCGGGGGTTCGGCCGTGTCGCCGTCGACCGCATTCTCGAAGGCGATCCTGAGGCGCATCTCGTACTCCTGGCCCGTGGCGCCGCGGGAACTGAGCTTGCCGCTCATCTAGGCCAAGGCGGGCGCGCCGTGACAGCAATCCCGACGGACCTGTTATCGCTGGGCAGCGTCCGTGCGGCGGCTGATGAACTGATCCAGCGGCTCGATACGGGAGATCTGCCACCGCTGCGTGGATTCGTCGGCAACGCCGGCCTGCTCTACACGAACAACGTCACGGAGAGCCCGGACGGGTTCGAGGCGACATTCGCTGTCAATGTCCTCGCCAATCACGTCCTTCTCCGCCTTCTGCAGGACCGATTCAAGGCGCCGTCACGGATCGTTCTCACCGTCAGCGACGCTCACTTCGGCGACTTTCGCCATAACGCGGGAATGATGCCCGCGCCGTCATGGCAAGACCCGGCCAGCCTGGCCCGCATCCGCGCGTTCCCGAAGCCGAACACCGTCACCGCGGGAGGGACCGCATACTCCACCAGCAAGCTCGCCGCGATTTACCTCATCCACGAGTACGCACGACGTTTCCCGCAGGGCGTCGACATCGTCGCCTACAACCCCGGGTTCGTGCCCGGCACCGGCCTGAGCCGCGAAGCAGGCGCAGCCGTCCGGTTCGTGGGGCGACGGATCATGCCGCTGATGACGCTGACCCCGATAGCCTCGAGCCAGAAGAACGCCGGCCGACACCTCGCCGACGTCGCGCTCGGGCGCATCCCGGCACCTTCCGGCTCCTACATCGACCGCACACGAGAAGTCTCTTCGTCCAAGGAGTCCTACGACCCCGCTCGTGAACGCCAGCTTTGGGAAATGGTAGAGGACCTGCGCCTCTCAATCGCATCCTGAGTGGTCGGAGACTCTGTGTTGATGTCCAGAGTGGATTTGACGAAGCGGGCACGGATCCGGTGATCTTGAGGTTCTCGAGGCCTTCAGCGGCACTACGTCGTTGCGGCGAGCCCGGCCGATCTGCGGGGCCGGTCGGCGGTATGGTCCGGGTTGAGCGCTGGTTGAGCTTGCTACTTAAGTCGTAAGTCGAGTGTGGTCCTGCGCCAGATGGCGCGGCGGTGCCGCTGCAGCAGGCTCTCGGCCATGAACCAGAGCGATGCACCAGAGCAGACCGCTTCCCGGCCGTATCCGCGCCGGTCGGCGCCCCACATGCGGCGTCTCGGTGCCGCCCTGGCAACCGCGGTGGTCGTCGGGGCGGGGGTCGTCGGCTGCGGTGCCGGTGCCGCGCAGGAGCCGGCCGCGACGAGCGACGCCCCGGCGGCAGCCGTCGAACCGGGCGTGCTGAACGCCGGCGACGTGAACGCCTGGCTCGACGAGATGCTCCCGGCCGCGCTGGAAGCCAATGACATCGCCGGGGCAACGGTCGCCGTCGTCAACGACGGTGGGACCGTCACCACCCGGGGGTACGGCCACGTCGATACCGGTGACAAGGGCGCCAAGCCGGTGCCGGTCGACCCCAAGCAGCACCTGTTCCGGATCGGGTCGGTGTCGAAGCTCGCCACCGCCACCGCCGCGATGCAGCTCGTCCAGGATGGCAGGGTCGACCTCGACGCCGACATCGCCGGCTACCTGGACTTCGCCATCCCCCGCAAGTTCGACGAGCCGATCACCCTGCGGCACCTGCTGACCCACACCGCCGGGTTCGAGGAGCGGATCGCCGGCCTCATCGGCAAGGAAGGCACCCGGGCCGTTCTACGCGACGCTCTGGTCACCGATCCGCCGGAGCAGATCTACCGGCCGGGGACCGTGCCGGCCTACTCCAACTACGGCAACTCGCTCGCCGGATACATCGTGGAACGGGTCAGCGGTATCCCGTTCGAGGAGTACGTCGACCGTAACGTCTTCGACCGCCTCGGCATGACGTCGTCCTCCTTCGCCCAGCCGCTCCCCGCCGACCTGGCAGGCCGCGTCTCGAACGGATACGACAACGCGTCGTCCCCCGCCGGGTACTTCGAGATCATCGGCACCCCGCCCGCCGGGTCGATGAGCGCCTCGGCACCGGACATGGCCCGGTTCATGCTCGCCCACCTGGGCGAACCGGTCGGCGACACCCCGATACTGGACAAGCCGACGCTCGATCTGATGCACCAGCCAGCGCTCGACGCCACCACGCTCGGCACCCTCGCCGGTGCACCCCGGATGACCCTCGGGTTCTTCGACGAGAGCCGCAACGGCCGGCGGATCATCGGCCACGGCGGCGACACCCTCTACTTCCACACCCACCTGCAGATCTACCCGGAAGAGGGCGCCGGCCTGTTCCTCTCGCTCAACAGCACCGGTACGTCTTCCCTGGCCAACCACCAGCTTCGACAGAAACTGACGAAAGCCTTCGCCGACCGCTACTTCCCGGCGGTGCCCGGCACGGCGGCGAACAACGGGCCGGCGACCGAGCCGGCCGCCCTGACCACCGACGCCTCGGGCACAGCCGAGCGGGCCGCGATGGCCGCCGGCACCTACGAAAGCTCCCGCGCGATCGAGAGCAACTTCCTGACCCTGATCGGCCTGTCCGGGCGTACCACGGTGAGCGTCCGCGATGACGGCCGGCTACTGCTCGAACCGCGTCCGATGGCCGATACCGCCGCCGTCTACGAAGAGATCGAGCCCTGGGTCTGGCGCGAGGTCGGCGGGCAGGAGACGATCGCGATGCGAGCGGTCGACGGCCAGGTCGAAACGATCGTTTTCGACTCCGCGTTCGCCCTGGTGCCCGTCGAGACCGCACGCAGCACCTACCTGGCCATCCCGGTGATCATCGGCTCGGTGGTCATCCTCCTGCTCACCGTCCTGGCCTGGCCGGTCGGGGCGATCGGTCGCCGGCTGCGGCGGCGGGCACCGCGTGATCGGGCTGGACGCACCGCGCGCATCCTGAGCCGCGTCGCCGTCGGCTGCGCCCTGCTCGCGGTCGGCGGCTGGGTGGGAAGCCTGGTGCTCATCATGGGCCTGGAGGATCTCTCCACCGTCTCGATGCGAAGCGTGCAGGTGGCCCAGCTGATCGGCCTGCTCGGGGTGATCCCCGCAGCGGTCTGGCTGGTGGACGACGTCCGCCGGCGGGTCGGCTGGTCGCGGACCGCCGGCAGCGCCCTGGTCTTGCTGGCCCTCGCCGGTACGGGATGGTTCGCCGTCGAGTTCATGCTGCTTTCGCCGAACATCTCCTACTGACGGCTTCGACCGGTCCCCTCCCCACCCGGCCCCTCCCGATTCGTCTCGATCTACGAGCAGAGGATGCTGACACGGTGAACGACCACATCGGGGGCGGCCCGGTCACCGCCGAGCCGGCCGATCCGGCGGACCGGCCCCGGCTGACGAAGCGGTTGGACGTACTGCTCGCCAGCCTCGGTGTGACCGGGTGGTTCGCCCGGGACTGTCTGCTCGCGGCCGTCGTCGCCGGGCCGACGTTCACATTGATGGCGGCTCTGTTCTGGGGCGCGACGGCACCGGACGACATCGTGGTCGACCCGGTGCGGGCCCGGCTGCTCGTCGCCCTCGGGGTTGTGCAGGCGCTGCTGCTCTGCCTGCGCCGGGTCCGCCCGCTGCTCTGCCTCGCCGGCATCGTCGGCCTCCAGGTCGCCATGATCACCCTGTCCCCACCTGAAGCGACGATCCGGGGATTCGCACCGTTCATCGTCGCGTACACCACCGGGGCTCTGCTGCCGGCCCGGACGGCGTTTATGCTGGTCGGCGCGGCGGTGGCGATCGAGGCTGCAGCGGCGTTCGGCACCGCCGCCGTCATGACGCCGGACCTTCTGCTGTCGGCTGTCGGCCCCGCAGGGTCGAGCGCACTGTCCAATCTCGCGGCGGTCCTCGTCGGCAACTACGTGGCGACCCACCGGCGCTACACGCACCTGCTACGCCTGCAGGCCGCCGAGGCGGTCCGGGCCCAGCAGGTGAAGGTGCAGGCCGCGCTCGGCGCGGAACGCACCCAGATGGCTCGGGAACTGCACGACGTCGCCGCCCACCACCTGTCCGGCATGGTGGTGCAGGCGGCGGCGGTCCAGCTGCTGATCGACCGGGACCCGGACGCGGCGAAGGCCGGCGTGGCCTGGCTGCGGACCCAGGGCAAGGAAACCCTGGACAACCTGCGGCTGGTGGTCGGGGTGCTGCGCGGCACCCCGGCCGACAGCAGCGGCGGCGGCGACACGCCCGGCCACGATGGCGAAGGCAGCGTTCCGGTGCCAGGCTTGGCCGTGCTCGACGACCTGGTCCGGACCGCTCGAGACCTGGGCACGCCGGTCGATTTCGTGGGCGAGGGATCGCCCCGGCCGGTGCCGCCGATCGCCGACGTCGCTCTCTATCGGATGGTCCAGGAGTCGCTGTCCAACGCGCGGCAGCACGCGCCGGGCGCCCCGGTGCTGATCACGCTGCGCTACCTGCCGCGGGAGGTGTCGCTGGCGGTGGTGAACGATCCGCCGGCGCGGCGCACAGAGCCGGCGGCGCGCACCAGCAGCGGAGTCGGAATGATCGGCATGCGGGAACGGGCGCAGTTGATCGGCGCACGCTTCGCGGCCGGGCCGACGGCCGAAGGCGGCTGGTCCGTCACAGCGACGCTGACATCAAAGGGAGGGGACCCGTCGTGACCGGTTCGGGGAATGGGGCCGCGACTCGCGCCGGGACGATCCGGGTGATGCTGGTCGACGACCAGGCGGTGGTGCGGGCCGGTTTCCGGGTACTCCTGGCGCAGGCCGACGACATCGAGGTGGTGGCGGAGGCGTCCAGCGGATCGTCCGCGGTGGCCGTGGCTGCCCGGCTGCGCCCCGACGTCATCTGCATGGATGTCCGGATGCCCGGCGGCGACGGGCTCACCGCGACCCGCGAGATCCTCGCCGGCTCCCCCGAGTCGCCCCCGGCCATCCTGGTGGTGACCACGTTCGACCTCGACGAGTACGTCTTCGGCGCACTCGAATCCGGGGCCAGCGGCTTCATCCTCAAGGACTGCGAGCCGGAGGACCTGATCGACGCGATCCGTCGGCTGGCGAACGGGTACGGGCTCGTCGACCAGGTCGTGACCCGCCGGGTGATCTCGGAGTTCGCCCGTCGGCGACTGGCAGCACCGCCCGAATCCGCGGCGGTGCGCCAGCTCACTCCGCGTGAAGCCGAGATCGTACGGTTGCTCGCCAAGGGTCTGTCCAACAACGAGATCGCCGACGAACTCTTCATCGAGACCACCACGGTCAAGTCGCACCTCGGGCGGGCGATGACCAAGATCGGCGTACGGGACCGGGTGCAGACCGTGGTGTGGGCATACCAGAACGGGTTGGCCCCGAGCTGACAGTCGGTCGAGGACGGACAGGGTGGCGCCGGCGTGCAGAGAGAACCTGCAGATCGCTTCCCGCACCGCCCGCGTCGTCGCCGGCAAGACCCCGGTCAAACGCAACCGGAACGCACGCCGGACCGACGCGGCGAACGATGTCAGCCGTTACCGCCGATAGGTAGGATCGGTGATCGGAGTAAAAACGTGCTCCCGGGCCGGTTTCACCCTTGGCCTCAAACACGCGCACACGCGGTTCCGACGATCCGCCACTCCTCCCTTGGAAGGAGCGCGCCATGAAAGCAGCTCGATTCGACCGGTTCGGCGGCCCGGAGGTCCTCGAGATCGTCGACATCGCGGATCCCCATCCCGGTCCAGGCGAGATCCGCATAAAGGTGCGTGCCGCCGGCATCAATGCCAGCGACTGGAAGAAGCGTCGAGGGCTGATGGACGAGGAACTGCCACAGTCTCTGGGATATGAAGCGGCAGGCATCATCGACGAGCTCGGCGCCGACGTCACCGGGGTCGAGGTCGGCGACCGAGTCTTCGGTGTCTCCCCGTACGGGGCCGCCCAAGCAGAACTGGCCGTGCTGTCCTACTGGGCGCCCATCCCGGACTCGCTGGACTACGCGTCGTCGGCTGCGCTCCCCGCAGCGGCCGAAACCGCCGCGCGTGCACTCGACCAGCTAGGCGTCACGGTCGGCGACACACTCCTGATCAACGGTGCATCCGGCAGCGTCGGAAACGCCGCTGTCCAGTTGGCCCTGGAGCGCGGCGCACGGGTGATCGGCACAGGCAGCCTGAGGACACATGACGCACTCCGGGCGCTCGGTGCCGAGCCGGTGGCATACGGCACAGGCATGCCTGAACGTGTCCGGGCAATCGCACCTACCGGTGTCGACTTCGCGCTCGACGTCGCTGGCAGCGGCGTCCTGCCCGATCTCGTTGAACTTGCCGGCGCACCTGAGCGCGTAATCACGGTCGCCGATTTCCTCGGCGCACAGCGAGCCGGTGTGCGTTTCAGCCGCGGCGACGACGGCCGCGCCACTTACGCCTTGGCCCAAGCCGCGCAGATGGCTGAGGATGGACGGTTCACGATCGCGGTTGGGCGAACGTTCTCCCTAGCCGATATCGCGGAAGCCCACCGCGTCGGGGAGGCCGGGGCGGCGCGCGGCAAGCTGGTGTTGCTCGTGGACTGACCAACGTGAGCGCCCGTTGTCAAGGCGGGTGATTGATGTTGGTTGATCAGGGTTTGTGGCTCTGGCGGTGCTGGTGGTGTCGTGCTGCTGGACCGGTCGGCGGTTGCTGATCGGCTCGGTGGGCATGGGTGTGAGCCGGGCCGGTCTGTGCGTGCCGGTTTGGCTGAGTGGTGGTGTTTCCTGGTTCCGGGTGTGGTCGGGGGCTCCGCAGCGGGTTCCGTGTCTCTACGTAGATCGTCAAACGGGCTGGTCCCGTGTTGGCGGCGGGATCCCGACAGCGTGCAACCGAGCTTGTGCGGAGCGCGCGCGGGGCGGCCCTTGGTCAGTCACGAGCTTGGTGGCTCAACGCTTTGCCGGGCTCGCCCCGCCGGTGAGGAGAAGGTCTATGCGGTTGTCGGCGTCGCGTCACGCGACGCTGGTGGTGCGCTCAGGCGACCACCGCGGCGAGCCCGTTCACCACCCGCCCCCACCTGAAGGACGTCACTCGTGACTGAGCTGGTCACCAACCGCATCGAACCTCCCCACCCTCGCGTTCGTGCAGGCCAAGGCGAATGTCGCTCTTCTTGGACCGCCCGGGGTCGGCAAGACCCACATCGCTGTCGCGCTCGCGGTCGCCGCCTGCCGGGCCGGGTTTACCGTCTACTTCACGACCCTCGACGACCTGGTCCGCCAGCTCAAAGCCGCCGACGCGATCGGGTGGCTCGCCCGCGAACTGCGCACCTGTTGCGGCCCCCACGTCCTCGTGATCGACGAAGTTGGCCTCAGGCCGCTTGAGCGGTCTGAGGCCAACCTGGTCTTCGAAGTCATCTCGAAACGGTATGAAAAGGGCTCGACTCTGCTGACTTCCAATAAAGGGTTCGGGAAACCGCACATGTCCCCGCGAACGTGTGTCAGGCACCGCCGGAAGTGGACAGGTTCGGCCGCGAACCATGATGCATTACGGACATGCAGGCGCGGCCCGTCGATTGCTTGCCTGCGTTCGCCTCGCACCAGTTGCAGCCTTCCACGGCAGCGGCCCTATGGCCGCGACTCATCCGGAGGCCGCTGCTCGCCTGCGTTGAGGGGTTGACTTCGCCACCCAGGAATCAGTGACGTCCGAAGAGCGGAGCCGCTACGGCTGAATGCAATCCCACGTCCTCAGCATCCGATACGTAGTTTGCTGCGCCAGTGTCTCAGCCCTGTCCGGTGGGGACGATGACCATGTCGGCGACGTTCATCCGCGCCGGCGCGGCAGCCGCGAAGGCGATGCCGGCACCAATGTCGGCGCCTTCCAGCGGATCCATCGAGTCCCGCAGGGCGGTCCACGCCTGCCGGCTCGATGTGTCGAGCATGCCCTCTCCCAGCTCGCTACGAACCAGCCCCGGATCGATGTTATGCACCCGCACTCCCTGTGAACCCAACTCCGCGCGCAGGTGGCGAGCCAGGTGCGCGACGGCCGCCTTGGTCGCTCCGTAGACGGCGTAGGTGGGATACACCATGTGACTGGCGACCGACCCGATCAGAAACAGATCGGCCGGACGTCCCTCCGCGGCGGCGGCGATCAGGTCGTCGGTGAAGACCCGGGCGGTGTTCAACAACCCGGTGAGGTTGGTGCCGATCATCTGGTCCCACTCGCCCAGGTCGGCTTTGTCGAACGCCGCAGCCAGCATTACGCCGGCGTTCGCAACGACCAGGTCGGGACGGCCCAGTTCGGCGTGTATACGCCCGGCCGCGGCCGTGACCGCGGCGTAGTCACGCACGTCGGCCGGGAGGGCGAGGGCGTCCAGTTCTTCGAGCCGGTCGGCGCGACGAGCGAGCGCGGCGACCTTGGCCCCCTCAGCCACGAGCGTAGTGATGGTGGCGGCGCCGATGCCGCTGGAGGCTCCAGTGACGACCGCGATGCGGTTGGTCAGCAATGTCATGCGGCAACACTGGTCCCGGTCACAGCGGCGGAGAAGGCCGCACCGAACCCTGGGGGTGGCAGGGCCACCCAAGCCGCGGCCGGTGCCTCTATCGTCGGACGCGTGGAAAACACTCTGGGGGCTTTCCTGCGGGCACGCCGCGAGACGACCCGGCCAGCCCAGGTGGGGTTGCCGGTCGGCGCGAACCGCCGGGTGCCGGGTCTGCGCCGCGAAGAGGTCGCCATGCTGGCCGGGGTGAGCGGCGACTACTACATGCGCCTCGAGCAAGGCCGTGACCGGCATCCCTCGCCGCAGGTCCTGGAGGCGTTGTCGCGCGTCCTCGACCTCGGTCCCGACGGCCTAGACCACGCCCGCCGGCTCGCCGACACGACGAGCCTCCCGCACCGTCCCCGGCACCCCGAACAGATCGCTCCGGGCCTGCGCAACCTGCTCGACGCGATGTCCAGCCCGGCGCTCGTCACGAGCCGGCATCTCGACGTGCTGGCCACGAATGCCCTGGCCCGGTCCCTGAACCCGATCGCCGTCGAGGGCAGCAACATGGTGTTGTCGACCTTCCTCGACCCACGTGTCAGCGACTACTACCCCGCCTGGGAGAAACTCGCCCAGGACATGGTCGCCAACCTGCGCGCGGCCGCCGGCGCAGACCCCGAGCACCCGCGGCTGGCAAAGCTGGTCGGGAAACTGTCCGTCAGATCGCCCGAGTTCCGCGCCTACTGGGCGCGGTACGAGGTGAAGGGCAAGACCCGCGGCACCAAGAGAATACGGCACCCCGTTGTGGGGCCGCTCACCCTGGATTACGAGACACTCGCACCGGAGGGAGTGAACGGGCAACTCCTGCTTGCCTACCACGCCGAGCCACACAGCACCTCGGCCACGGCTCTTGCTCTGTTGGGTAGCCTTGCGGTAAGGCGTGCATAGAGCTGCTAACACGATCTGCTGAATCGATGAGCCATTTTCGTGCTGTGTAGCGGTTGGCCTCGACTTGATGCGGGACGAGGATGGCCCGCACGTTCGCGGTGGCGCGGCGCGGGCAGCAGCGCAGCTTGACCAGGACTTTCCAGGTCTTGAGGGTGGCGTTGGCGCGTTCACCGCGGGCCCGGATGCGGGCGTGGGCGCGGTTGACGGCCTTTGTCGGCGGAACAGTTTCGGCCGGTACCGGTGGCGTTTTGAACGGCGTCCGGATGATGCCGTGGGTGCGGGCCGCGGTCAGGTCGTGAGTAGAACCGGGGCAGAGCGGCGGATGCCCAGACCAGCCGCCCCGCGGCATCCGCGATGACCTGCACGTTCACGCCGTGACGTCGGTGTTTTCCGAAGTAGTAGGGCTTCTGATCGGCCACGCGGTCGATCGGGATCAGGGTGCCGTCCAGGATCGCGTACGCCAGACCGCGGATCGTTTCCATCGCCGTGTCCAGATCGTCAGCGGTGGCGGCGAGCAGGTCGACCGCCTCGCGCACACACCGCCAGGCGGTAGAGACGCCGATCTCGAAACCCCAGGCCGGCCGGGTGTAGGTGTCGCCGTTCCGCAGATGGGCCAGGGCGAGCAGGGCCTGCTTGCCGGGGTCAAGGCGGTGCCAGCGAGATCGGCGCTGGTCACGGTGTCGACGGATGAGATCGGCGAGGTGGTTCAGGCAGTCCTTCGGCAGGCCCGACTCTCTGACGCTCTCCACGAGTGTCGCCGAGGAGCGCTTAGCGTGCCGCCGCCCGCATCCCTCGCGGGCGGCGTTGCGCTGCCCTCGGCGACGGAGTGAGCGGCCCGTGTCGGGCCGCACTTGAAGACGTACAGAAAGTTTGAAACGGGGATCAGAGCAGATCAGAGCCGACTGGCAGAGCGACCGACGTAGTGCACCCCGTGGAGGCCGACATCAGGGGCTGAGGCGCCGAATAGGGCTTGCCTGAGATCCAGCATAACTTCGGCACGGATTCGGCAGGGGCGGCCGTCGAGGGCCGGTGACGGCTAGATACAGCCGGACCGACCAGAAAGGCCACGGACCGCGTTCCCGCTGGTCAGTGGCCCAAAAGTCCTAGCGAGCTATGGTGCCCCCGGCAGGATTCGAACCTGCGCTTTCGCCTCCGGAGGGCGACGCTCTATCCCCTGAGCTACGGGGGCTCAGTGGTTTCAGAGCCTAGCAGGCACCGGAGAGGGCCCGCCAACCGGTATCGGGGCGGGCGCTCAGGCCGGCTGGAGGTCTTTCAGCAGGCTGTCGATCAGGGCGAGTTCGCCCTGCTGGCCGGCGACCATCGTCTGGGCCAGCCAGTCGATGTTCTCGTCGTCGGAGAGGTCGATCGCCTCCTGGGCCATGTGGATGCCGCCCAGGTGGTGGGCTCGCATCAGGGTCAGGAACTGGATGTCGAGGGCGTTTCCGGTGGCCTTGCGCAGGCTGTCGAGTTGCTCGGGGGTGGCCATGCCGGGCATCAGGCCGTTGACCACCGAGCCCGCGGAGTTCGGCATCCAGGCCATGGGGGCCTCGGTGCCGGTGGGGCTGAGATCCCAGTCGCGGAGCCAGGCCTGCATGTAGCCGATCTGGCCGTGCTGGGTCAGGGCGATGTCACCGGCGAGGGTGACGATGCGCGGGTTCGACGAGTTCGCGTGGGCGGTCATCGACATCTCGACGGCCTGGGCGTGGTGGGTCGACATGTCGCGCAGGAAGCCGGCCTCGACCGAGTCGGTGCCGGGGTGGCTGAAGCGGGGGATCACCAGGCCGGCGGCCACGCCGAGGGCGAGGCCGAGGATCAGGGTCGCGATGGCGATCCAGGGCTGTGAGCGCGGCGCGGCGCCGCCGGGAGCGGCGACCGAGGCCGCCGCTCCCGAGTCGGTGGAGACCGGCATCAGTTACCCATGGTGGCGCCGTTGGGCGCGGCCTGGAG
Organism: Paractinoplanes hotanensis; assembly: GCF_023717965.1. NCBI lineage: Bacteria > Bacillati > Actinomycetota > Actinomycetes > Micromonosporales > Micromonosporaceae > Paractinoplanes > Paractinoplanes hotanensis. The sequence continues at coordinate 70,064 of NZ_JAMQOL010000006.1, read as the reverse complement.
CGGGCCGGTGGTGGTGTTGCCGCTGGAGCAGGCGGCGCCGGGCTCCATGCTGGCGACCAGGCGGGTGTCCTGGATGAACTGGTCGATGCGGCTGTCGTTGACGTCGTCGACCTTGAGCTGGTAGCCCCAGACCTGGACGGAGACGTTCTTGTCGAGGCCCGCGTAGGGCGACATGAACGTGTATTCCTTGCCCTGGACCTTCTTCTGGAGCACCTCGACCTGGTCGGCCGGCAGGCCTTCCTTGTACGTCACCCAGACCGCGCCGTGCTCGAGGCTGTGCACCGCGTGCTCGTTGGCGATCGGCTTGTCGTAGACGTCGCCCATGCAGTTCTGCCACGCGCTGTTGTGGGCGCCGCCGACGGGCGGGCTCGTCACGTACGTCTGCGTGCCCTCTTTGTGGTCGCGGGCGTCGATCGCGGCGTTCTTCTGCTCGCGGTAGTTGGTGACGCCGGCGATCTCGGCGACCTTGTCCTCCCAGCCTCGGGAGCCCTGGACGGCGGCGAAGACGCCGTAGCCGATGATGCCGACGGCGATCAGCACGACCACGCCCGCCACCGCGATGGGGCCCCAGTTGCGGTTGCCGGCGACCTTGACCGGCGTGACCGGCTTGCGGCCCTTGCCGCCGCCTTTGCCCGCCGGGCCCTTGCCGGCGGGGCCTCTGCCCGCGGTCGCCTTCTTGGCGGCGGCGGCCTTGGCAGGGGGCTTACCCTGGCCGGAGGTCTTGTCGACCTTGACGGACTGCGGGACCCGTTCGGGACCCGGCGTGCTCATGCTCATCGTGCCTCGTCGATTCTTGGGGAGAAGGATGGCGGGGCTCGGGTGGCCGCCGAGCGTCGAAGTCTACCCCCGATAGCATGGTTGAGTGACTCCCGCCAAGCTTGCTGCCACCGTTCTCTCAGCTGCTCGTGCCGTGTTCGAGACCCGCGGCCTCGACCTCTCGGCGCTGCCCGCGACGACGACGGTCGAGCGACCCCGCAGCCCCGAGCACGGTGACTACGCGTCCACGCTGGCGTTGCAGCTGGGCAAGAAGGCCGGCGTGCCGCCGCGTGAGCTGGCCGCCGCCCTGGCCGAGGAGCTGGGCCGGCAGCCGGGCATCAAGTCGGTCGAGATCGCCGGGCCGGGCTTCCTCAACATCCGGCTCGACGCGGCCGCGGCGGGCGCGCTGGCACGTGACATCGTGCTGGCCGGCCCGGCGTACGGGCACACCGCCACCCTGACCGGCGAGCGGATCAACCTCGAGTTCGTCTCGGCCAACCCGACCGGCCCGGTGCATGTCGGCGGCGTCCGGTGGGCGGCGGTCGGTGACGCGCTGTCCCGGCTGCTGAGGGCGTCCGGCGCGACGGTCGGCACGGAGTACTACTTCAATGACGCCGGCTCCCAGATCGACCGGTTCGCCCGATCGCTCTACGCCAGCGCCAAGGGCGAGCCCGCTCCCGAGGACGGCTACGGCGGCGCGTACATCGCCGAGATCGCCACGGCCGTGGTCGCCGAGGCGCCCGATGTGCTGAAGCTGGGCGAGCCCGTGGCGCTCGAGACGTTCCGGCGGGTCGGTGTCGAGCTGATGTTCGCCGAGATCAAGCAGTCGCTGACCGAGTTCGGTGTCGAGTTCGACACCTACTTCAACGAGAAGGACCTGCACGATCGGGGCGAGCTTCAGGAGGCCCTCGACCGGCTGCGCGAGCAGGGCCACATCTACGAGGCCGACGGCGCGACCTGGCTGCGCACGACCGAGTTCGGCGACGACAAGGACAGGGTGCTCCGCAAGTCCGACAGCGACTGGACGTACTTCGCCGCCGACTGCGCCTACTACCTCGACAAGCGCAAGCGCGGCTTCGACCGGGTCGTGATCATGTTGGGCGCCGACCACCACGGCTACATCGGCCGGATGAAGGCGATGGCGGCCTGCTTCGGCGACGACCCGGCCACCAACCTCGAGATCCTGATCGGCCAGCTGGTCAATCTGGTGCGCGACGGCGAGCCAATGCGGATGAGCAAGCGGGCCGGAACGGTCATCACCCTGGAGGACTTCGTCGACGCCATCGGGGTCGACGCCACCCGGTACGCCCTGGCCCGCTACTCGTCCGACTCGCCCATCGACATCGACATCGACGAGTGGACCCGGGCGACCAAGGACAACAAGGTCTATTACGTGCAGTACGTCGCGGCCCGCACCGCCGGCGTGGCCCGCAACGCCGCCGAAGTCGGGCTGACCCGGGGCGAGCCCGGCGATTTCCACCCCGAACTGCTCAGCCACGAGAAGGAGAACGACCTGCTCAAGGCGCTGGGCGAGTTCCCGGCGGTGGTGGCCCGCTCGGCCGCGCTGCGCGAGCCGCACCATGTCGCGCGCTACCTGGAGGAGGACGTGGCGGCCAATTTCCACCGCTTCTACGACAACTGCCGCGTGCTGCCGATGGGCGACGAGCCGATCACGGACGTCCACCGCGCCCGTCTCTGGCTGAACGACGCCACCCGTACGGTGATCGAGAACGGTTTGGGCCTGCTCGGCGTCTCGGCGCCCGAAAGGATGTAGGGATGCGAGCTCATGAGGCCGGGGCGCTGCACGGCGACCTCGGACAGCGGGGACCGGCCTGGTTGCGCACCCCCCACGACGTGAACGCCCTCGTACCGCAGCTCTGGCCGCGCACGGCGATCCGCGCCGAGGCCGGCCACCTGGAGATCGGTGGGGTGAGCGTCGCCGCCCTGGCCGAGCAGCACGGCACGCCGGCCTACCTGCTCGACGAGGACGACCTGCGGTCCCGCTGCCGCGACTTCGCGTCGGCGTTCGCCGAGGCCGACGTCTTCTACGCGGGCAAGTCGTTCCTCTGCAAGGCCGTGGTCCGGGTCATCGACGAGGAGGGTCTGTTCCTGGACGTCTGCTCGGGCGGCGAACTGGCGGTGGCGCTGGCGGCCGGCTTCCCGGCCGAGCGCATGGGGTTCCACGGCAACAACAAGTCGGTCAGCGAGCTCAGCCGGGCGCTCGACGCCGGGGTGGGCCGGATCATCGTCGACTCGTTCCAGGAGATCGACCGGCTCACGGCCCTGGCCACTGAGAAACAACAAAGGCCGCAAGTTCTCGTCCGGGTCACGGTCGGGGTCGAGGCGCACACCCACGAGTTCATCGCGACCGCCCACGAGGACCAGAAGTTCGGCTTCTCGCTGGCCGGCGGCGCGGCCTACCAGGCGGCCATCAAGATCCTCGACGAGGACGTCCTCGAGTTGCGCGGCCTGCATTCGCACATCGGCTCGCAGATCTTCGACACCAACGGCTTCGAGGTCGCGGCCCGCCGCGTGCTGGAGCTGCAGGCGCAGATCCGCGACGCGCGCGGCGTCGAGCTGCCCGACCTCGACCTGGGTGGCGGTTTCGGCATCGCGTACACCACGCAGGACGACCCGAGCAGCGCCGGCGACCTGGCCAAGCGGATCAACAAGATCGTCGAGTCGGAGTGTGAGCTCGCGTCGCTGCGCAAGCCGAAGCTCTCGATCGAGCCGGGCCGGGCGATCGTCGGGCCGTCGGTCCTGACGCTCTACGAGATCGGCACGGTCAAGGACGTCGACGGCATCCGCACCTATGTGAGCGTCGACGGTGGCATGAGCGACAACATCCGTACGGCGCTCTATGACGCCTCCTACTCGGCGACGATCGCCGGCCGGGCGAGCGCCGCCGAGCCGATCCTGGCCCGCGTGGTGGGAAAGCATTGTGAATCCGGGGACATCGTCGTGAAGGATGAATTCCTGCCCGCCGACGTGCAGCCCGGAGATCTTCTCGCCGTGCCCGGCACCGGCGCCTATTGCCGGAGCATGGCCAGCAACTACAACCACGTCCCTCGGCCGCCCGTGGTGGCGGTGCGCGACGGCGCCTCGCGCGTGATCGTGCGGCGGGAGACCGAGGACGACCTGCTCGCATTGGATGTTGGATGAGCGTGAGTAAACCCATCCGCCTGGCCCTGCTCGGCTGCGGAACTGTCGGGTCGGAAGTCGTACGCCTGCTGCACCGTCAGGCCGAAGACCTGACCGCGCGGATCGGCGCCCCGCTCGAGGTCGCCGGCATAGCGGTGCGCCGCCTCGGCCGGGAACGCGGTGACCTGCCGATCGACCCGGGCCTGTTCACCACGGACGCGCTCGGCCTGGTCAAGCGGGACGACGTCGACGTGGTGATCGAGGTCGTGGGTGGCATCGAGCCGGCCCGTACCTGGCTGGTCGAGGCGCTGCGCGCGGGCAAGAGCGTGGTCACGGCGAACAAGGCGCTGCTGGCCGAGGACGGCGCGGCGCTGCACGACGCGGCCGCCGAGGGTGGGGCCGACCTCTACTACGAGGCGTCCGTGGCCGGGGCGATCCCGCTGCTGCGCCCGCTGCGCGAGTCGCTGCACGGCGACCGGGTCACCCGGGTCACCGGCATCGTGAACGGCACGACCAACTTCATCCTGTCGTCGATGGACGCCACCGGGGCCGGCTTCAGCGAGGCGCTCGACGAGGCAGGCGAACTGGGGTACGCCGAGGCCGACCCGACGGCCGACGTCGAGGGCTTCGACGCCGCGGCCAAGGCGGCCATCCTCGCCTCGCTCGCCTTCCACAGCCGGGTCACCGCGGCCGACGTCTTCCGCGAGGGCATGACCGGGGTGACCGCCGGCGACATGGCCAGCGCGAAAGAGATGGGCTGCACGATCAAGCTGCTCTGCATCGCCGAGCGCGGGCCCGACGAGTCGGGGCAGGAATCGGTCAGCGTACGGGTGCACCCGGCGATGATCCCGCGGAGCCACCCGCTGGCCGGCGTGGGCGACGCCTTCAACGCGGTCTTCATCGAGGCCGACGCGGCCGGGCAGCTGATGTTCTACGGCCGGGGCGCGGGTGGCATGCCGACCGCGAGCGCGGTGCTCGGCGACATCGTGGCGGCGGCCCGGAACCGGCTCGCGGGCACCCGCGCGCCGAGCGAGAGCAACTACGCCCAGCTGCCGATCCGGCCCATCGGCGCGGCCATGACCCGCTACCACATCAGCCTCGACGTGGCCGAGCGCCCGGGTGTGCTGGCCGCCGTGGCCGGGGTGTTCGCCCAGCACGAGGTGTCGATCGCGACGGTCCGGCAGTCGGGCCGGGCCGAGGACGCCAAGCTGGTGATCGTCACCCACGGCGCGCCCGACGCGAACCTGGCCGCCACGGTCGAAGATCTGGGCCGGCTCGACATCGTCCGGTCCATCGCCAGCGTGCTGCGGGTCGAGGGCGGCGCCTGAAGTCCCAATTGATGGACATCCGGTCTCAAGATTCGGAGTTCTGCGGCACGCTGGGCCGAGTTCGTAAAACGTAGAGGAGCGCTGCCATGTATCGGGGACTCATCGAGGCGTATCGGGACCGTCTGCCGGTCACCGACAAGACCCCGGTGGTCACGCTGCACGAGGGCAACACGCCGCTCGTGCCGGCGCCGGCGCTGTCCTCGCGTACGGGGGCCGACGTCTACCTGAAGGTCGAGGGGGCCAACCCGACCGGCTCGTTCAAGGACCGCGGCATGACCATGGCCGTGTCCAAGGCGGTCGAGGAGGGCGCGAAGGCCATCATCTGCGCGTCCACCGGCAACACCAGCGCCTCGGCCGCGGCCTACGCGGCCCGGGCCGGCATCACCTGCGCCGTCCTCGTGCCGCAGGGCAAGATCGCGCTCGGCAAGCTGGCCCAGGCGCTGGTTCACGGGGCCAAGCTGCTGCAGGTCAACGGCAACTTCGACGACTGCCTCGCGCTCGCCTCGAAGCTGTCCCAGGACTTCCCGGTCTCGCTGGTCAACTCGGTCAACATCTTCCGCCTGCACGGGCAGAAGACGGCGGCCTTCGAGATCGTCGAGGCGCTGGGCGACGCCCCCGACATCCACTGCCTGCCGGTCGGCAACGCCGGCAACATCTCGGCGTACTGGATGGGGTACCAGGAGGACGAGGAGGCGGGCAACAGTTCCCGCCTGCCGCGCATGTTCGGCTTCCAGGCCGCCGGCGCCGCGCCCATCGTCACCGGCAAGGTGGTCGAGGAGCCGTCGACGATCGCCACCGCCATCCGCATCGGCAACCCGGCCAGCTGGACCAAGGCGCTGGACGCCCGGGACTCGTCCGGCGGCCTGATCAACGCCGTCACCGACCGCGAGATCCTCACGGCCTACCGGCTGCTCGCCCGTGAGGTGGGCGTCTTCGTCGAACTGGGCAGCGCGGCCAGCGTGGCGGGCCTGCTGCAGCAGGCGGCCGAGGGCCGGATTCCGGCCGGGGCGACCGTGGTCTGCACGGTGACCGGCCACGGCCTGAAGGACCCGGAGTGGGCGATCTCGACCGCGCCCTCGCCGACCACGATCCAGAACGACGTGCTGATCGCCGCGCGGGAGCTAGGCCTCGCCTGAGTCGGCCGCCTTGAGGATCAGCGCTGTCGCCTGAGCGACGACCTCGAGCTCCTCGGCTGAGAGACGGCTGAGGAGCGTACGCATCTTCTCCTCGCCGGCATTGAAGATGCTCGCGATGAGGTCCTTACCCGCGCGGGTCAGCGCGATCCGGCGTACCCGCCGGTCGTGCGGATCCTCCGCGCGGGCGACCAGATCCTGCACCACGAGCCGGTCGATCATGCCGGTCAGCGCGGCCGCGCCGATCCCGACCATGCCGGCCAGCTCGCTGCCCGAGACAGAGCCGTGGCGCGCCAGAAGTATGAGGATTCGCAGCTGGGACAGCGTCAGGTGCGAGGAGAAGAGCGGATCGGTCCGGTCCTCCGCGATCACCTGCTGCAGCCGCTGCTGCGCGCCCATAATGTCCGCGATGAGCTGTTGTTTGTCGGCCAACGCCGCGGGCCCTCTTTCTTTACGCGCCGATGGCCGATATGCGTCCCCATCCGACCACCCCACCCGCCGCCCATGAGCGGACTGAAGGCGGTCCTGATTACGGACGGTACCAGCGTGCCCCGGCGGAAAACCATTTGTTCGTGTCGGGCAAACTATTAATGCTGGACGAACTTTTACCGGGGGAGCCACCATGTCCTTCCTGACCCGGCTGAGCCTGGCCAACCGAAGTCTCGTCGCCCTGATCGCCGTCGTGATCGCCGGCTTCGGGCTGTTCGCCATCCCATCTCTCAAGCAGCAGCTGTTCCCGTCGATCGAGTTCCCGGCGGCCTTCGTGACCGCGACCCTGCCGGGCGCCGGCCCGGAGGTCATCCAGGACCAGATCACCGAACCGCTCGAGGACGCGGCCAAGGGCCTCGACGGCATCGACAGCGTCACCTCGACGACCCGCGAGGGCATCGCCACGGTGACCGTCGCCTTCGTCTTCGGCACCGACATCGACGCCGCCGTCAACCAGCTCACCACCGCGGTCAACCGGGTACAGCCGCAGCTGCCGGACGACGTCACGCCGACGATCTTCGCCGGCGGCACGGACGACATCCCGGCCATCGTGCTCGCGGCGTCGGGCGGGGGTGACGAGAGCGCGCTGCTCGACAAGCTCAACGACACGGTCGTACCCGAGCTGAACGCGATCGACGGCGTGCGCGACACCCAGATCACCGGTGCCCGCGCGGCGCAGGTGGTGATCACGCCCGACCTGCCCAAGCTCACCGCGGCCGGGGTCAATCCGCAGGCGCTGACCACCGTGCTCCAGCAGAACGGCGTCTCGGTGCCGGCCGGCGCGGTCAACGAGGGCAGCCGGTCGCTGACCGTGCAGGTGGGCAGCTCGCTCACCTCGATCGACCAGCTCAAGCAGATCTATCTCACCGGCGCCCGGGGCCCGGTGCGGCTCGGCTCGGTCGCGACGGTCGAGAGCAAGCTGCCCGCCGCCACGTCGTACACGCGCACCGACGGCGTCAACAGCCTCGGCATCGCGGTCACCGCCCGGCCCGACGGCAACCCCGTCGACATCTCCCATGCCGTACGGGACCAGCTGGCCGACCTCGAGCAGGCGTCCGGAGCGAAGCTGACCGTCGTGGTCGACCAGGCGCCGTTCGTCGAGCGCTCGATCGAGAGCCTCACCACCGAGGGCCTGCTGGGCCTGGTGATGGCCGTGATCGTGATCCTGGTCTTCCTGCTGTCGGTCCGCTCGACGCTGGTCACGGCCGTGTCCATCCCGCTCTCGGTGCTGATCGCGCTGATCGCGTTGTGGATCGGCGACTACACCCTCAACCTGCTCACCCTGGGCGCGCTGACCATCGCGGTCGGCCGGGTGGTGGACGACTCGATCGTCGTCCTGGAGAACATCAAGCGACATCTGGAGTACGGCGAACCGAAGGTCCACGCGATCATCTCGGCCGTCAAGGAGGTGTCGGGCGCGGTCACCGCCTCGACCCTCACCACCGTCGCCGTGTTCGCGCCGATCGCCCTGGTCGGTGGCTTCGTCGGCCAGATCTTCTCGTCCTTCGCCATCACCGTCACCGTGGCCCTGCTGGCGTCGCTGTTCGTGGCCCTGACCGTGGTGCCCGTGCTGGCGTACTGGTTCCTCAAGCCGCCGCCGGCCGACGCCGACACCGAGGCGATCCGCCGGGCCGCCGAGGAGAAGGAGCGGCGCAACCCGCTGCAGCGCGGCTACCTGCCGGTGATCCGGTTCGCGACCAAGCGGCGATGGACCACGCTGGCCATCGGGCTGGCCGTGCTGATCGGCACGCTCGGCCTCTCGACCCGGCTCGAGACCAACTTCCTCGACCAGTCGGGTCAGGACTCGATCAGCATCACCCAGGAGCTGCCGGTCGGCACCAACCTCCAGGCCACCGACGCCGCGGCCAAGCAGGTCGAGGGCGTGCTGGCCGACACCGAGGGGGTCAAGACCTACCAGGTCTCGCTGGGCAGCGGCGGCGACTTCAACCCGTTCGTCGGCGGCGGTGGCGCCAGCAGCGCCAGCTTCAACGTGGGCCTCGACGAGGACGCCGACGCCGTGAAGATCACCGATGAGCTGCGCGACAAGTTCGCCGCGATGAACGGCATCGGCGAGGTCAGCATCGGCGCCGACTCCTCCGGGCTCGGCGGTGGCAACGAGCTGTCGGTGCAGGTCAAGGCGGCCGACGCGGAGGCTCTGACCAGCGCGTCGGAGCAGGTGCAGAAGGCGATGACCGACACCGGCCTGGTCGAGGTCAGCAGCTCGCTGGCGGCCAGCGTCCCCCGTCTCGACGTGGTCGTGAAGCGCGAGGCCGCGGCCCGGGCCGGGTTGACCGAGGCCACCGTCGCGCAGACCGTCGCGGGCGCGTTCCGGGCGGCTCCGGCCGGGCGCATCACGGTCGACGGCGCCAGCCAGGACGTGGTGATCTCGTTCGGCGCCGCGCCGGCTGACCCGGCGGCGCTGCGGGCCCTGCCGCTCACCACCGCCCGCGGTCCGGTGCCGCTGAGCACCGTGGCCGACGTCAAGGAGGTCAACGGCCCCGAGGAGGTCACCCGGGTCGACGGCGACCGCACGGTCACCGTCACCGGCACCAACACGGGTTCCGACCTGGGCGCGGCCACCCGCGACCTGCAGAAGAGGCTGGACGGGCTGACCCTGGCGGCCGGCGCCACGGCCACCATCGGGGGCGCCAGCGCCGACCAGGCCGAGGCGTTCCAGCAGCTGGGTCTGGCCGTCCTGGCGGCCATCGCGATCGTCTTCATCATCATGGTGGCGACGTTCCGCAGCCTCGTCCAGCCGGTGATCCTGCTGGTCTCCATCCCGTTCGCGGCGACCGGAGCGATCGGCCTGCTGCTGATCACCGGAACCCCGCTGGGTGTGCCGGCCCTGATCGGTGTGTTGATGTTGGTAGGCATTGTGGTGACGAACGCCATCGTGCTCATGGACCTCATCAATCACTACCGGGCGGCCGGCATGGGCGTGCAGGAGGCGGTGATCGAGGGTGGCCGGCACCGTCTGCGGCCGATTCTGATGACCGCCATCGCGACCATCTTCGCGCTGATCCCGATGGCGCTGGGCCTCACCGGCGAGGGCGGCTTCATCTCGCAGCCACTGGCCATTGTGGTCATCGGCGGTCTGATCAGCTCGACGCTGCTCACCCTGGTGCTGGTGCCGACGCTCTACACCATGGTCGAAAACAGCAAGGAGAGGCGCCGCCGCAAGCGCCTGGCCAAGCAAGGTGTGACTCCTCCGCCGGACGCGCCGGACGAGGTCGCCGGCGAGGAGGAGCCGCAGCCCGAACCGCAGCCCAGCGGCGCCCTGCGCGGCTACACCGACCAGTTCGAGGTACTGAAGATGCCGAAGGGCCCGAAGCCGGCCCAGGAGTAGGGGCAAGCCCCCGGGCGACCGGCCGCCACCGGTCGCCCGGGACCGGGCAGTAACGTGCCTGTACGTGGCAACAGCGTTCTCGGTCGTTACCGGCAACCGTGACTTCCGGCGGCTCTTCGCGGCCGAGCTGGTCGTCTTCGGCGCCGACTGGTTTGTGATGATTCCCCTGCTCGTGCTTCTGCCCGAGCTCACCGGCAGCGGCGTCTGGGGCGGCCTGGTGCTGGCCGCCGACACCGGCATCAACGCGCTGCTCCTGCCCTACACCGGCACGGTGGCCGACCGGTTCGACCGGCGCAAAATTCTGATCATCGCCAACATCGCCGCCTTCGCCGCGGTGTTGCTGCTCTTCACGGTACGGTCGGCCGCGACCGCGCCCCTGGCCCTGGTGGCGATCGGGGCGATGGCCGTGGCGAAGGCCTTCTATTCGCCGGCCGCCTCGGCCGCGCTGCCCAACGTCGTCGACCCACCGGACCTGGCCGCGGCGAACACCGTCTCGGGTTCGGCCTGGGGCACGATGACGATCGTCGGGGCCTCGCTGGGTGGCGTGGTGGGTGCGGCCTTCGGCCCGTACGTCTGCTTCGGAGTCACCGCCACGCTGCTGCTGCTCGGCGCCGCGCTGACCACGACGATCCGTCGCCCGCTGCAGGCCGGTCGCGAAGCAGGCACACCTGCGCCCCGCACCTGGCACGCGTTGCGCGAGTCGTTCGGCTATCTGCGAGCCAATCCCCGCATCCGCGCCCTGGTGACCGTCAAGATGGCGGCCGGGCTCGGCAACGGCGTGCTCACCGTCTTCCCGCTCATCGCCGGCCTGCACGGCGCCGGCGTGCTCGGGGCCGGCCTTCTCTTCGCCGTACGCGGCGCGGGCGCACTGGCCGGGCCTTTCGTCCTGGGACCGGTGATCCGGCGCCGTTCCTGGCTCTTCCCGGGGCTGGCCCTCTCGATGGCGTTGTACGGCCTCGGCTATCTGGGCGTGGCCGTGGCGTCGTGGTTCCCGCTGGTGCTGGTGCTCGTCTTCGTGGCCCACCTCGCGGGCGGGGCCAACTGGGTGCTGTCGAACTACGCGTTGCAGGGCGAGGTGCCCGACCGGCTGCGCGGGCGGGTCTTCTCGACCGACCTCATGCTGGCCACGCTGGCCATCGCGATCAGCCAGCTGGGCGCGACGGCGGTGGTCGACATCGTCGACGAGTGGGTCATTCTGGCCGGCTGCGGGCTGGTGACCCTGACCTATGCCGTCGTGTGGCGGATCGCGACCCGCCGGCTCGCGCCGGGCGCCCCCTCAGCGGTCGGGGCTGAATGACCGGAGCCGGTCGCCCGGGTGCGGCAACTCCGCGACAGTGATCAAGCCCTAGCATGATGCGATGGCCCCGATCTTCGCCACCGAACCGGTGTCCGTGCGCACGCCGGCCACCAGCGCCAACCTCGGTCCTGGTTTCGACGCCCTGGGCCTCGCGCTGACGCTCTACGACGACCTCACGGCCCGCATCACCCCGGGTGGCTTCACGGTGACGGTCAGCGGTGAGGGCGCCGGCGAGTTGCCCGGCGACGAGTCCCACCTGGTGCTGCGGGCGATGCTGGCCACCTTCGACGAGATCGGCGGTCGCCCGGCCGGTCTGGCCGTGGAATGTGTCAACCGCATCCCTCAGGCGCGCGGCCTCGGCTCGTCCTCGGCGGCGATCGTCGGTGGCGTGCAGCTCGCTCGCGGCCTCGTCAAAAGTGATCTCGGCGACGACGACGCGTTGCGCATCGCCGCCCGGCTCGAGGGGCACCCCGACAACGTCGCGCCCTGTCTGCTCGGTGGATTCACCATCGCCTGGAACGACGGCGCCGGGGCCCGCGCGGTGCGCCTGACGCCCGCGAAGGGCGTGCATCCGACAGTGTTCATTCCGGCTGAGCGCGGCTACACGTCGTCGGCGCGCGCGGCCCTGCCGTCCGGTGTGCCGCACGCCGACGCGTCCTTCAACGCGGGTCGCGCGGCCCTGCTCACCCATGCGCTGACCAGCGATCCCGGCCTGTTGTTGGCGGCCACCGAGGACAGGCTGCACCAGGGGTATCGGGCCGATGCGATGCCGGGCACGGCGTCGCTCGTCGCGTCGCTGCGCTCGGTCGGTGTGGCCGCCGTGGTCAGTGGGGCCGGCCCGTCGGTGCTCGCGTTGACCGAGGTCCCGGCCGATTTCCACCCGGGAACAGAATGGCGCGCCGAGTCGTTGGGCGTGGATGGCGCCGGAGCTCTTGTCAAAGGGAGTATGGTGGAACTCGCCTAGCGGGGCCCTGTTGCCGCAGGTCGCACGAGTTGACTACGCTCAAGACCAAGCACACAGCCGCGAAGCGATCTCTGCGGTTCGGCGCGCACCCCCGAGACTCTTATGGCCTTCTGGCCGTCTCACCTCTCCAAAGGCACACGCCGAGCAGCAACCGAGAAGGTCGCTGCACTCGCCGAGACCTACTCGTCAAACCTTTGACGAGCAGGGACACCGTCGAGCTGCCGTGCCGCACCAATCTCCCGCATTGCTCATGCGAGGCGGGTACCGCGACACCCGGCCATCAGGCTGCAGAACCGGGCGTCTCGGGCTTTTTCCGACGGAAGGAATCCATTGAGCGACACCACCGACGTGACGTCGGGTGTTTCTGACGTCGCTGACGCCGGCGCCGGCACCACCGCGACTGCCACGAAGCGCCGTCGAGGCGGCACCGGGTTGTCCGCGATGCTGCTGCCCGAGCTGCAAAGTCTCGCCGCGTCCCTCGGCATCTCCGGTACCGCCCGGATGCGCAAGGGTGAGCTGATCACCGCGATCACCGAGCGTCAGGGCGGCGGGGCCCCCGCCGAGAGCGCGCCGCGTCCGCGCAGCAGCCAGGCCGCCAAACAGGCTCCGGCTCCCGCCGCGGCCGAGACCGCCGCTTCGGCGCCGGTCGTCGCCACGGCTCCCGTGGCCGCGTCGGCCAAGGTCGAGCCGCCGGCAGCCGCGCCGTCCGACACACCCACCGGGCCGATCGAGTCGGCGCCGCAGAGTGTCGCCCCGCAGCCGGAGGCAGCCGAGGTTCCGGCTGTGGCTGCCGAGGGTGGCAGCCGCCGCAGCCGGGGTCGCGACCGCGACCGTGAGCCGCGGGAGGCCCGCGAGCCGCGCGAGACGGCCGTACCGGCTGTCGAGGCCGAGACGACCGAGCGCACCGAGCGTCCGGAACGCGGCGAGCGCAACCGCGACCGCAACGACCGCGACCGCAACGACCGCCAGCGCAACGACCGCCAGCGGGACGACCGTCCGCGCAACGACAGCCGGAACGACCAGGGCCGCAACGACCAGGGCCGTAACGAGCCGAACCGCGATGACGACGACGACAGCGACGGCGAGGGTGGCCGTCGCAGCCGTCGCAGCCGCTTCCGCGACCGTCGCCGGGGCCGCGACCGCGACGGCAACGAGAGTGGCGGTCAGCGTGACGGCGGCCGCGAGCCGCACGTCAACGAGGACGATGTGCTCGTCCCCGTGGCCGGCATCCTCGACGTCCTCGACAACTACGCGTTCGTCCGCACGACCGGCTACCTGTCCGGCCCGAACGACGTGTACGTGTCGATGTCGCAGGTCAAGAAGCACGGGCTGCGCCGCGGCGACGCGGTCACCGGCGCCGTGCGGGCCACTCCCCGCGAGGGCAGCAGTGGCGACCAGCGCCGCGACAAGTACAACCCGCTGGTCCGGCTCGACACCATCAACGGGATGGAGCCCGAGGAGGCCCGGCGTCGTCCGGAGTTCTACAAGCTCACCCCGCTCTACCCGCAGGAAAGGCTGCGTCTCGAGACCGAGCCGCACATCCTGACCACCCGCGTCATCGACCTGGTCATGCCGATCGGCAAGGGCCAGCGGGCGCTCATCGTCTCGCCGCCGAAGGCCGGTAAGACGATGGTGCTGCAGGCGATCGCCAACGCGATCACCCACAACAACCCCGAGTGCCACCTGATGGTCGTGCTGGTCGACGAGCGGCCCGAAGAGGTCACCGACATGCAGCGCTCGGTCAAGGGCGAGGTCGTCGCGGCCACGTTCGACCGGCCGCCGCAGGACCACACCACGGTCGCCGAGCTGGCGATCGAGCGGGCCAAGCGCCTGGTCGAGCTCGGCCACGACGTGGTCGTCCTGCTCGACTCGGTGACGCGGCTCGGCCGGTCGTACAACCTGGCCGCACCGGCTTCCGGGCGCATCATGTCGGGTGGTATCGATTCGACGGCGCTCTATCCGCCGAAGCGGTTCCTGGGTGCGGCGCGCAACATCGAGAACGGTGGCTCGCTCACCATTCTCGCGACCGCGCTGGTCGAGACCGGCTCGATGATGGACACGGTGATCTTCGAAGAGTTCAAGGGCACGGGTAACGCCGAGCTCAAGCTCGACCGCAAGATCGCCGACAAGCGGGTCTTCCCGGCCATCGACATCGACCCCTCGGGCACGCGCAAGGAAGAGATCCTGCTCGGCAAGGAAGAGCTGGCGATCATCCACAAGCTGCGCAAGGTGCTGCACTCGCTCGACTCCGGTGCGGCGCTCGATCTGCTGCTCGATCGGCTCAAGCAGACCCGGACGAACGTGGAGTTCCTGATGCAGATCGCGAAGTCCACCCCGGGCGAGTAGCAAGTCCCGAACACCAGGCGCGGCCTCTCCGGACGGAGGGGCCGCGCCTTTTGTCGCACAAACTGTGTGTGCGATACCGGTCAGAGCCATGCGAATCTCCCCTTCCCCGAAAGAAGAGCCGATTGGTAGGACCGTTTGGGAGGCTCGATGACAGTGCCTGGATACCGGGACGAACCGGCCGAACCGTGGGATCCGGCCGCGCCGGCCGATCCAGGCGAGGCCGAGGACTTCCTGCGGCAGTGCTACACCGAGAACCAGCGGCTCGGGCCGGTCGAACCGAGGCTCGCGATCGTCCGGGCACAGATCGCCGCCACCGGCACCTACGTGCACACCACCGAGGAGCTCGCCTACGGCGCCAAACTGGCCTGGCGCAACGCGAGCCGGTGCATCGGCCGCCTCTACTGGCGCAGCCTCGTCGTCCTCGACCGGCGCCGGGCCCGCACCGCCGACGAGATCTTCTCACTACTGGTGAATCACCTGCAGACGGCCGGCGACGGTCAGATCCGGCCGGTGATCAGTGTCTTCGCCGCGGCCCAGCCGGGTCAGCCGTACGCCCGTGTCTGGAACGAGCAGCTGATCCGGTACGCGGGCTACCGCGGCGCGGACGGCTGTCCCCGGGGCGATTCCCGGCAGGAACAGTTCACCGCCGCGATGCAGGGCTACGGGTGGCGCGGTAAGGGCGACCACTTCGACGTGCTGCCGCTCGCGATCGAGACCCCGGCCGAGGGCGTACGCCTCTACGAGCTGCCCGACCGGGCCATCCGCGAGGTTCCGCTCACGCATCCCGAGCACAGCTGGTTCGACGAGCTCGGCCTGCGGTGGCACGCGGTCCCGGCCATCTCGAACATGCGCCTCACCATCGGCGGCGTGCACTACCCGCTGGCCCCGTTCAACGGCTGGTATCTCGGCACCGAGATCGGCGCGCGCAACCTGGCCGACACCGACCGGTACGACATGCTGCCGGTCGTGGCCGCCCGCCTCGGCCTGGACACGAGCCGGGAGTCGACGCTGTGGCGGGACCGGGCGCTGCTCGAGCTCAACGTGGCCGTGCTGCACTCGTTCGAGAAGGCCGGGATCAGGATGAGCGACCACCACACCGAGTCGCAGCGCTTCCTGAAGCATCTGAGCAACGAGGAGAAGGCCGGTCGGCGGGTGCCCGCGGACTGGACGTGGATCGTGCCGCCCATGTCGGGCGGGATCACCCCGGTCTTCCACCGCTACTACGACGAGATGGACCTGCGGCCCGCGTTCTACCTCGACGAACAGGCGTCGGTCCTGGCCCGTGAGGGCTGCCCGGTCAGGCGAACTCATTGACGGCGAAGTCGGCGCCGTCCGGGACGCGCGTCCGGTCGGAGTGGACCCACGCCAGCACCTTGACCGCGAACTCGGCGGCCGGGATGCGGCCGGCCGCGCGGACGACGTACCCCTCGGAATGTCGCGGACTGCGGCAGGCCGCCCACGCCGCCCGGGCCTCGGAGATGCTGCCGCCGCGGTAGAGCACCGGCACCACCGGCAGCTCGAGCCGCCGGGCCCAGTCGACCGTGTCGTCCCAGCCCAGCAACGTGTCGGTCTCGTCCCAGATGCCGAACACGATGAAGACGCCGGGCAGGTCGGCATAGGCGATGCCGCGGCGGGCCCACATCGACTCGCCGCAGACCCGCCAGTCGTCCGGGATCCGGTGCGACGTCATGGCCCAGAGCGCCTTGGCCGGACGGTCCCACGGCTGCTCGTCCTCGCCGGGGGAGCGTCCGTAGATCGCGTCCCGGGTGAAGGTGAGGTTGCCGCCGTCGAGCTTCTCGGTCACCACCAGTTCGCCGTCCAGCCACGACAGATCGGACTGCACCAGGTCGTCGCCCGCGGTTCCGGGCGAGTCGGGCAGGTGGTGGGTGCGGGGGTACTTCACCGCTTCGGGGTCTCCGGTCTCGGCGTACGGGAGGGGTAGCGGAAGAGTACGGCCCGCGGGGCGCCGCTGGTACCTGCGCGCCCCCGGGAGCAGAGATTACCCATGCCTTCGAGCGTGCGAGAACCCGGCAAAACGGACGGGAATGCCCGGTCCGGGACAGGCGTTGACACCGCAGGTCACGCCGATTTCGCCTGGACGCGGCGGCATGGCAGACTGGTACATCGGCCAGAAGGTTCCGGTTCCCGCGATCAGCGACCCGGCGACCATTTTTCGAGAGGGACCGAGAAGACATGAAGAGCGGCATTCACCCGGAGTACACGACCACCGAGGTCATCTGCTCCTGCGGCAGCACCTTCACCACCCGCAGCACCGCCAAGGGCGGCGAGATCCGCGTCGAGACCTGCAGCGCCTGCCACCCGTTCTACACCGGCAAGCAGCGCGTCCTCGACACCGCGGGCCGGGTCGCGAAGTTCCAGGCGAAGTACGCCAAGATCAACGCCGCGAAGAAGAAGTAACTGCTTCAACGGCGCCCGCACCCCACCCGGGGGCGGGCGCCGTTCGCATGTCAGCAGGAATTCCTGAGGGAGAGACCCGTGAGCAACGATCGTCTGAGCACCCTTCTCGACGAGTACGCCGCGCTGGAGAAGCGGATGGAGGACCCGTCCATCCACTCGGACCAGGTCCTCGTGCGCCGGGTCGGCCGCCGCTTCGCCGAGTTGGCACCCATCTACGCCGCCCACGCCGAGCTCGAGGCGGCCCGGGCCGACCTGGCCGCGGCCAAGGAGCTCGCAGCCGAGGACCCCGCTTTCGCCTCCGAGGTCGAGGCGGTCGCGGCCGCGCTCCCGCCGCTGGAGGAGAAGCTGGGCGAGATGCTGATCCCGCGCGACCCCAGCGACGCCAAGGACGTGATCATCGAGATCAAGGCGGGGGAGGGCGGCCAGGAGTCCGCGTTGTTCGCCGGCGACCTGCTGCGCATGTACACCCGCTACGCGGAACGTCACGGCTGGGTGGTCGAGGTGATCGACTCGCAGGAGTCGGACCTCGGCGGGGTCAAGGACATCTCGGTCGGCGTACGCACCAAGGGAGTGCCCGACGGCGGCCACGGCGTCTGGTCCCGCATGAAGTGGGAGGGCGGCGTGCACCGGGTGCAGCGCGTCCCGGTCACCGAGTCGCAGGGCCGCATCCACACCTCGGCGGCGGGCGTGCTGGTGCTGCCCGAGGCCGAGGACGTCGAGGTCGAGATCGCGCCCAACGACCTGCGGATCGACGTCTTCCGCTCATCCGGGCCGGGCGGCCAGTCGGTCAACACGACCGACTCGGCCGTGCGCATCACGCATCTGCCCACCGGCACCGTGGTGAGCTGCCAGAACGAGAAGAGCCAGCTGCAGAACAAGGAGTCGGCGATGCGCATCCTGCGCTCCCGGCTGCTGGCGATCGCTCAGGAGGAGGCGGACGCGGCGGCCTCCGACTCGCGCAAGGCCCAGGTGCGCACGGTCGACCGCTCGGAGCGGATCCGCACGTACAACTTCCCGCAGAACCGGATCACCGACCACCGCATCGGCTACACCGCCTACAACCTCGACCTGGTGCTCGGCGGCGAACTCGACGCCGTGCTGGACGCGCTGGCCGAGGCCGACCGGGCGGCCCGCCTGGCCGGCGGGTCCGAGATCGGCCGGCGTCCCTGAGTCACCCGACCGCGATGACCTCGAAGCTGTCGCCCCGGTTGCAGGCCAGATAGCCGGGCCGCACCGAGCACGGCGGCCCGGCCACGGGCGCGATCGAACCCAGCAGCCACTGCCGGCCGGTGTCGAGGTCCCATCGGGTGACCGCGGTGCGACCCTCCGGCGCCGTCGTCGGGCGCAGCACGAAGACGGAACGGCCTGCCCCGTCGCCGGCCGTCTCGTCGGAGGCCAGGCTGCCCTCGACCGGTTCGCCGACCACCTTCCCGGTGCCGGAGTCGACGAGTTGCATCGGCCCGATGTCGGCGCCCGCACCGGTGACCACCCGGTCGGCACTGAGCTGCCAGGCGGTGACGACGCCGTCCAGCCGCCAGCGCCGGGCGCCGGTGGCCGGGTCGTAGGCAACCACGGCCTCGCCCTGGCTGAGGCAGAGCGCGGTGCCGCACGCGAACGCGTACCCGTCGGTTTCCGAGGCCCGCCACAGCTCGGCCATCGTGTCGGTGCGGTAGATGGTCATGTCGAACTGCTGGGCCTGCGACCGGTTGACCACCAGGACATCGGCGGTGCCGGTGAGGTCGTTGAAGTAGCCCTCCTCCGGGCGCGAGGCGACCCAGGGGATCGTCGCCGAGCTGAGCAGCGTGCCCGAGGCGTACGAGTAGATCTTGATCTGACCGGCGTCGGTGGCCGTGACGACCTTGTCGGGCCGGTCGTTCATCGGCAGCGAGAGGTAACTGCGGACGCCCGTGGTGTCGCGGCTCCAGACCGTGGAGCTGTCGCCGAGCCGGATCAGCCGCAGCCCCCGCAGGACCGCTCCCGTGCTGAACTCCGTCATCAGAGCGGTGTCGCCGGCCACGGTGTAGGGCTCACCGGTGGTGCGCCACAACTCTTCGCCGGTGGCCACCGACAGGGCGATCGTCGCACCGTGCACCTCGGCGTGGAAGGCCGACCCGTCGTTGGCCGACGGCAGTTTGACCAGCTGGCCGTCGGTGGGGATGAGCAGCATGCCGGCCGCGTCGGCGGGCTGCACGTAGCCGATCGCGCCGTTGATCGTGCGCTGCCAGCGGACCGCGCCGGTGGCCAGCTCGTGAGCGGCGATGGTGGTGGTGGAATTGGCGGTGCGGTAGACGAAGAGCGTGTCGCGGCTCAGCGCCGTGCCCTGGGCCTCGCCGATCGGCACACTCCACACCGGACGCAGACCGTGCGCCCGGGGCACCTCGGAACCGGTCAGACTCACCGCACACAGCATCACGGCCACGGCGAGAGCGATCTGGCGGACGAGCCGGCGGTCGAGCCGGGCCGAGCCGGTGGGCGCCCCGCGGTCGTCGTCGGCCGTGGGCAGTTCACCGAGCTCGATGGTGCTCATGGCAACGGTCAGGTCATTTCGCTGAGGGGCCGGCTGGGCAGCCTGTTGGCCGCCGCGGCGGCGAGGGCCGCACTCAGCGTACGCCCGTTGGCGCCCACCTCGGACCAGCCCGCAGCCAGGCTTATCGGCGTGCCCGGCACCAGGATCTGCCAGTTCTCGGCGTTGGCGGCGGCGGCGATGCGGCGCGAGACCTCGGCCGCCTGGGTCGTGCCCGCCCCCGGCAGCACCACCACGAACTCGTCGCCCGCGAACCGGGCCACGAAGTCGCCCCGGCGCATCACCCGGCTCAGCACCCCGGCTATGCGCTGGAGCACCAGGTCGCCGCAGTGCCGGCCGTGCCGGGCGTTGACCTCGGTGAAACCGACCAGGTCGCAGACGCCGATCGCCGCCCGCTCGCCCCGGGCCAGCATGGTGGCCACGTAGCGTTCGAGCTGACGGCGGTTGGGCAGGCCGGTCAGCGGGTCGGTGAGCGTCTCGTCGCCGTAGCGGCCGCCGTCGCGCTGCGTCTCCTGCGCGTCGAGCCGGGCCGCGACGCCGTCGAGGTAACCGTCGCGCAGCCGGTCGATGCGCTGGGCGGCGAGGCGGAACGCGTAGCGGTCGGCGGCGTGGGCGGCGGCATGGTCGCCCGCGGCCGCGTGGCAGATGCTGCGCAACCGGGCCGGCTCGGCGGCGCCCAGGATCTCGGCCGAGACCGGCACCGAGTCGAGCATGGACAGTGCGGGCCCGGGCCGGCCGGTGGCCAGCGTGAGGCAGACGTTCCCCAGGTGGCGCAGGTCGCGGGTGCGGATGCTGTCGCCGCCGCCGGTGAGCCACTTGGCCGCGTCGGCGCCGGTCTCTTCACCCAGTGCGGCCCGGCGGGCCAGCGAGTAGCCGTAGGCGGCGCGGCTGCCGGGACGCAACTGATCGGCGCCGATCGACACGTAGCGGGCCAGCTCGGCCTCGATGTCGCGCAGCACCCGCAGGCAGCCGTCGGTGTCGCCCTGGTGGTCGAGCGAGACCGCGTTGCGCAGCCGGATGCCGGGCGCCGCGAAGATCTCGGGCGCGAGCCCGACCGCGACGCCGACCTGCCGGGCCTGCTCGATCGCGGTCAGCGCGTGACCGTGAAAGCCGAGATAGGAGTACGCCATGGCCAGGTCGTGCCAGCCCCAGGCGGTCTCGGAGTCGTTCTCCCGTACCGCCGCGAGCGCGCGGGAGGCCTGCACCAGGTGGGTCACGCCACGGTCCAGATTGCGCTCGAGGTGGGCGCCGAGCGCCGCGAACGCGTGCATCTGGCCGCGCAGGTAGGGGTCGGGGATCTCGCGGACGGCATTCTCCGCAGTGGTCATCGCGGCCGCGAAATCGGCTATGCGGCCCAGGTTTATGAGGGCCCCGAAGCGCTGGACCAGCGCGTAGGCCCGGGTGGTGGGGTCGGTCGCGGCGGCCAGCACACCGTCGAGGATGGGCAGCGCCTCGGCCGACCGGCCGTTCTGCTGGAGCCCGCCGGCCCGGCGCAGCTCGTCGACGTTTTCCGCGAGTCGGTCCAACCAACTCACCAGGCGCCTCCCACGGTGCCGCGCGTCAGGTCGCCGACCCGGCCGGTCGGCGTCGCACGTGACGTGGGGAAGATTATGCCGTGTCGGACTTGGAAAACATCTCCCGATCTTGGGAGCGGACGCCGCTGAGCCGGGCGCTGGCGAGCGCCGTGGCCGATCTCGCCGCGGCCGGAGTTGCATCGCCGCGGGTCGATGCCGAGGTGCTCGCCGCGCATGTGCTGGGCATTCCACGTGGGCGGTTGTTGCTCGTGGACTCGTTGCGCCCCGAGGAGCTGAGCCGGTTCACGGCCCTGGTGGCCGAGCGGGTGAAGCGGATCCCGCTCCAACATCTGCTCGGCACGGCCGCCTTCCGGCATCTCGAACTTCAGGTCGGCGACGGCGTCTTCGTCCCACGACCCGAGACGGAGCTTCTCGCCGGCTGGGCGATCGAGCACACCCGGCCCGGCGCGACCGTGGTCGACCTGTGCAGCGGCTCGGGGGCGATCGCGCTCGCGGTGGCCGACGAGGCCGGGCCGGGCCGGGTCGTCGCGGTCGAACGCTCCCCGGCCGCCCTCGCCTGGCTGCGCCGCAACGCCGAGCCGTACCCGGCCGTCGAGGTGCTGCCGGGCGACGTGACGGACCCCGGCCTGCTCGCCGGGCTGCGCGGCCGGGTGGACGTGGTGCTGTGCAATCCGCCCTACGTCCCCGACGGCACCGCCGTGCCGCCCGAGGTGGCCGAGCACGATCCGGCCGAGGCGGTCTTCGGCGGGCCCGACGGGCTGGAGGTCGTCCGGCCGGTCATCGCGCTGGCCGCGGCCCTGCTCAGGCCGGGTGGCGTGGTCGGCATCGAGCATGACGACGTGCACGGCGAGGCGGTCCCGGAACTGCTGCGGGCAGACGGCCGGTTCACCGCGGTGACGGCCCACGACGACCTCACCGGGCGGCCGCGCTACGCGACGGCCCGGCGCACCTGATCGATGCGCTCGATCGCATGGCAGACTGCACGGTGTGATGCTCTATGACTGCCGTACCACCGCGGACAGGGATCGCGGCATCGCCGCCGCCGTCGAAGCGGTCAAGAGCGGTGAGCTGGTCGTCATGCCGACCGACACGGTGTACGGCGTGGGCGCCGACGCGTTCACCCCGCATGCGATCACCGCGCTCCACCATGCGCGAAGCGTCACCAACTTCGTCCCGCCGCCCGTGCTGGTCGGTTCCCGCCACACGCTCGACGGTTTGGTCTACTCGCTGCCCAAGGCCGCCCGCGAGCTGGCCGACGCGTTCTGGCCGGGCGCGCTGACCCTCTACGTGGAGCATTCGCCCAGCCTTCAGTGGGACCTGGGCGAGACCGGCGGCCGCATCGCCGTCCGCATGCCGCTGCACCCGGTCGCGCTCGAGGTGCTGCGCGCCGTCGGCCCGATGGCGGTCACCACGGCCAACAAGACTGGGCAGCCCGCGCCGGGCACCGCCGAGGCGGCCCGCGAACAGCTCGAGTACGCGGTCCGCGTCTATCTCGAGGCGGGCGAGGCGCACGACCCGGCGCCGAGCACCATCGTCGACGTCAGCGGCGAGGCGCCGCAGGTGCTGCGGGCGGGCGCGATCCCCATCGAGAAGCTGCGCGACGTCGTGCCCGAGCTGCTGGCGCCGGAGGCCTGAGGTGGCGCCCTTCACCGTCCTGCACATCTGCATGGGCAACATCTGCCGGTCCCCGATGGCCGAACGCCTGCTGGCCCGCGCGGTCCGCGACCGCGTCGGCGAGCAGGGCGATCAGCTGGTGCGCAGCGTCAGCGCCGGCACCGGCGGCTGGCACGAGGGGGAAGAGATGAATCCCCCCGCCGCCCGTCAGGTGCTGGCCCGCGGCGGCGCCGACAGCGGCTTCGCTGCCCGCAAGCTGCGCGGCGACTTCATCGACGAGGCCCACCTGATTCTCACGGCCACCGCCGATCAGTACGACTACGTGGTCGCGCTGCGCCCCGACGCGGCCGGGCGCACGTTCGTCACCGGCGAATTCGGGCGGCTGCTGGGCGCGATCGACGCGAGCGCGCTGCCCCCGGCCGAGCCGAAGCCCGACGCGGTGCACGCCCGCGGCGTGGCCATCGTCGAGGCCGTCAAGGTGCTGCGCGGCGACGACAGCCCACGACCGGGCGACGACCTCGACGACCCGTGGGGCCGGGGCGACGCGACGTTCCAGCGCATCGGCGACGAGATCGAGGACACCACGGTCCCGTTCGCCGTGCTGCTGCTGCCGTGACGATCGTCCGGCCCGACGCCGAGGGCTATCGGCGGGCGGTCGAGGTGCTGCGGGCCGAATCGGTGGTCGCCTTCCCCACCGAGACCGTGTACGGCCTGGGTGCGAACGCCTTCTCCGAGAAGGCGGTCGGCGAGATCTACCGGCTCAAGAACCGGCCGTCCTGGAACCCGTTGATCGTGCACGTGGCGAACGTCGAGGCCGCCCGCGAGCTGGCCGAGTCGTGGCCGGTCGAGGCCAACGAGCTGGCCGCGGAGTTCTGGCCCGGCCCGCTCACGCTGGTGCTGCCGCGGGCCCGCCACCTGGCCGGGGTCGGCGCGAGCAACAACACGATCGCCGTCCGCATCCCGGACCACGAGGTGGCCCTGCGGCTGCTGGAAGAATCCGGGCTCGCGCTGGCCGCGCCCAGCGCCAACCGTTCCGAGGGCATCTCGCCGACCACGGCCGAGCACGTGCTGCGCAGCCTGCCCGACGTGCCGCTGGTGCTCGACGGGGGCCCGGCGTCGTGGGGCATCGAGTCCACCGTGATCGACGTGACCGGTGGCCGGCCGAGGCTGCTGCGGCCGGGCGCGATCCCGCTGCGCGAACTGCGGGACGTGGCCGGGCCGGTCATCCTGCCCGACGACGGGCCGTCCGACGGCGACGCCCGCCCGTCGCCCGGCATGAGCCGCCGTCACTACGCGCCCCGGGCCACGCTGACGCTGATCGAGGATGTGCGGGCGGCCGACCGGGACGAGTCCGTCGGCGTCCTCACGTACGAGACGGCCGGCGTCGAGGGGGCCGAGATCCTCTCCGCCGACCCCCGCGAGTACGCAGCCGACCTCTACGCGGCCCTGCACCGCCTGGACGACGCCGGGGTGACGACGATCCTGGTGCAGGAGCCGCCGCGGACCGAGGACTGGCTGGCCGTGCGCGACCGCCTCGGGCGGGCCGCCGCTAAGTAGCGGGCAGGCCCTCCGTCGTTCCGGAGCCGGTCGGACGGGTCTCGGCGCCCCGCGCGATGTTGCGGGCCATCCCGCTGAAGATGAAGCCGTGGAAGGGCAGGACCGAGGCCCAGTACGCGTGACCGGCCAGCCCCCGCGGCAGGAAGATGGCCCGCTGGCGGTAGACGCTGCCGCCGTTGCCGTCCGGCGCCGCGGACATCTCGAGCCAGGCCCGTCCCGGCACCCGCATTTCGGCCCGCAGCCGCAGCACCTTCCCCGGCTCGATCTCCTCGACCCGCCACCAGTCCAGCGCCTCACCCACCCGCAGGTGCTCGCGGTCGCGCCGGCCGCGGCGCAGCCCGACGCCGCCGACCAGCCGGTCCAGCCAGCCGCGGACCGACCAGGCCAGCGGGAACGAGTACCAGCCGTTGTCGCCGCCGACGCCCTCGATGACCCGCCACAGCGCCTCCACCGGCGCCTTCACCTCGCGCGTGCGCTCGTCGACGTAGATGCTGCCGCCCGACCAGTCGGGGTCCGACGGCAGCGGCTCGGCGGCGGCGTCCCCGCCGGCCGCGTTCGACCACCGGGTCTCGACGTTGGCGTCGCGGATCTTGCCGAGCGCGACCCGGACCGCCTGCTCGAAGCCGAGCGGCTCGTCGGGGGAGTACTGCCGGATGTCGTCCTCGTGCGCCACCGCCTCGTGGATCAGGCTCGCCACCAGCGGCCGGGCGATCGCGTTGGGCACCGGGGTGACCAGGCCGACCCAGTGGGCCGACAGCCACGGGCTCAGCGGGCGCAGCGGCACGATCACCCGCTTCCGCAGCCCGGCCACGTGGGCGTACCCCTGCATCATCTCGGCGTACGTGAGAACGTCGTGCCCACCCACGTCGAAGCCGCGGTTGACCTCGGGCGGCAGGTCGGCCGCGGCGATCAGGTAGCGCAGCACGTCGCGGACGGCGATCGGCTGGATCCGGTTGCTCACCCAGCGCGGGGTGACCATGACCGGCAGGCGCTCGGTCAGATAGCGCAGCATCTCGAACGACGCCGACCCGGAGCCGATGATCACGGGCGCCCGCAGCACGGCCGTCGGCACTCCGCTGGCCAGCAGGATCCGAGCCACGTCGGCCCGGGACCGCAGGTGCGGCGACGGTCTCTCCTCCTCCGGTGGCTCGGGGCCGCCGAGATAGACGATCCGCGAGACCCCGGCCGCCTTGGCCGCCCGGGCGAAGTTCTCCGCAGCCTGCCGGTCCAGCGTCTCGAAGTCCTTCCGGCCCAGCGAATGGACCAGGAAGTACGCCACGTCGATGCCCTCCAGGGCCGCCGTGAGCGTCTCGGCCTGATTCAGGTCGCCCTCGGCCACCTCGACCCGGGACGCCCAGGGGACGTCGCGCAGCCGCCCCACGCCTCGGGTCAGACACCGCACGTCGTGGCCGGCCTCGAGCAGGCGGGGCGCGAGCCGCCCGCCGATGTATCCGGTCGCACCGGTCACCAAGCACCGCATAAACGCAGACTGTGCCCTCGGAAGGGCCTGGTTAAGCCATATGCTCGAATCCGGCGACGTTGCCTACTCGGGGAGGGCACGTGGGAACCTTCTGGGGGCCGGATTTCGCCGCGCTCGAGCGCGGCGATCCGGAGATCGCCCACGTCCTGCTGGCCGAGGTGGAACGTCAGCGGAGCGGGCTCCAGCTCATCGCCGGCGAGAACTTCACCTCGACCGCCGTGCTGGCCGCGCTCGGCTCGACCCTGGCCAACAAGTATGCCGAGGGCTACCCGGGCGAGCGGTACTACGGCGGCTGCGCCGAGGCCGACCACGCCGAGCGACTGGCCGTGGAGCGGGCCCGCGAGCTGTTCGGCGCCGAGCACGTCAACGTCCAGCCGCACTCCGGGGCGGCGGCCAATCTGGCCGCGTACGCGGCCCTGGCCGAGCCCGGCGACCCGGTGCTGGCCATGGAGCTGTCGCACGGCGGGCACCTGACGCACGGCAGCCGGGTCAACTTCAGCGGCAAGTGGTTCCACCCCATCGGCTACCGGGTCACCGCCGACACCGAGCAGATCGACTACGACGAGGTCCGCGACCTCGCGCTCGCCCATCGGCCCAAGCTCATCATCTGCGGCGCGACCGCCTACCCCCGACTGATCGACTTCGTCCGGTTCCGCGAGATCGCCGACGAGGTGGGCGCCTATCTGATGGTCGACGCCGCGCACATCATCGGTCTGGTGGCCGGGCGTGCCGTCCCGTCGCC
Organism: Paractinoplanes hotanensis; assembly: GCF_023717965.1. Classification (NCBI taxonomy): domain Bacteria; kingdom Bacillati; phylum Actinomycetota; class Actinomycetes; order Micromonosporales; family Micromonosporaceae; genus Paractinoplanes; species Paractinoplanes hotanensis. The sequence continues at coordinate 43,394 of NZ_JAMQOL010000006.1, read as the reverse complement.
GGTGCCGCACGCCGACGTGGTGACCTGCACCACCCACAAGGCCCTGCGCGGGCCGCGGGGCGGCATGATCCTGTGCCGGGGGGAGCTGGCCCAGCGCGTCGACAAGGCAGTGTTCCCGTTCACCCAGGGCGGCCCGATGATGCACGTCATCGCGGCCAAGGCGGTGGCCCTGCGGGAAGCGGCCTCTCCGCAGTTCAGCAGCTACGCGAGCCAAGCCGTGGAAAACGCCCGGGAACTCGCCCGGGCGCTGGCCGAGGAGGGAATGCGCCCGGTGGCCGGTGGCACCGACTCCCATCTGGTGCTGCTCGACCTGCGGGGGTTCGGAGTGACCGGCCACGACGCCGAGGTCCGCTGCGCCCGCGCCGGCATCATGGTGAACCGCAACGCCGTCCCGTACGACCCGGCGAAACCGGCGGTCACCTCAGGAATCCGGATCGGCACCCCGTCCGTCACCACCCAGGGCATGGGGACGGACCAGATGCGCCGGATCGCCGGTCTGATCGCCGCTGCAGCCTGCGCCGATCCCGGCACGCGGGACGGAGCGGACGCCCTCGAGGATCTCAAGCGCGACGTGCACGCACTGGTGGCGGAGTTCCCGCCCTATCCATTGCACGTCTGAGCCCGCGGGTCGGGTGCTAGCGCGGGTTGCGCACCGGATCCGGCTCGGCGGTGCGGGTGGCCCGCCTCTCGTCGCGGCGGTTGGCCAGCAGGCTGGTCGCGGTTACGGTCGTGAGGACGACGACGATGACCCCCAGGGAGAACGGCGTCGGGATCTCCGGCAGCCAGGTCCAGACGTCGTGCGCCCAGTGCAGCACCAGCTTCACGCCGATGAAGGCCAGGATCACACCCAGCCCATAGTCCAGGTGCCGTAGCTTCCCCAAGGCGTTGTGCAGCACGAAGTACAGCGCGCGGAGTCCCAGCAGGGCGAAGACGTTGGTCGCGAAGACGATGTACGGATCGCTGGTGACGCCGTAGACGGCCGGCACCGAGTCGACCGCGAAGACGATGTCGGTCATGAAGACGGCGACCACTACCAGGGCCATCGGGGTGAGCGTGCGCCGGCCGGCTTCCTGCACGGTCAGCCGCGCACCGTGGTAGCGACTGGTGACCGGCATCAGCCGGCGCAGGATCCGGACGCTGCGCATCTGGTCGATGTCGATCGACTTTTCCTCGTCCGAGGCGGCCTCGCGAAGCACCTTGACCGCCGTCAGCAGCAGGACCGCACCGAACAGGACGAACGCCCAGCTGCCGGCGCTGATCACTGCAGCGCCGGCAGCGATGAAGATCGCCCTCAGAACGAGGGCGCCCGCGATGCCGAAGAGCAGGACGCGCTGCGCCAGCGGTGGGGGGACCGCGAAGGCGGCCAACAGGAGCATGAACACGAAGAGGTTGTCGACCGACAGCGATTTCTCGACGATCCAGCCGGTGAAGAACTCGACCGACACGGTGCTTCCGTAAAGCCACCAGAGGATGAGGCCGAACACGACGGGAAGGGCGAGGTAGAAAACGGTCCAGCCGACCGCTTCGCGCATCGGCACATCGTGCGGACGCCGGGTGATGACAAAGTCCGCCGCCAGCAGAAGCACGACGAGCCCCACGGTGACGACCCAGAGGATCGGCGAGCCGATGGACTCCAGCTCTGCGGCAAGAATCGTCTGTGAGTGCAAAGAAACTCCTCGAACGCATCATCGTCCGAGGTCTCCCTCACCCGCCGTGTTGGGCGAGCGCCCGTCCGAGGACCCATCAGGAATCCGTACTGACCGGAGCGGACTGTCGAGGTACTCCCCCCGCAGGAACTTTGTAGGCAATCTAGGCGGAAGTCACCGCCCGCCTCAAGTCGACCACAGAACGGACGCAAGGAAGCCGAAGGAGACCGATCTCTCGTCAAGGTGCGGCGCTCCTCGGGACGGCATGCGGGAGGTGCCCGCCAGATCCGGCGGTAGAGTCGGGCACGAACGGCCCCGCTCCGGAGGCCGGCGTGCGGCGTCGAGGAGGTGTGCGGTGGCTGCCGACCAAGAGGCGGCACGAGCGCCCGGTCCGATCGCGGGCCGGCTGGGGCACTTGCGCACAACGCTGGCGGTGACCGGGATGGTTCTGGCGCTCACGGTCGTCGCCGGCGCCGCAATGGCTGGATCGGCCGGCGCTCTCGGCGCCGCCGCCGGCGTGCTCGTGGTCGTCAGCAGCTACCTGCTCAGTGATCTGGCGGTCGCCTGGGCCGACTCGGTGAGCCCGAAACTTGTGTTCAGTGTCGGGCTGGGCACCTATCTGTTCAAGTTCTCGCTGTTCGGCATGGCGCTCCTCGCGGCGCCCGGGGACGGCTGGGCGGGGCAGCGACCGCTGGCTGTGGCGATGGTTGCCGCGGTTGTCTGCTGGGTCGGCGCCCAGGTGTGGTGGACGGCGCGGCACGGAACGCCGACGAGCGACGCGACCAGATCTGACCCTGACCGGATCTGACCCTGACCGGATCTGACCCCGTTCGGGTCCGATTCAGCCCCCGCCGAGCGAGTCGGTTTCGTTGTTCGGCATAGGGGCGTATGTTCTCTGGCATTCGGCGACAGTTCACTCGGCACCGCACGACGAGGTTGTGCGGGGGGTGACTCCTACCCGCCATTGAGCGGCTGATAGGTTGCTCGCGACATGGCTGGTGACCACAAGCCCGAACCCCCTGGACCGCCGCAAGGTGCTGATGCGGGCTGGACGGCTGTCGGTTATCTGCTGGGCGGTATGACCGTTTGGGGTGGCATCGGTTGGCTGGTCGACAGCTGGCTAGATCTTCCTCGCTTCGGGCTGTTGATCGGCCTGATCGGCGGTGGAGCCGCCGGTGTGTACCTGATCGTTAAGAGGCTGGGCGCCTGAACCACACGGCCCGACCGACGGAGGTTGCAAGTTGAGTGAGTCGCCGCAGGTACTCGCCGCGGAGTTCCCGCCTGGCGTGGAGAGCTTCGACTACGGCAGCCTGATCCCGGGTCTCGAGGGCACGATCTGGGAGACCGCCTTCACCAAGATCACCCTGCTGGTCTGGCTGAGCGTGGCTATCCTGATCGTCTTGTTCCTGGTGGCCTACCGGAAGCCGCAGATCGTTCCGACCAAGGGTCAGTGGATGGCCGAGAGCGTCTACGGCCTGGTCCGTGACAACATCGCCAAGGACATTATCGGCGCGCAGGGTGTGCGCTTCGCGCCGTATCTGACCACCCTCTTCGTGTTCATCCTGTTGAACAACTTCTGGGGCATCGTCCCGTTCGCTCAGATCTCCCCGAACTCGCACATCGCGTTCCCGATCGTGCTCGCTCTCTCCACCTACGTGCTGTACATCATCGTGGGTGTCCGCAAGAAGGGCGTGGGCCGCTACATCAAGGACAGCATCTGGGTCCCCGGCGCGCCGGGCTGGGTGCAGCCAATCCTGGTGCCGATCGAGTTCTTCCAGGTGGCGCTCCTGCGGCCGGCCACGTTGGCGATCCGTCTGTTCGCCAACATGTTCGCCGGCCACATGATCCTTCTCGTCTTCACGCTCGGTGGCGTGGCGCTCTGGCAGGCCGGTGGTCTCGGCCTCAAGGTGACCGCGTTCGGCAGTTGGGCGATGGCGATCGTGATGACGCTCTTCGAACTGTTCATCCTGATCCTGCAGGCCTATGTCTTCACCCTGCTCACGGCGACCTATCTGCAGAGTTCAGTCTCCGAGGAGCACTGATCCCCAGCTCCGGGCCGGCGTACCGGCCACGGCCCCATCGTTTCGACAAGTGAATATTTATCTCACCTAAACGTGCGCGTGACAGTCACGCGTTCAACGCAGGAGGAACCAATGGAAGGCTCGCTCAACGTCATCGGCTACGGCATCGCCGCGCTGGGCCCGGGTATCGGTGTGGGTCTGGTGTTCGCCGCCTACATCCAGGCCACGGCCCGTCAGCCGGAGACGGCCAGCCTGACCCGTGTCTACATGTTCATGGGCTTCGCCGTGATCGAGGCGCTCGCCCTGCTGGGCCTGGTGCTCGCGTTCGCTATTTGACCTGCCGCCCGTAGTCTCACGGCCGGTCAGCGGCGAAGGGAGAAGTCATGAAGATAGCAGCGGAAGAGGGTGGCGGTAGCCACATCCTGATCCCGCCGCTGGCCGAGATCATCGTCGGTCTCATCGCCTTCGGCGTGATCCTGTTCATTCTGGGCAAGTTCGTCTATCCGCGTATGGAGCAGATCTTCCAGGCGCGGGTGGAGGCGATCGAGGGCGGCATCAAGAGGGCGGAAGCCGCTCAAGCCGAGGCCAACGAACTGCTGGAGCAGTACCGCGCGCAGCTTGCGGAGGCTCGGACCGAGGCGGCGCGCATCCGGGACGAGGCCCGGGCAGACGCCGAGGGCATCCGCCAGGACATTCTGGCCAAGGCCCGTGAGGAGTCGGACCGGATCATCGGGGCCGGACAGGCGCAGCTCGCCGCGCAGCGCGAGAGCATCGTACGTGAGCTCCGTTCCGAGGTCGGATCGCTCGCGGTCGACCTGGCCAGCAAGATTGTCGGGGAGAGCCTCGCCGACGAGGCGCGCAGCCGGGGCACCGTGGAGCGGTTCATCAGCGAGCTCGGCCCGGCCGGCTCGGCGGGCGGGCGGCGCTGATGGCGTCCAGCGTCAGCCGGCAGGCCACGGCCGAGGCGTCCGCGAAGTTCGCGGCCGGCACGGCCACGGCCACGTCCGCGCAGGTTGCGACGGCCGCGGACGAGATCCTGTCGGTAGCCGGCCTGCTGCGGGCGCAGCCCCGGCTCCGTCGGGCGCTGACCGACCCGTCGCGCTCCGGCGCCGACCGGGCCGCGCTGGTCCGCTCGCTGCTGTCGGGCAAGGTCGCACAGGTCGTGCTCGACACGCTGGAGACCCTCGTGGCGGGCCGGTTCTCCCGGCCGGCCGAGCTGCTCGACAGCACGGAGCGGCTCGGCGCGGACGCCGTGCTCGAGGCCGCCGACAAGGACGGCAAGCTGGCCGAACTCGAGGACGAGCTGTTCCGCTTCGGGCAGATCGTCTCCGGCAACTCCCAGCTCGCCGTCACGCTGAGTGATCCAGGTGCGCCGATCGAACGCCGGGTTAAGCTGGTGGCGGACTTGCTCAAGGGCAAGGCCCAGCCGGCCACGGCGCGGCTCGCCGAGATCGCTCTCGAGGGCTTCGGTGGTCGTGGCTTCGAGGCGTCGTTGACCCGGCTGGTCGAGCTGACCGCCGCGAAGCGCGACCGTGAGGTCGCGTACGTGACGGTCGCCAAGCCGCTCACCGACGCCGACGAGCAGGCGCTGGCTGCCAAGTTGTCCGAAATCTACGGTCGGGCGGTCTCGCTGAAGGTCGACGTCGATCCCGCGATCATCGGCGGCGTCAGTGTCCAGGTCGGCTCCGACCTCTACGACGGCACGATCCTGCGTCGGCTCAACGCCGCCAGGCAGGCATTCGCGAAGTAGTTTTTCTCCCTCGGCCGGTCGCGGAAGCATCCCGGTTGAGCAGGCCCCTCGGTGGCGGCAACGTCCCGAGCTAGACAGAGAAGGCAGAGGATGGCCGAGCTGACCATCTCCTCGGACGAGATCCGGGGGGCGCTAGAGCGCTACGTCTCGTCCGCTACGCATGAGGTCACCCGCGAAGAGGTCGGTATCGTCTCCGATGCGGGCGACGGCATCGCGCACGTCGAGGGCCTGCCCTCGGCGATGGCGAACGAACTGCTCGAGTTCCAGGACGGCACGCTGGGCGTCGCCCTGAACCTCGACGTCCGGGAAATCGGCGTCGTGGTCCTCGGTGACTTCACCGGCATCGAGGAGGGTCAGCCGGTCAAGCGCACCGGCCGCGTCCTCTCGGTCCCGGTCGGCGACGCCTTCCTGGGTCGCGTGGTCGACCCGCTGGGCCGGCCGATCGACGACCGGGGCGAGATCGTCAACGAGGGGTTCCGCGAGCTCGAGCTCCAGGCGCCCAACGTGATGAACCGCCAGCCGGTGAAGCAGCCGCTGCAGACCGGCATCAAGGCGATCGACGCCATGACGCCGATCGGCCGTGGCCAGCGCCAGCTGATCATCGGCGACCGCAAGACCGGCAAGACCACGGTCGCGATCGACACGATCATCAACCAGCGCGCCAACTGGGAGTCCGGCGACCCGGACAAGCAGGTCCGCTGCATCTACGTCGCGATCGGCCAGAAGGCGACCACCATCGCCTCGATCCGCGGCACGCTCGAGGCGAACGGCGCCCTGGAGTACACGACGATCGTCGCGGCTCCGGCGTCCGACCCGGCCGGCTTCAAGTACATCGCCCCGTACACCGGCTCGTCCATCGGACAGCACTGGATGTACAACGGCAAGCACGTCCTGATCGTCTTCGACGACCTGACCAAGCAGGCCGAGGCGTACCGCGCGGTCTCGCTGCTGCTGCGCCGCCCGCCGGGTCGTGAGGCCTACCCGGGTGACGTCTTCTACCTGCACTCCCGTCTGCTCGAGCGTTGCGCCAAGCTCTCCGACGAGCTCGGTGCGGGCTCGATGACCGGTCTGCCGATCATCGAGACGAAGGCCAACGACATCTCGGCCTACATCCCGACGAACGTCATCTCGATCACCGACGGCCAGATCTTCCTGGAGACCGACCTGTTCGCCTCGGGTGTCCGTCCGGCGATCAACGTCGGCACCTCGGTGTCCCGGGTGGGCGGCTCGGCGCAGGTCAAGGCCATGCGTTCGGTCTCCGGCCGCCTCCGCCTCGACCTGGCCCAGTTCCGTGAGCTGGAGGCCTTCTCGGCCTTCGCCTCCGACCTGGACCGCGCGTCGCGGGCCCAGCTCGAGAAGGGCGTCCGCCTGGTCGAGCTGCTCAAGCAGCCGCAGTACTCGCCGTACTCGGTGGTCGACGAGGTCATCGTGATCTGGGCCGGCACCACCGGCCAGCTCGACGACATCCCGGTCGGCGACGTGCGCCGCTTCGAGCAGGACTTCCTGGGCTGGATCAAGCGGCACCGCAGCGACACCTACACCGCGATCGACTCGACCGGTCTGCTGTCGGACGACGACGTGGAGAACCTGAAGAGCGGCGTGACCGAGTTCAAGGAGCTCTTCAAGCGCGGCGAGACCGGCTCCTCGGTCAACGAGGACCCGGCCGAGCCGCTCGAAGAGGGCCGCCAGACGCGTGAGACGGTGACCCGCGAGGTTCCCCGCTCGACGGAAGACAAGTAGTCATGGCCGGTCAGGTACAGGCGCTCCGACGGCGCATCCGCACCGTCAAGTCGACCAAGAAGATCGCGAAGGCGCAGGAGCTGGTGGCAACCAGCCGCATCGCCAAGGCGCAGGAGCGGGTCAACGCCTCCAAGCCGTACGCCGAGGCGATCACCCAGGTCCTGACCGCCCTGGCGTCCAACGCGTCGATCGACAACGCCCTGCTGGTCCCGCGTGAGCGGGTCCGGCGGGCGGGTGTCCTGCTCATCACCAGCGACCGCGGCCTGGCCGGCGCCTACAACGCCAACGCCATCCGCACCGCCGAGCAGCTGATCGAGCGGCTCAAGGCGGACGGCAAGGAGCCGGTCCTCTACGTCGTCGGCCGCAAGGGCGTCGGCTACTACCGGTTCCGCAACCGGCCGATCGAGGCCAGCTGGACGGGCTTCTCCGAGCGTCCGGCGTTCTCCGACGCCAAGACGATCGGCGAGGCCCTGCTGGAGGCGTTCGTCGCCGGCGCGGACGACACCGACACGACGTACGGCCCGGACGGCATCCAGGGCGTCGACGAGCTGCACATCGTCAGCACGCAGTTCAAGTCGCTGATGACGCAGAGCGCCGAGGCGCACTTCCTGGCGCCGATGCAGGTCGAGGAGCGCGAGGTCGAGCCCGGGCTGCGTTCGGCGTACGAGTTCGAGCCGGACGCCGACGAGCTGCTCGACGCGCTGCTGCCGAAGTACCTCAACACGCGGATCTACGCGGCGTTGCTGTCCTCGGCGGCGAGCGAGTCGGCGTCGCGCCGGCGGGCGATGAAGAGCGCGTCCGACAACGCGGACGACCTGCTCAAGCGGTACACGCGCGAGATGAACTCCGCGCGACAGGCCGCGATCACCCAGGAAATCAGTGAGATCGTTGGCGGCGTCGAGGCGCTGTCCTCGGCAGGAAGTGATACGTGATGACTGCTGTAGCTGAGCCCACCAAGGCGGAGACCGGTGTCGGCCGCGTCGTCCGGGTCATCGGCCCGGTCGTCGACGCCGAGTTCCCCCGGGACGCCATGCCCGACATCTTCAACGCGCTGCACGTCTCGGTGACCCTGTCCGAGGGCACGAAGACGCTGACGCTGGAGGTCGCCCAGCACCTGGGTGACAACATCGTCCGCGCCATCTCGATGCAGCCGACCGACGGCCTGATCCGTGGGGCCGAGGTCTCCGACACCGGCTCGCCGATCTCGGTGCCCGTCGGTGACGTGACCAAGGGCCACGTGTTCAACGCCCTCGGCGAGGTGCTCAACGCCGACCCGGCGACCCTGGACATCCAGGAGCGCTGGTCGATCCACCGCAAGCCGCCGGCGTTCGCCGACCTCGAGCCGAAGACCGAGATGCTGGAGACCGGCATCAAGGTGCTCGACCTGCTCGCGCCGTACGTGCGCGGTGGCAAGATCGGCCTGTTCGGCGGCGCGGGCGTGGGCAAGACGGTGCTCATCCAGGAGATGATCATCCGTGTGGCCCGTAACTTCGGTGGCACCTCGGTGTTCGCCGGCGTCGGCGAGCGCACCCGTGAGGGCAACGACCTCATCCTGGAGATGGAGGAGGGTGGCGTTCTCGACAAGACCGCCCTCGTCTTCGGCCAGATGGACGAGCCGCCGGGCACCCGCCTGCGGGTCGCCCTGTCCGCCCTGACCATGGCGGAGTACTTCCGGGACGTCCAGAACCAGGAGGTGCTGCTCTTCATCGACAACATCTTCCGGTTCACCCAGGCCGGTTCCGAGGTCTCCACCCTGCTCGGCCGCATGCCGTCGGCCGTGGGCTACCAGCCCACGCTGGCCGACGAGATGGGCGAGCTGCAGGAGCGCATCACCTCGGTCCGGGGCAAGGCCATCACCTCGCTTCAGGCGATCTACGTGCCCGCCGACGACTACACCGACCCGGCGCCGGCCACCACGTTCGCCCACCTGGACGCGACCACGAACCTCGAGCGGTCGATCTCCGACAAGGGCATCTACCCCGCGGTGGACCCGCTGGCCTCCAGCTCGCGGATCCTGGCGCCCGAGTTCGTCGGCGCCGAGCACTACGCGGTCGCCCGTGAGGTGCAGCGCATCCTGCAGAAGTACAAGGACCTGCAGGACATCATCGCCATCCTCGGCATGGACGAGCTCTCGGAAGAGGACAAGGTCACGGTGCAGCGGGCCCGCCGCATCGAGCGCTTCCTCTCCCAGAACACGTACGCCGCCGAGCAGTTCACCGGCGTTCCCGGCTCGACGGTCCCGCTCAAGGAGACCATCGAGGCGTTCAAGAAGATCAGCGAGGGCGAGTACGACAACTTCCCCGAGCAGGCCTTCTTCATGTGCGGTGGCCTAGAGGACCTCGAGCGCAACGCGCACGAGCTCATGAAGGGCTGATCCAGCTCAGCGTCACCGGAGCCGCGCCGACCGTAATGGTGGGCGCGGCTTCGCTGTGTCCGGCCGAGACTTTGTCCGTTTTGTAGGGATTGCCGTGGGCGGGGCCGGTCTCCGCTGGTTACTCTTGTGCCTTCGTCGACCAAGGGGGAGCACGTGGCCAAGTCCGCGAAGCGCACGCCGCTGTGGGCGCGGCTCTGCGCGATCTTCGGCTGTGTCCTCATGGTGCTCGCCGGGGGCACCCTGGTGGCCCAGCAGGTGCTGGTGTCCCGCTACGCCGGCGCCATCGAGACGCAGAACCTCTTCGGAGACGCGGCCGCCGCCGGCAACGGCCAGAAGGTCTCCGACATCAAGGGCCCGCTCAACATCCTGCTGGTCGGCATCGACCCGCGCAGCGACGAGCAGACCCCGCTGTCCGACTCGATCATCGTGGCCCACGTCCCGGCCGACATGAAGCAGGCGTACCTGTTCTCCATCCCGCGCGACCTGGTGGTCGACATCCCGCCCTTCGCCAAGACCGGCTTCAAGGGCGGCCGTTCCAAGATCAACGCCGCCATGGGGTACGGCAGCGCGGTCGGCAACGGCAAGCACGACGTGGTGCAGGGTTTCGACCTGCTCGCCAAGACGGTCGGTCAGCTCACCGGCATCCCGACCTTCGACGCCGGCGCGATCATCAACTTCAACGGCTTCAAGGCGATCGTCGAGGCCATGGGCGGCGTCACCATGACGATCGACCAGAACGTCAAGTCGGAGCACCTCCAGCCCAACGGCAAGCCCCGCCCGCGTCTGTCCCGCTGCGCCGACAACTCGTGCGCGCACCCGTACTACGGTCCTCAGGCGGAATACAAGAAGGGCACCTACCACCTCCAGGCGTGGCAGGCCCTGGACTACGTGCGGCAGCGCTACGGCCTGCCCCGGGGCGACTACGACCGCCAGCGGCACCAGCAGCAGTTCATCAAGGCCATGGCCAAGCAGGCGCTCAGCAAGAACGTGGTCAGCAACCCGGCGAAGCTCGACAAGGTGCTCAAGGCGGCGGGCAAGGCGCTGATCTTCGACGGCAACGGCCACTCGGTGGTCGACTGGGGGTTCGCGCTGAAGAACGTCCGCTCCGACGACATGACCCTGATCAAGCTGCCCGGCAGCTCGATCATCGACAACGGCCGCTACCGGGGCGAGGAGCTGGACTCGACCGCGAAGGATTTCTTCGCCGCCGTCCGGCAGGACCAGGTCCGCAACTTCATCTTCCGGAATCCCGAATACATCAACACCAACAGCTGATCACATGTGGTAGTCGACACCCCGTACCACGGCGGCCACAAGGGCCGTTTAGACTTCACCCAATAGTTGAAGCAGCCTGAACAGGGAGACAGCGTGGCCAACCAGCTGCCCGTCAAGGTCGTCGCCGTCGAGGAACGCGTCTGGTCCGGTGAGGCCGAGATGCTCGTCGCGCGCACCACCGAGGGTGAGATCGGTGTGCTGGCGGGTCACTCGCCGCTCCTGGGCCTGCTCAAGGAGCCGTCGCAGGTGCGGGTGAAGCTCGCCGGCGGCGAACAGCTCACGTACGACGTATCGGGCGGCTTCCTCTCGATCGACGCCGACGGTGTGACCGTCCTCGCCGAGAGCGCCACGCCCGCCACTCCCGAGTCCCGCTGACTCCGGCGATGCGGGTTCTGGAAGTCTTCGGAATCTGCGTCGTCGCGCTGCTCGCGCTCCTGTTCCTGGTTTTCTTCCGCCGCCGGCTGCTCATGGCCGGCGGCGGAACCATTCGCCTCCAGATCCGCGTCAGCGAACTCGTGCCGGGCCGCGGCTGGTCCACGGCGATCGGCCAGTTCGCCGGGGGCACGCTGCGCATCCACCGTCTGTTCAGCTACGCCGTCCGTCCCAAGCGCACGCTCGACCGCTCGTCGACCGTGGTCGAGGGCCGACGGCTTCCCGAGGGTCCCGAACGGCTCACGATGCCCGGCCATTGGGTGATCCTGCGCCTGTCCACCACCCTCGACGAGATCGAGATCGCGATGGCCGAGTCCACGGTGACCGGCTTTCTCTCGTGGCTCGAGGCAGCCCCGCCCGGCCAGCCCGGCAGTGTCGCGCCCCGCCCGGCCATCCGGCCCGACCCGATAGAGCAGTGACGGCCGCGCTCCGCGGATTGGCTCTCGTTGCCCCGGCCGCGCTCTTCTAGCGTCGAGCCATGCGCATCCGAATCGTCGACGCCTTCACCGACCGCCCGTTCGCGGGTAATCCCGCCGGTGTCGTGGTGCTCGACCAGCCCGACTTCCCCGACGAGCAGTGGATGGCCGCGGTCGCGGCCGAGGTCAACCTCTCCGAGACCGCCTTCGTCCACCCGCTCGACCCCGCCGGCGAGGCCGACTACGCGCTGCGCTGGTTCACTCCCGCCGTCGAGGTGGCGCTGTGCGGCCACGCCACGCTGGCCACCGCCCACGTGCTGGCGGTCGACGGCACCGTGCGGTTCGCCACCCGCAGCGGCGTGCTGACCGCCACCGCCGTCGACAAGGGCTGGTTCACGCTCGACTTCCCGACCGCGCCGCTGGCCCCCGTGGCCGCCGACCCCGAGCTGCTCGACGTGCTGGGCGCCACGCCGGTCTCGGTCCACCACACCGGCCCGAACACCGACGACCTGCTGCTCGAGCTGTACGACGAGGCCGCGGTGCGCCGGCTCACCCCCGACCTGGCCACGCTGGCCGGCTACGAGCAGCGCGGCGTGATCGTGACGGCCCGGGCCGACGACCCGGCCGCGGACTACGACTTCGTCTCCCGCTTCTTCGGCGCCGCCGCCGGTGTCGGGGAAGACCCCGTCACCGGCAGCGCCCACACCGCGCTGGCGCCGTTCTGGTCGGCCAAGCTGGGCGGCCGCACCGATCTGGTCGGCTACCAGGCGTCGGCCCGTGGCGGCTACGTCCGGGTCTCGCTGCACGGCGACCGCACCCACCTCACCGGCCAGGCGGTCACCGTCATCGACGGCACCCTCACGGCCTGACCGGAACGCGCCGGATAGCGCCGGGCCGGCCGGCCGCCCCGGCGCAGATCCGTCATCTCATCCGGGTTTTCCGCTCTGCAGCTCCACCTCGAAGCCCCAGGCGTCTTCCAGGTAGGCGGCGTACGACTCGGGGCCGCCCGCGCGGGGATGACGATCGGGGAACAGCAGCGCCCAGCCGTGGCCGGCCGCGCCGGCGGTCAGACGGTCGACCTCGGCCCGGCTGCCCGCGTTGAACGCCACGTGGTTGAGCCCGGGCGCGAGCCGGTCGTGCACGTCACTCGAGAGGGCCGGCGACTGCTCCAGCACCAGGTAGACGCCGTCGCACAGCCAGGACCGGCCGCCCGGCCACTCCTGGTACGGCTGCCAGCCCAGCTCGCCGAGCAGCCAGCCCCAGGGGCGGGTCGCTCCGGCGAGATCCGGCACCCACAGCTCGACGTGGTGGAGCATCAGGCCGCGCCGCCGCCCGGCACCCACTTCACGTCGCCGCCCGGGTTGGCCGTCCGGGACAGGATGAACAGCAGGTCGGACAGGCGGTTCAGGTATTTCGCGGGCAGGTCGCTCGTCCGCGAAGGGTCGGCCCGCAGCAGCGTCCATGTCGACCGCTCGGCCCGGCGCGCCACCGTGCGGGCCACGTGCAGCAGCGCCGCCCCGGCGGTGCCGCCCGGCAGGACGAAGCTGTCGAGGGCGGGCAGCTTCTCGTTGAACTCGTCACACCAGCCCTCGAGGCGGGTCACGTACTCCTCGGTGATCCGCAGCGGCGGGTACGGCGGGTCCTCGGTCTCGGGGTTGCACAGGTCGGCCCCGACGTCGAACAGATCGTTCTGGATGGCCGTCAGCACCTTGCGGAGGTCGGGCGGCAGGTCGCCGAGGGCCAGAGCCACCCCCAGCGCGGCGTTGCACTCGTCGGTGTCGGCGTACGCGACGATGCGCGGATCGGTCTTGTCGGCGACCTCGTTGTTGCCCAGGCGGGTCTGCCCGGCGTCGCCGGCACGGGTGTAGATGCGGGTGAGGTGAACGGCCATCAGCCGAGCCTAGTAGGGATCCCCTTCCGGCCCGCGGAGTCGGGCAGGCCGTCATTCCGACCCCTACGGAGCGGGCCCGTGCGGGCGGCCCATACCATGGCCCGCGTGGATGTGATCAGGGTGAAGGGCGGCACGTCGCTGACCGGTGAGGTCACTGTCGGCGGTGCGAAGAACTCGGCGCTCAAGCTGATGGCGGTGGCCCTGCTCGCGCCGGGCCGCAGTGTGGTCGAGAACGTTCCGCGCATCACCGACATCGCGATCATGGCCGAGGTGCTGCGCCGGCTGGGCTGTCAGGTGACGCTCGAGGGCGGTCAGGCGACCATCGACGTGCCCGCCGAGCCGGGCAGCGAGGCCGACTACGACCTGGTCCGGCGCCTGCGGGCATCGATCTGCGTGCTGGGTCCGCTCCTCGCGCGGACGGGCTACGTCCGGGTCGCCCTGCCCGGCGGCGACATGATCGGCTCGCGGGGCCTCGACATGCACGTCTCCGGGCTGGCCCGGATGGGCGCGCAGATCTCCGGCGAGCACGGTTTTGTCATCGCCTCGGCACCCGGCGGCCTGCGCGGCAGCAAGATCTGGCTGGACTTCCCGAGTGTCGGCGCCACCGAGAACCTGCTGATGGCGGCCGTGCTGGCCAAGGGCGTCACCGAGATCGACAACGCGGCCCGCGAGCCCGAGATCGTCGACATCTGCGAGATGCTGACGGCGATGGGCGCGCGGATCGACGGCGCCGGCACGTCGACCCTGACCATCGAGGGTGTCCAGTCGTTGCAGCCGGTGCGGCACCGCACCATCGGCGACCGGATCGTGGGCGGCACCTGGGCCTTCGCGGCCGCGATGACCCGCGGCGACGTCATGGTGAACGGTGTGCGGCCCGAGTTTCTCGACCTCGCGCTCGACAAACTGGTCACGGCGGGGGCCACGGTGGAGCCGGGCGACAACCAGTTCCGCGTACGCATGTCCGAGCGTCCCAAGGCGGTCGACGTGGTGACCCTGCCCTACCCGGGGTTCGCGACCGACCTGCTGCCGATGGCGCTGGGCCTGGCCTCGGTGGCCGAGGGCTCCTCGCTCGTGACCGAGAACATCTTCGACGGCCGCTTCATGTTCGTGAACGAGATGGTGCGCCTGGGCGCCGACATCCGCACCGACGGCCACCACGCGGTCGTGAACGGGCGCGACAGGCTGTCCGGGGCGCCGGTACGGGCAACCGACATCCGGGCCGGGGCCGGGCTGGTCATCGCCGGTCTGTGCGCCGAGGGTGTCACCGAGGTCGGCGAGGTGCACCACATCGACCGCGGCTACCCCGACTTCGTCAACGACCTGGCCAAGCTGGGCGTCGAGGTCGAGCGGGCCGACGTGCCGGAGCCGACGTTCGACTTCTGAGCCGGGGCTCGAAAGCCTCAGAGCACGAGCCGCCGCGCTTCCTCGACCTGGTCGGCGAAGACCAGCACGACCGTGCGCCCGTCCCGGTCGCGCGTCTGGGTGGCTCTGATCCCGGCGTCGCCGAGCCGCCGGCGTATCTCGTCGGCGACCTCGGGGTCGGCGGCGATGGCGGCCGGGCGGAGCAGCCCGTAGTCGGGCTCGCGCTCACCGAAGATGGCCAGCCCGTCCGGGGCTGATTCGCCGTCCCGGGCCGAGGTCCATTGCAGGCCCATCCGCCAGAAGATCACTCCGAGGAACCCGACCAGGCCGACGGCGATCAGCGGCCCGATGAGGTACCAGCCGTTCTCTGGCGCCATGGGCACAGTCTCGCACCGGAAGCGGGCGTTTTTCGGCGGAATTGCCCCGATGGAGGGGCCACCCCTGGCCTGAGTTTCCGTTCAGTAGCCCCGCTAGGGTGAGCTTGTTGTTTCCGGCGTCACAGAGGAGTGCACTTCATGGCGGGTCGTTTGGCGGTCATCGGCTCCGGACTGATGGGTTCCGGCATCGCGCAGGTTTCGGCCCAGGCCGGCTGGCAGGTCACCATGCGCGACGTGGACGACGCGGCGACCGGCCGCGGCATGGCGGCGATCCGCGACTCGCTGAGCCGGTTCGCGGCCAAGGGCAAGATCACCGAGGAGGAGGCCGAGGCGACCCTCGCCCGGATCACCCCCACCACCGACCTCGACGCGGCCACCGACGCCGACGTGGTGGTCGAGGCGATCTACGAGAAGGTGGAGGCCAAGCACGAGGTCTTCCGCACCCTCGACAAGATCTGCAAGGCCGACGCCGTGCTCGGCACCAACACCTCGGCCATCCCGATCACCCAGATCGCCACGGTGACCGCCCGTCCCGAGTCGGTCGTCGGCATCCACTTCTTCTCGCCGGTGCCGATGATGAAGCTGGTCGAGCTGGTCCGCGGCTACCAGACCTCCGACGAGACGCTGGCCGCGGCCCGCGCCTACGCCGAAGAGGTCGGCAAGACCTGTGTCGAGGTCAAGCGCGACGTCGCCGGCTTCGTCTCCAACCGGCTGTTCTCGGCGATCCTGGTCGAGGCGGTCAAGCTGGTCGAGTCGGGCGTGGTCAGCCCGGCCGACCTCGACACGGTGATGAAGCTGGGCTTCGGGCACTCGATGGGCCCGCTGGCCACGGTCGACCTGACCGGCCTCGACGTCATGCTGAACGCGGCGACCAACATCTACCGCGACACCGCCGACGAGAAGTTCTTCCCGCCCGAGCTGCTGCAGCGCATGGTTCAGGCCGGCGACCTCGGCCGGAAGAGCGGCAAGGGCTTCTACTCGTACTGACCTGGCCTATCATGCCTGATGTGAACAAAGCGGGCATAGCGGCGCCGGAGGACATGCAGTGGGCGCTGGCCGAGGCGAGCAAGGCCGCCCTGGCCGTCGCTCCGGGCTGGTTCCGGGCCTGGGGCACGACGGAGGACAGGTGGTCGGCCATCAGCGTGCGGTCGGCCACCCAGGTCGTGGTCAACCACAGCCGGGAGGACGATCGGCATCCGAACAGCTGGACGGTGCGGGCGGTCTTCGGCACCCACACCGTGGAGCTGCGCGTCGGCCCGTACGACTCGATGGACCAGGCCGTGCTGGTCGCGCACGCGATCCTCTCGGTCGCCTACAACGGCACCAGCTAGGACGCCTGCTCCTGCTCCTCGTGGTCGCGTGCGGCCACCCGCAGCCGCACCTTGGTGATCGCGCGGCCGGTTACCTCGGCGACCTCGGCCGAGTGCCCGTCGATCTCGACCACCTCGCCCGGCGCGGTCGGGATGTGCCCGAGGTGGGCCAGCACGAGGCCGGCAACGGTCGTGTAGTCACCCTCGTCGAGCCGCTCGACGTCGACGCCGATGTCCGGCAGGTCGTGGATGGGGAACGTGCCGGGCAGCAGCATCGCCCCGTCCGGCTCACGCACCACGGACTGCACATCGCGGTCGGTCTCGTCGTAGATCTCGCCGACGATCTCCTCGACCAGGTCCTCCATGGTGATGATGCCGTCGATCGCACCGCGCTCGTCGACCACCAGGGCCAGCTGCTGACGCTGGACGCGCATCTGGCGCATCGCGTCCGACACCTTGAGCGTCTCGGGCAGGAACAGCGGCGCGAACATGTGACCGCGTACGGGACCCTCGGCGTCCACCAGGTCGCGCAGATGCACCACGCCGAGCACGTCGTCCAGGCCCATCGGTCCGGTGACCGGCGCCCGCGAGTGCCCGCCGGCGATCAGCTGACTGAGCGCCTCGTGCGCCGGCGCGTCGGCCGGAACGACCAGAACATCCCTTCGCGGCACGAGGATCTCGCGCAGGATCCGGTCGGCGATCTCGAACGCGCCGCTGATGATGGTGCGCTGCTCGGGGGTGAACTCCTGCTGCTGGGTGACCAGGTCGCGGATCTCCTCGGTGGTCACCTCCTCGCGGCCGGCATGGGGATCGTTGCCGGTGATGCGGACGATCATGTCGGTCGACTTGCCGAGCAGCCAGACCGCCGGCCGGGACAGCGCCGCCAGCATGTCGAGCGGGCGTGCCACCACCATCGCCCAGCCCTCGGCCCGCTGCATCGCGACGCGTTTGGGGGCGAGCTCGCCGACGACCAGCGTGAAGAAGGTCAGCACGATGGTGACGAGCACGATCGACACCGCGTTGGCGGCCTCGCCCAGAAAGCCGAGCGGACCGGTCAGCGGCTTGGCCAGCGAGACCGCGGCCGAGGCGGAGGCCAGGAAGCCGGCCAGTGTGATGCCGATCTGGATGGTGGCCAGGAACCGGTTCGGGTCGCGGGCCAGTTTCGCCAGCGTGCGTCCGGTGCGCGACTGCCGCTCGAGCCGCTGGAGCTGACTGTCGCGTAGCGAGATCAGGGCCATCTCGCTACCCGAGAACGCCGCGTTCAGCAGCACCAGGATGATGACGAGAACAATCTGCCAGCCATATCCGCCCATGGCGGCGACCAACTCCTCAGCTCAGGGATCACGCCGGTTTACCCGCCGGTGACCGGGATCAAGCCTGTCAGAGTAGGCCGTCGCGTTCCACGCGTACGACCGTAGCGACCGCGCTTCACCTCCGGGCGACCCTTTACCGAAAGCAGAGCCGGCGGCAGCCGCTGGTATCCGTCACACATCCCGCGGCCGATGCGGACCCAGGACGCCGTACGCCTGAGCGTCTCAGTGGGTCGAGGCGAAGGCCAGCGACATCAGGGTGGCCGCGATCATGCCGCCCAGCAGCGTCAGCCCGATGCCGCCGATGTCGAGGCGGGCCTGCAACCGCCGATGGGCGAACAGGGCCGCCACCGGCACCCCGGCCGAGGGCGCCACCAGGAAAGCCAGCCAGCCGAGCCCGCGGATCACCGCGCCGCCGGGTACCCCGGTGCTGCCGAACGAGACCAGGCCCGAGCCGACCAGGCCGGCCAGGGCCGCCACCACGGCTCCCAGGATCGGCAGCAACGGCAGAGCCCACCGCGGCAACGAACGCCGGCCGGCCGGGCGGATCGTGTAGTCGATGCGCTCGGCCGCCTTGGCCAGCAGCGCACGGGGCGACTGGCGGACGGTCGGCGGGTCCATCGACTGGGCCGCTCTCGGCAGCGCGGCCCGCGGCAACGACTCGACCGGCACCGGTTCGGGCAGTTCGCCCAGCGTGCGTACGCGCAGACCGCGGGCCCGCCGCAGTTGGTCCCACAGCCGGGCCGCCTCCCGGTCCACATCGAGCACCTGGGCCGCCGCGGCCCCGGCCCACTGATCGGCCGACAACGCGTCGCTCTCGGCCCGGGCCAGCTCGCCACCGGCCTGCGCGGCGTTCTCCTGGTAGGCCTGCTCGGCGTTGCTCAGGGCGGCGTCGCGGCGGCGCGTGGCCTCGGCCAGCGCGCTGACCATCAGCTGGTAGTCGCGGCCGATGGGCTGACGGTCACGTGTGGTCACTGTTCACCTCGTACGGGACGATGACTTCCGGGGTGCGGTGCACCGAGCGGTCGAAGAACAGCGCCCGCCGGCTGCGCGGATACCAGGCCGGCCCGCCGGGCTGGGGATACAGCGGCGCGAGGTCGGCGCCCTGCACGTCGAGGGCCACCCACGCACCGATCGGATCGAGGCGGGCGCCGACGCCGCCCAGCGAGTCGCGCAGCCGGTTCACCGAGCGCCACCAGCCCAGCACGTGCGTACGCCGCTCCGGCCCCTCGGCCAGCAGCGTGCGGAGCGAGACATCGGACGTGGCGTCGAGCGCGTAGCCGATCACGTAGTGCGGGATCGAACTCTCCTCCAGGGCCGGGGGCGCGTCGCACCAGTCGGCCGAGGGCAGCTCGGCCATCAGCCGGGCCGCCGGACGGGACGCGTCCGGGTCCAGACAGACGATGCTGAAGTGGGCCGGACCCTGGGCGGCCAGCGACAACGCCGCCGCCGCGAGCACGTCGCAGGCCTCGTCGGTGCGGGTGCCGAGCACCGCCAGATTGCGCCCCGGCATGCGTCCCAGCCGCAGCCGGGCCGGCCGGGCGGCCACGTCGATCCGCTCGCCCAGCACCGCGCCCGGCGACGAGCCGACCGGGCTGGCCGCGTCGGGCACCGGCCCGGCCGGGCGGCAGGTCTCGGGCAGCAGCGGCACCGCGTCGCCGTCGAAGAGGCGGGGCTCCTCGCACCCGTCCGGCCGGTCGCGCCACAGGCGTCGTTGCAGGCTGCGCCAGACCAGGCGGTCGCCCGCATCGGGCAGCCGCACGATCTGGTTGGCCCCGGACGTCCCGGACTGGGTGTTCACGACCGCGTGGAAACGGGGGATGACCGCGGCGGCCAGGTTGTCGTCGGCCAGGATGCGGCGGGCCTTGGGCAGGGCGATCCGCAGGGTGAACTGTCCGATCAGGCCGGAGCGTCCCCACAGCGCCTCGATGCCGGAGACGTCCTGCGAGGCCAGGATCAGGTGGATGCCCTGCGAGCGGCCGCGGCGGGCCAGGTCCTCGAGCAGCGCGACGGCCTCGTCGGCGACCGCGTCGCGGCCGGACAGCAGCACCTGGAACTCGTCGATCACGGCGACGATGCGGGGCCAGTGCCCGGCCGGGTCCTCGGCGCGCAGTTCGGCCAGTTTGGACGCGTCCACCCGCTTGGCCGCCTGGGCCCGCGTCCGCAGCTCCTCGCCGAGGTGGCGCAGCATGGCCAGGCCGAACTCGCGGTCACCGTTCACGTTGATGCCGGCCAGCCGCACCTGAGGCAGCCAGCCCGGGTCGCGCGGGCCCGGCACGAACCGCGCGAACGAGACGCCCTCCTTGAAGTCGAGCAGGTAGAGCGCGAGCTCCTCGGGCCCGTAGCGAGTGGCCAGCCCGGCCAGCCAGGCGTAGATCAGGTTGGTCTTGCCCGATCCGGACGGCCCGCCGATCAGCGCGTGCGGCGGATCGTCACCCAGCGGCACCTGGATGAGCGTGCCGTCGGTGCTGTCACCGATCGGCGCGACCAGACCGTGGGCGGAGGACTCGGCCCAGAACTCGCGCGGCTCCAGGTCGGCCAGCCGGGCCGGGGGCGGTCCGGCCCGCAGTCGCTCGGCGGCGCCCCGGCAGAAGGCGGTCACCCGTTCGGCCGGCGGCGGTGGGTCGAGGCGGATCTCCAGGTCGCCGGTGAGGTCGCAGGTGGCCCGCTGGTCACCCACGGTCAGCCGGCGCACGCTGGGATGTTCGGTCAGGTCCAGCCCGCGTACGACGAGATGGACGCCGCACGAGACACCGGTGCGCACGATCCGGTCGAGCTGGGCGCGCTGGCCGTTGGTCAGCTCGTCGGCGGTGGCCGCGTCGGCCAGCAGCACGATCACCCGCCACGGCTCGGCCCGCGGCCCGGCCGTGGCCGCGGTCAGGTCGGCCAGCGACCGGTGCTCGCCCGCCAGCACCGACTCGTTGACCCGGCAGATGTGCTCGACCAGCTCGTCGAGCGTCGCGCCGAGGCTGCCCGGCCCGATGAACGAGATGCCGAGCGGGGCGAACGAGGCCAGGGTGCCGCCCAGGTGCTCGGGGTCGTAGACGGTGAGCTGCACGTCCCCCGGCCGGGTGGTGCCGAGCGCGCGCAGCAGCAGACCGGTGATCACCGCGTCGGTCTCGGCGGCCGGCCCCGAGAAGTTGAGGTGGGCGGCGTCGAGGAACGGGATCAGCGCCGGCAGGGCCGCGGTGTCGTCGAGCGTCAGCGTGCCGATCCGCAGCAGGCCGGGACGGGTGCCGGGCTCGGGCTCGGTCGGCGACCACATCCGCCACGGCAGGCCGGCCGCCCCGCTCGCGCTCAGCGCGGCCAGGTGCCGCACGTTGCCGGCGAGCCGGGACGACTCGAACTGGAAGCGGCGCTGGATGTCGCGCCGGGCGGCGTCGCGGGCCTCGGCGAGCTGGTTGAGGCAGGTCGAGTACGCGTCCCGGACGAGCCGTCGCCGGTTCTGAGCCTCGCCGCGTGCCGATTCCGCCTCGGCCAGCACGGCCCGGGCTGCCCCACGCGCCTCGGCCAGCTCCTGCCGGACTGCGGCGACCAGCTCGTTGCGGTGGCTAACCACCCGACCCCCCGTAGCGCATGATGGGGGATTTTACCGATTTGGCAGCCTATCGCCGGATTATGTGCTGCGTGTCGGCGCGGTCCGGTTACCTCGCGGCCGGGCCACCCCACGGGCGTCGGGGCTGGTCAGTTCCGCCCACAGCCGGGCCGCCACCAGGTCGGCGGCCTCGTTGTGCCACCGCCGCAACGTGCCGCGCGGCACGTAACGGCGCATCCAGTCGACCGCCTGCCGGGCCTCGAGCTCGAGCCCGTCCGTGCGCATATTCCGGGCGTACGGATTGAGCCCCAGCACAGCACAGAAGTGCAGCGCGTTGTAATGCCGCCAGTCGTCGCCGGTCTCGAACGGACCGGCCGGGCGCAGACTGTCGACGCTGGCCCGCAGCACCGCCCGCAACTCCGTAGCCCGTTCGAGCGGCTGGTCGAGCGCCCGCCCGGTCAACCGCCGGTCGACCGCCGGCAGGTCGGTGAGCGGGCTGCGCATCAACCGGCCCAGGTTGCCGTAGTTGTCGAGCGCCTGCCGCGCGTACCGCAGAAAATCCGCCTCGTCGGTGGCCGGCAGGTTGCGGTGCGACTGATGCCGGGGCAACGCCTCAGCCAGCTGCAACAAGGCCGAACGGTTCCGGCGCAGCCGGTCGTCACCGCGGAAGGCGAGCAGGTCGAGCCCGCGCAGCACCGCCCCGCCCAGCCCCGTCACGGTCATCACCACGGCCAGCACGGCGAATTGCAGGTACGTCAGCACCGGCTCGTCGCCGGCCGCGATCATCGTGACCGCCGCCGGCCCGCCCACCAGCACGGTCGCGATGACCGCCGCCGTCGCCGACCGGATCAGGTCGGGTCGCAGCCGCTCGCCCACCTCGAACGCATCCGACACGGCGACCAGGAACCCGAGGATGAGCAGGTCGAGCCCGATCGCGGCGACCACCAGCCCCGACGAGCCCAGCTCGACCGGCAGCAGCAACGCGGCCAGGGCCAGCCCGTACAGCGAAGCCGCGACGGCCAGCGCCGCGGTCAGCATCGGCGGGCGGACCTGGTCGCGGAACCGCCGGAGCAGGAACAGCCCGCCCATCAGCGGGGCCAGCACGACCAGCCGCCCCACCGGCGGAAGCAGGATCGCCATCACCAGGAACAGGCTGCCGAGCAGCATCCAGCCCAGGTCGATCTGCCGCCGCTCCGGCACCGAGGCCGGCAGCAGCGCCACCGCCGCGCCGGCCCAGAGCAGGGCCGGAACGCACAGCAACACCTGGGTGGCAGTCCCGTCCGGATCGACGGTCCACAGTGCCACCCCCACGGCGTACGCCAGAAGCGCGGCCGCCGCCCGCAGCGCCGCCGGCCGCGCCGGATCACGACCGACCAGATAGCAGGCAGCCCACCACGTCAGGGCGAAGGCGGGAACAGCGAGCGCGGGCACCCGGAGAGTCAACCAAACAGTTGCCGTGCGCCGGAACCCGACAGGGCCCGCCGACGTCGCCGCCGGCGCACCACCCAGCCACCCGCGAACACCAGAAGAACCAGTCCGACCAGGACCAATACCGGCAACAGGATGGCCAGAACGGACATCAGAACACTGCCGATGTCTTCCACCGTGCTGGCCACCGGAGCCCCGAACCCCGCCGTTGTGGTGTTCACCACCGGCCGCGACGCCGCCTTCACCCCGTGCACGACAAGAGCGATCACGACTCCGGCCGCGATCGGAACCCATTGGTGCGAGGAGAAGAACGAGCCCGGATCGCTGACCGTCACCGTCTCGGACGACGACCCCGCCCCGAACGCCAGGCCACCCGCGGTCGGCCGCACCACGGTCTGCACCACGTCGTTCACGTGGTCGACCACCGGCACCTTGTCCGCCACGACCTCGATGGCCAGCAACAGCGCGAGGATCAGCAGCGTCCAGCCGTTGGAAAGCCAGCTCCACCCCGTGGGCAGATCGATGGTGTCGGTGTAACGGGCCAGCAGCCCCATGGTGAGCAGAGGAATGTAGGCGTTGAGACCCGCCGATGCGGCCAGGCCAGTTCCGGTGAGCGCTTCGAGCACAACCCCAGAATGACAAACCCCCGCGAACGCCGCTTGCCGCGAACGCCGACCGTGACGGTACTGTCGTCCGGTGCGCCTGGTCATCGCGAAGTGCTCCGTCGACTACGTCGGACGGTTGTCCGCCCACCTGCCCACGGCAGTCCGCCTGGTGATGGTCAAGGCCGACGGCTCGGTCTCCATCCACGCCGACGACCGTGCCTACAAGCCCCTGAACTGGATGAGCCCACCCTGCAAACTGCAGGAGGCGCCCGGCGTCTGGAAAGTGGTGAACAAGGCCGGCGAAGAGTTGAGGATCACGCTGGAAGAGGTGTTCCAAGATACGTCGTACGAGTTGGGTGTTGATCCCGGTCTGGTCAAGGACGGGGTCGAGGCGCATCTTCAAGAACTGCTGGCTGCGCACCCGGAGACGTTCGGCGCGGGTCATACCCTTGTTCGCCGTGAATTCATGACTGCCATCGGGCCTGTTGATCTGCTGCTGAAGGACGCCAAGGGTGGGTCGGTGGCTGTCGAGATCAAGCGCCGGGGGGAGATCGACGGGGTCGAGCAGTTGACCCGGTACCTCGAATTGATGAACCGTGATCCGCTTCTTTCTCCTGTTCAGGGGGTTTTCGCCGCTCAGGAGATCAAGCCGCAGGCTCGGGTGCTTGCTGGGGATCGGGGGATTCGGTGTGTGGTCGTTGATTACGACAAGCTTCGTGGGATGAAGAAGGATGAGCTCACGCTTTTCTAACGGGCCCACCCGGCTTCACCATCGCCAAAGACGCTCTCCAGCGATGGCCGGGGTTCGGGGCAGCGCCCCAAGGTCTTGAAAACCGCTAATGCGAGAGCTCAGTACGGTCATCCCCGGTAGTACCCACGAGATAGAACCGCGCCCCGGCACCAGCGATCACCGCCTGGATCAGAACCGTGCTCCAGTCCAACCGCCCCTGCCCGATCGCGATCCACGCCGGGATCCCGAGCAGCAGCATGTCCGGCCCCATCACGGCGTTCACCAGAGGGCCAGTGGAGAGCGTGCCCATCGGGGTGTCCAGCGGAAGCAGCTCGTTGCGGACGAAGCCGACCCGGGCGCGGTGCACGGCGGCGGCCGCGCCCATGGGTCCAAGGACCAAGCCAAGGGCCCACCACGGCCCCGACGACAGGTCGCCGAGCACGTCCAGCAGCGTCAGCGCCAGAGCGGCCCACAGGGCTGCCAACACCCCCGGCACCCATAGGCGCTGGAGGACGGCTTGGCGGGAGGACAAACCGAGGAGCCTGAGCAGCACGGGGTTCCCGGCGTCGGTCTTGACGTTGCCGGTGGCGGTCATCCCGGCGACCAGACAGCCGACCAGGACAGCGCCGCCGAGCACCCACCCCGGGGCGCTGCCGAGCAGCACGGGCAGGGCAGCGCCGAGAAGCAGCCACAACAGACGGCTGCGGCGGCGCAGGGTCAGCAGGACGTCCTGCGCCACGAGAACGGGCAGGCGCGGGAACAGCGTCGTCGAGCGAAGGCGACGACGGGCCCAGTACCGGCGCTCGATCATGTCGGTGAGGAACGACGGCTCGATGCCGAAGGCGGTGTCGAACAGGGTCCCGGCCGTGCGGGAGGCCTCCAGGATCCGGTCGCTGGGCGTGGCGGCCAGACCGCGGATCACCACTGCCAGCGCGGCCAGGACCACGACGGCAGCCACCCCCACGACGACCCCGAGTGTCGTGACCGAGGGCCAGCTGCTGATCGACCCGGCGTCGTCGAGCGTCGTGGCGGCGACCAGACCGGCCAGCCCGGCCGCGAACACCAGGCCGACCACCCGGTCGAGCGCCTCGCCCCACCGTCCGCCGGCCTGTGCGGCCGTAGCGATCAGCACCAGGGTCAGGCCGATGAGGGCTCCGCCGCCGACCAGCAGGGCGACCTCGTCGGCGGCCTCGGTGCGGGGCGCGGCGTGGCCGGTGATCGCCAGCGCGGCCGTGGCGCCGATGGCCGCGGCTACGATGCCGGTGATGCGGAGCGACGGCAGCAGCAGCCGGCGGCGGCTGACCGGGGCCGGGAGCAGCCACGACGCGGCCGGGCGGCTCAGTGCGAGGGGGCCGAATCGGCGTAGCGCGAGGTAGAGCAACCCGTAGATGACCGCCACCAGCGACCCCGCGGCCAGGGCCGAGGCGTCGGGGGCGGGCGGCCAGAAGACCTCGGCGACCTGGCGGTGGAACATCCCGCCGATGATCGCGATCGACAACGCGCCGATGTACAGGCTGCTCAGTGTGGCGCCGCGTTCGCGGTGGGAGGACTGGGTGCGGCTGATCCAGCGGCGGACGGGCGCCAGCGGGACGGCGGTCATGGCGTGACCGCGCTGAGCGACTCCATGGTGGTGATGGCCGCTCCGGATGCTTCCGCGAAGGCGTCGTCGTGGCTGGCCATGAGCAGGGAGCCGCCGCCGGCCACATAGTCGGCGAGCAGGCCGGCCACGTCGGCCCGGCCCTCGCGGTCGAGGCGCTGTTCGGGCTCGTCCAGGATCAGCAGGGAGCTCGGGCGCAGCAGGGCGATGGCGAGGACCAGCCGCTGCTTCTGGCCGGACGACAACGACGGCGGGATGGCGTCGGCGTGGGTGGCCAGGCCGAAACGCTCGAGCGCCTCGTCCACTCCCGCCGACGAAGGGTCCTGGCCGTGGGCCCGGCACACCAGTTCCGCGTGTTCGCGAGCAGTCAGGCCGGGATACCAGGTGGGCGGTTCGACCGTGGTCACCACCGCCCGCCAGAACTCGGGGGTGGCGCCGGGGTCGCCGCCGAACACGTGGATGGTGCCCTCGTCGGGCTGCTGGAGGCCGCTGACGCAGCGCAGCAGGGTCGACTTGCCGATGCCGTTCTCGCCCGTGACGCAGACGCCCTGGCCGGCCGGGACGGTCAGGGTGACGCCCACCAGCACGGGCGTGGAGCCGTAACCGACATGCAGGCCGTCGACCTCGACCGCGGGATGATCCACCACTTCACGGACGCTAGCAGTTACTTCCGGCCGTACAGAATCCGCAGCGCCTTGACGATGTTGGCGACCTGGGCCGGTGTGCGCTCGAAGGTCATCCCAGGCAGGGCGGAGGGCGCCCGGCGTACGGTGATCGACTTGGCCCGGGCGAACTCGCGCAGCCCGTCCTCGCCGTGGACTCGGCCGAAGCCCGACTCGCCGACGCCGCCGAAGGGCAGGTTGCCCATGCCGACGAAGGACAGCGTCGAGTTGACGGCGACCATGCCCGAGCGCATCCGGCGGGCGATCTTCAGCGCGTTCTTCCTGCCGAAGACGGCGCCACCCAGCCCGTACGCGGTGTCGTTGGCCTTGTCGACGGCCTCGTCGGCGTCGGCCACCTTGGTGATCGTGAGCGTCGGGCCGAACGTCTCGTCCCGGATCTCGCGGGAGTCGGCGGGCACATCGACGAGGACGGTGGGGGAGACGTACGGGGGCTGCACCGCGTCCGCCCCGCCGAGCACCGCCCGGCCGCCCTTGGCCAGCGCGTCGTCGATGTGGTCGCGGATGATGTCGAGCTGGCGGGGCATCGTGATCGGGCCGATCTCCTCGCCCGTGCGCAGCTTGGCCGCCTTCTCGACGACGGCGCTGACGAACGCGTCGTAGACCGGGGCCACCGCGTAGACCCGCTCGATGCCGATGCAGGTCTGACCGGCGTTGGTCATCGAGCCCCAGACCGCGGCCTCGGCCGCCGCCGGGATGTCGGCGTCGGCGTCGACGATCAGCGCGTCCTTGCCGCCGGCCTCGATCACCGCGGGCACCAGATTCTCCGCGCACGCGGCCAGCACCTTCTTGGCGGTGGCGGTCGAGCCGGTGAACGCGATCTTGCCCACTCCCGAGCGGCACAGCGCCGCACCCGTGTCGCCGAGCCCGTGCACCGCCTGGAGCACCGGCTGCTCGGGCACCACCTCGGCGAACGTGTCGACCAGCCACTGGCCGACGATGGGGGTGTATTCGCTCGGCTTGAAGACGACGGCGTTGCCGGCGGCGAGCGCACCGCTGATCGGGCCGACCGGGGTGAGGATCGGGTAGTTCCAGGGGCCGATCACGCCGACCACCCCGAACGGCTGGTATTCCAGGTGACCGGAGTGCTCCGCGACCAGCAGGCGGGTGCGCATCCGGCGCGGGCCGAGAACCCGCTTGGCGTTGCGGGCGGCCCAGTCGAGGTGTTCCACCGCGCCGGTGGCCTCGACGACGGCGTCGGCGTCCGGTTTGCCGGTCTCGAGGCTGGTCAGCCGGGCCAGTTCCTCGATCCGGCGGACGATCAGCGAGCGCCAGCGCAGCAGCCGCTCGCGGCGGCCGTCGTAGCCGAGCGCCTGCCACCACAGGGCGGCCTCGTGGGCGCGCCGCACGGTCTCGTTCACGGCCTCGGCGCCGGCGACCGGCACGCGGCCGGCCTCCGCGCCCGAGGCGGGATTGGTGGAGATCAGCACGCCGTCTTCGACCACCGGCTGGCCGGGCACTCGGGTAGCGGTCATGGATGCGAGCTTAATTCACTTGTTACCGGCGAGTCATCAAATGATTTCGCGTCTCCGGCTCCGGCGGGCTGGTGATCGAGCTCACCCGTACGCTGGTAAATGTGAGTCCTCGCCGCAACCACCCCCGTCGTCGTGACGCCGGTGTCGAGCCGCTGCGTGACCTGACCGACGAACGGGTCCGCAAGGGCATCGAGGGCCGCCAGCAGTGGCAGGACGGTGAATGGATGGTCCGGTCGATCTTCGGCGGGGCGGCCGTCAAGACGTACCGGTGCCCGGGCTGCATGCACGAGATCCGCCCCGGTGTGGCGCACGTGGTGGCGTGGCCGGCCGACGGGCGGGGCGACGAGACCGACCGGCGGCACTGGCACACCGGTTGCTGGAAGGCCCGCGACCGGCGCGGCCCAAATGTGGAGCGCTCGCGCAACGCCCCGCGCTACGGATGAAGGATCTTCGACCATGAGCCAACCCATTCGCGCCAACTCGATCCTCCCGGCTCACCGCGAGGACATCGAGTTGCACACCGCTGACGGGCTCACCCTCGTCGGCGAACTGGCCCGCCCGCTCGATCGCGAGCCCGTCGCCACCCTGGTCTGCCTGCATCCGCTGCCCACCCACGGCGGCATGATGGACAGCCACGTCTTCCGCAAGGCGGCGTGGCGGCTGCCCGCCCTGGCCGGCCTGGCCGTGCTGCGCTTCAACACCCGCGGCACGACCAGCGTGCGCGGCACCAGCGAGGGCTCGTTCTCGAAGGGCGTCGACGAGAAGTACGACGTGGCCGCCGCGATCGAGTACGCCGAGTTCGCTGACCTGCCCGACATCTGGCTGCTCGGGTGGTCGTTCGGCACCGACCTCACGCTGATGCACGGGCTCGACCCGGCCGTGGCCGGCGCCGTTCTGCTGTCCCCGCCGCTGCGCTTCTCGCAGCCCGGGCACCTGGCCGCCTGGGCCGCCGAGGGCAAGCCGCTGACCGCGATCGTCCCCGAGTTCGACGACTACCTGCGCCCGGCCGAGGCCGCCGAGCGGTTCGCCGCCGTGCCGCACGCCGAGGTGGTGCCGATGGCCGGCGGCAAGCACCTCTGGGTCGGTGACGCCGAGAAGGTGCTGGACGAGATCGTGCAGCGGGTCGCACCGTCGGTGGCGGTTCCGCTCCCGCGCACCTGGGACGGTCCGATGGAGACGGGCGACATGAACGCGTACGCCGACCGGACGACCGCCGCCTTCGCCGACGTACCCATGCCCCGCGCGAAGTAGGACGTCAGCGGGCTTCCTGGCTGGGCACGATCACCTCGCGCATGATCAGCTGGACGGCGGCCACCATCGGGATGGCCACCAGCGCGCCGATGACACCGAAGAGCGCGACGCCGAGCAGGGCGGCGACCACGGCCGCGACGTCGCTGACCTTCACCGAGCGGCGCATCACGTTCGGGTAGATCAGGTAGTTCTCGATCTGCTGGTAGAGGATGAAGAAGATCGCACAGACGATGCCGTCGGTCAGCGACGAGGCGAAGCCGACCAGGCTCACGACGATCGCGCCCAGCGTGGCGCCGATCTGCGGGATCAGGTCGGTGACGGCCACGACCACGGCCAGCGCGAACGGATAGGCCAGGCCGAGGATCACGGCCAGCAGCCAGGTGCTGGCCCCGGCCAGCACGGCGATCGAGATCGCCCCGACCATGTACGCGCCGACCTTGGTCAGGATCTCGTCGGTGAGCAGCCGCACCCGCACCCGGCGCGAGGCCGGCACGAGCGAGTAGCCGGTCTCGCGGATGCGGTCGAACGAGGCCATGAAATAGATGGTCAGCACCAGCACGGCGAGCAGGTTGAAGACTGTCCCGGCCAGCATGCGCCCCACGCCGACGACACCGCCGACGGCGTTGCCGACCGTGCCCGCGTTGAGGGCGCTGGTCACCCGGTTGACGATGTCGTACCGCTGGACCAGTTCGTTGACCGTCTCGTTGCGCTGCAGGCTCCGGATGTAGCCGGGCACGTTCTGGATCAGCTCGGTGGTCTGGCTGATCAGCGGCGGGACCAGCGCGATGATGCCGCCCGCGAGCAGGCCGACGACGGCCAGCGCGACGATCGCCACGGCCAGTCCGCGCGGAAGGCCCCAGCTGCGCAGCCGGACGACCGCCGGGTTGAGCCCGATCGCCAGGAAGAGCGCGATGAAGATCAGGACCAGGATCGACCCCGCGTTGCGCAGACCCAGGAAGATCGCGTACGCCAGGATGATGCCCAGCCCGCCGAGCAGGCCGAGCAGGAACGGGTTGCGGCGGTCGAGCGGCGGCCCGGGACGACCGAAGCGCCCCCGGAGGTGGTCTTCGGCGGGCCCGTCGAGCGTGTCGCCGTCCGGCTCCGGCGCCGGCGCCTCCACGGGCAGTTCTTCATCCTTCGCCACCGGTTCCTCCACAAGGGTGGGTGCCGGTGGTTTCCACGCCGGCCGCACAGTCTCGGCGGCGACGTTATCGCACGCGTGCCCTATTCCGCTTCGGCGCCCACGCGGGAGGCGGGCGGGACGGTCACCTTGGCCGACGCGCTGACCTTGCCCGGGGCGGCGGCGTGCTGGCCGGTCGGCTTGTCGGCCGCGTGGGCCCCGGCCGCGCCCGAGGTCTCAGCCTCGTCGTCAGCCAGCGGCTCGTCGTCGGGCGAGGCGGCGGCGGCCATGACCGCGGCCGCGGCCAGTTCGGCCACCCGCTTCGCCTCTCTCTGCACCTGACGGCGGACCTCGGCGGCGCGCCGCTCGGCGGCCTCGCCGTCCCGGGTGGCCTCGGCCACCCGGGACTGCGCGGTCTCGAGCTCCTTGCGGGTCGCGGCGAGGCGCTTCTCGACCTGCTCGGCCTCCGCGGCGCCGGCGCGGGCGCGGCCCTGAGCGGCGGCCAGGTCGCGCTCGGCCTCGGCGACCTTGGCCCGGGCCGCCTCGAGCTCGCGTCCGGCCTCGGCGATCTTCTCCTGCTGGCCGGCGATCTCGTTGCGGGCGGCCGTGGCCTGCTCCTCGGAGCGGCGCAGCACCTCTTCGGCGTACCGGTCGGCCTCGCTGCGCAGGTCGGCGCACTGCTTCTCGACGCCGGCGCGCATCTGGGCCAGTTCCTGCGCTGCGGCCTGGCGCTTCTGGGCGAGGTCGCGCTCGATGGCGGCGCTCTGCTCGGCGTGGGCGCGGTCGGCCGCGGCACGCTGGCTGTTGATCTCTTGCTGGGTCTTGTCGCGCAGCGCCTTGACCTCTTGATCGGCCTGCATGCGGGTCGACTTCACGTAGCCGTCAGCCTCGGCGCGGGCTCGCATGGCCTGCTGCGCGGTCTGGTCGGTGAGCTTCTGGGCGTCGGCGCGGGCCCGGGTCAGCGTGTTCTCGGCCTCGGCGCGCATCTGTTCGGCCGACTGGCGGGCCGCGGCCAGCGCCTTCTCCGAGGCGGCGCGCTTGGCCGCGTCGGCCCGCTCCTCCTCGGCGCGGCGGGCGGCCAGCGCGATCTCGAAGTCGCGGATGCCGTTGTGGGCGTGGGCCTCGGCCTCGGCCCGCACGCGCTCGGCCTCGGCCAAGCGGGCCGCGATGTCGTCGGTGGCGGATGCCTTGATCGCCTCGGCCTGTTCCTCGGCCAGCGCGAGGATCTGCTCGACCCGCGGGCCCAGGTGGCGGAACGAGACCTCGGCGCCCAGGCCGTTCTGCTTGCGGACCTGCACGACCTCTTGCTGGAGGCGCTCGATCTGGGCGTTCATGGCCTGCATCTGCGAGTACGCCTGCTCGCGCTCGGCCGCCAGGGCGGCGATCTCGTTCTCGGCCCGCGTGACGTACCGCTCGACCTGCTTCTTCTCATAGCCCCGGAGGGCGATGTCGAAGCTGGGTTCGGTTGCTGCGTCTCCGCCCAGACCAAGAATTTCCCCGCCGTGCGACATGCTGTCCATCCTCACATACGCATCGCCCGGCCTCGGGGGGATACACACCCTCTTCAGCGGCATATGCGCCTAGTTGTGATTTGTCTGACCCCGACTTGCCCACACCGGGCTATGCCCGAAACGAGTGAGGCCGTACCGGAGAAACTCCGATACGGCCCGCATCGATGTTCGGCAACCCGGGCGCCACTCACGGTCGCGCACCCGGAAGAAGGTCGCAACCGCTGGCGCTCCGGCCGGCGGATCAGGAATTCGTCTTCGCCGGCACCTGCTTGTTGTCGGTCTCGGCCGGCTTGGGCGCCTCGGGACCGCGCGGAGCGGGCGCGGCCTCGGCCGCCTTGGCCACCACCTCGGCCGCCTTGGCCGGCCCGACGCCCGGCACCAGGCCGGAGAGGCCGGAAAGCATCTGGCCGAGCTGGTTGGTGACCGCGTCCTTCTGGCGGGTCAGGTCTTCCACCTCGCGCCGGGCGGCCTGGGTGGTGAGCTCGGCCTCGGTGCGGGCCTCGCTGAGCTGGCGCTGCGCCTCGGCCCGAGCCTCGCTGATGGTCTTCTCGGCCAGGGCGCGGGCTCTTTCGGTGGTCTCGGCGGCGTTGCGTTCGGACTCGACGCGGCGCTGCTCGGCGCGCTGCGAGATCTCCTTGGAGCGGTCCTCGGCGGCGCGGGCCCGTTCCTCGGCCTCGGCCACCATCTTCTGGGTGGCGTTGACCTGGGCGGCGTGGCGCTGCGATTCCTCGCGCTCGGCCTTCTCGCGGCGTTCGGCGATCTCGATCGCGAGCGACTGCAGGTCTTTGTCGCGCTTGTCGCGGGCGTCGGTCAGCAGCTTGGTCGCCTCGGCGCGCTTCTCCTCAGCCTCGCGGGAGGCCTTGGCCCGCTGCTGGGTGATCTCGCGCTCGGCGGTCGCCCGGAGCGACGCGACCTCGCGCTCGACCGTCGACTTGAGCTCGGCGACCTCGTGCGAGGTGACCGTGCGCAGCTGCTTGGTCTCGCGGTCGGCGTCGGAGCGCAGCGTGTCGGCCTCGCGGCGAGCCTGCACCCGGGCCTCGGCCGCCTCACGCTCGGCGTGGGTGCGCACCTGGCCGGCCTCGCGCTCGGCGGTGGCCTTCATCGCGGCGGCCTCGGCCCGCGCCTTGTCGGTGATCTCGCGAGCCTCGAGGCGGGCGGCGGAGAGGATGCCCTCGGACTCTCGTTTCGCCTCGCTCCGGTGGTCGTTGGCCTGTTCCTCGGCCAGCCGCAAGATCTGCTCGACCCGGGTGCCCAGCCCGGAGAGCGTCGGCCGGTTGTTCTCCTCCAGCAGTTTGTTGCTGTCGGCCAGCTTCTGCTCGACGGCGTTCAGCCGCTGCTCGGCCTGGCGCAGCCGGCGCTGGGCGTCGTTCATCCGCTGTTCGGCCTCGCCACGGGCCTGCTCGGACTGGTTGAGCGCGGCGACGATGCGGCCGAGGTGAGCGTCTACCTGCCCGCGGTCGTACCCGCGGAGCACGACGGTGAAGTCGTGCTGGGAGTTCGCGGTGTCGAAGAACGCCAAATTCTGATCCTGCTGCTGGGGCATTGGGCCATCCTGGCGAAGACGCACGAGCCACGCAAGACCGGACGTGCATCGGAAAAGACACGTAGATCAGCTTTGAGCAGGCCCGCGACCCACAGGTCCACCGTTCGGCCGGAGCACTCCGCCCGGGCGGCGGGCCAGGTTCGGCCCGTCGTCACCTGCTGTATCCAGGGGTTACCGGAGCACCGCCGAGCGAGGACCGGCGACGCGGCCCGCTCTGCCCGGAGATCCTGCCAGCATGCCGCCTCCGCGTCAGGATGATTCACCCTTTAGGCGTACGAACCCCGGCAGGCTCCACCAATTCCACCAGGACACCCCCGGCGTCCTTCGGGTGCACGAAGTTGATCCGCGACCCGGCGGTGCCCCGGCGCGGGGTGTCGTACAGCAGGCGCAGACCACGGGCGCGCAGTGCGGCCGAGGCGGCCTCGACATCGGCCACGGTGTAGGCCAGCTGCTGCAGGCCGGGGCCGCTGCGGTCGAGGAACTTGGCGATCGCCGAATCGGGCCGCGCCGGGGCGAGCAACTGCAGGCGGGGGCCGGTGCCGTCGCCGACGGCGAGCATCGCTTCCCGTACGCCTTGTTCCTCGTTCGTCTCCTCGTGCACGCACCGCAGGCCGAAGGTTTCGGCATAGAAGGCCATCGCCGCGTCGAGGTCGGCCACCGCGATGCCGACATGATCGACGCGCAACAGCCCTACCTCGCCGGATGTGAGATTCTCGGGGGAAGTGGCACTAGGTGGAAGCTCGGTCATCCTATTAGTCTTGCCTAAACGGCCGTTAAGGCCAGCGAGGGGTCCCCCCTTTGTCCGCCTCGGCAGATCGGAAGCGAAGACCGTGGTCAGCTCGGTGATCGTGAGCGGCGCCCGCACCCCCATGGGCCGCTTGCTCGGCAACCTCAAGAACCTGCCGGCCACGACGCTCGGCGGCTACGCGATCGAGGCGGCCCTGGAGCGCGGCGGTGTGCGGCCCGACCAGGTGCAGTACGTCATTATGGGCCAGGTGCTGCAGGCCGGCGGCGGCCAGATCACGGCCCGGCAGGCGGCCGTCGCGGCCGGCATCCCGATGACCACCCCGGCCCTCACCGTCAACAAGGTCTGCCTCTCCGGCCTGGACGCCATCGCCCTGGCCGACCAGCTGATCCGGGCCGGCGAGTTCGACATCGTCGTCGCCGGCGGCATGGAGTCGATGACCAACGCGCCCCACCTGCTGATGACCCAGCGTCAGGGCATCAAGTTCGGCGACGTGCTGGTGCGCGACCACACGGCGTACGACGGCCTGATCGACCCCTGGGACGGCACCTCGATGGGCGAGTCCACCGAGCGCAGCGGGGCCGATCTCGGCATCACCCGGGCCGAGCAGGACGCGTTCGCCGCGCTCAGCCACCGCCGGGCGGCCGCCGCCCAGCGCGAGGGCCGCTTCGCCGAAGAGATCGTTCCGGTCCGGGCCGGTCAGCGGGCCGACGACCCGGTGGTCGACACCGACGAGGGCGTGCGGCCCGACGCTACGGCCGAGTCGCTGTCCAAGCTGCGGCCGGCGTTCACGCCCGACGGCACGATCACCGCGGGCAGCTCGTCGCCGATCTCGGACGGCGCGGCCGCGGTCGTGGTCATGAGCAAGGAGAAGGCCGAGGAGCTCGGACTGAGCTGGCTGGCCGAGATCGTCGCGCACGGGAACGTGGCCGGGCCCGACAACTCGTTGCAGTCCCAGCCGGCCAACGCCATCCGGCACGCGCTCGACAAGAAGGGCCTGAGCGTCACCGACCTCGACCTGATCGAGATGAACGAGGCGTTCGCCCAGGTCGTGCTGCAGTCGATGCGCGAGCTCAAGGTCGACGAGGACATCGTCAACGTCAACGGCGGGGCGATCGCGCTGGGTCACCCGATCGGCATGTCCGGCGCCCGGCTGGTGCTGACCCTGGCTCTCGAGCTGCAGCGTCGCGGCGGCGTCTACGGCGCGGCCGGTCTGTGCGGCGGCGGCGGGCAGGGTGACGCGCTGATCATCAAGGCGCCTTCGGCGTGAGGCCCCGGCACGACGTCGGCGCGCTGGTCGCGAAGGCGCGCGACGGCGAGGCGCGCTCGGTGGCGCGGCTGATCACCCTGGTCGAGAACGGCGATCCGGCGCTGCCCGAGGTGGCCGCGGCCCTGGCTCCGTACGCGGGCCGGGCCCAGGTCGTCGGGCTCACCGGCGCGCCCGGGGTGGGCAAGTCGACCACCACGAACGAGCTGGTGCGGGCCCTGCGCGCGACCGGCACCCGGGTCGGGGTGCTCGCGGTCGACCCGTCCAGCCCGTTCACCGGCGGCGCGATCCTGGGCGACCGCATCCGGATGCAGGACCACACCAC
Organism: Paractinoplanes hotanensis; assembly: GCF_023717965.1. NCBI lineage: Bacteria > Bacillati > Actinomycetota > Actinomycetes > Micromonosporales > Micromonosporaceae > Paractinoplanes > Paractinoplanes hotanensis. The sequence continues at coordinate 7,678 of NZ_JAMQOL010000006.1, read as the reverse complement.
CGATCCCGGCGTCTACATCCGCTCGATGTCCAGCCGCGGGCAGCTCGGCGGCCTCTCGGCGGCGACACCCCAGGCCGTACGCGTTCTGGAGGGCGCCGGCTGTGAGGTGATCCTGGTCGAGACGGTCGGGGTCGGCCAGGCCGAGGTCGAGATCGCCTCGCTCGCCGACACGACGCTGGTGCTGCTCGCGCCGGGCATGGGCGACGCCATCCAGGCCGTCAAGGCCGGCGTGCTCGAGGTGGCCGACGTCTTCGTCATCAACAAGGCCGACCGCCCCGGCGCCGACGCGACCTATCGCGACATCCAGGGCATGCTCGGCCTCGGCGAGCGCGCCCCGGGCGACTGGCGGCCCCTGGTGGTGCGGGCGACGGCCGTCCAGGGCGAGGGCATCGACGACATCGTGGCCGCGATCGGCAAGCACCGGGCCTGGATGGAGGCGGGCGGCGCGCTGCAGGCGAGCCGCGAGCGCCGGGCCTCGGTCGAGATCGAGGCGATCGCTCTGGGCACGCTGCGCGCCCGCATCGGTGACCTGCGCGAGGGCACGGCGCTGAGCACGCTCGCGGCGGCGGTCGCGACGGGGCGACTCGACCCCTACGCGGCCGCCGACGAGCTGATCAAGGGCCTCTGAGGCGCCGGTCAGCGCCTAGACCAACACGTCCAGAGCGTGGTAGAGGCGCGAGGTGGTGGTGTCGATCTGGGCCAGGCGCGCCGCCGGCAGGCCCGAGGTCAGCGCGACCCGGCGCTCGGCCGCGGCCCGGGTCAGCAGCATGCCGACCTGGGACGAGGTGCGGTCGATCACGGCCTGACGGGCCAGCTCGTCGAACGGGCCGGCCTCGGCCACCGGCGTGCCGGTGCGGGTCGTCTTGGCGGTCATCGTGGCCGTGCGCACCGCGGTGGCGGCGTCACGGGCCAGGCTGTCGGCGTAGGCGGCGGTCGGCTGCACCGCGGCCACCGCGGTCACCGCGGGCGTGTTCACCTGGGCGGCGGCCGGGGCGGCCTCGGCCGGCTTCGCCGCCGACGCGAGGACCGTCGACTGCAGCACCGCCGACTGCAACAGAGGGTGAAGATAGGTGGCGGTTGTGCCGCCCACTCGGGGGAACGTGACGGGGTCGACCATGGTCCCCTCCCTTCGTGACGATGACGTGTTCCCAGCTTAGGGTGTTGCTGAGCGGTTGCCGACCGGGTGAACGGCGGTATCGGCCGTCCGCCGATTGCTACGGAAAGTGACCGAAAAACTCTCAAGCCACGCGGTGGTCGAGGATCCAGGCCTGCGGGTCGCCCTTGCGATAGGCCAGCTTGATGAACAGCGGGAACATGGCGTCGCGGATCGCGGCCCCGACCGGTCCGGCCGTCTTGCCGCTGCCGTTGCGCCGGCCGACCGCGACGATCCGCTCGACCCGGCGGCGCCGGCGCTGCTCGTAGGCGGCCAGCCCGTCGGCCGGGTCGGTGCGGCCGTCCAGGCAGAGCCCGAGCGTGACGGCGTCCTCGAAGGCCATGGAGGCGCCCTGGCCGGCCGAGGGGGCGACCGCGTGGGCCGCGTCGCCGATCAGCACCGCCCGCCGGGTGCGCCAGACCGGTACGCGCCGCAGGTCGTCGGTGTTCCACGGGCCGAGCACGTCCGGCGTGGCCCGGATGATGGCCGCGGCCGGGGTCGCGTCCTCGGCGAACAGGCCGATCAGGAAGGCGCGCCACGACTCCGGGGTGAACTCGCCCGGCCGCACCGGCTGCTTGCGCGGCGGGTTGGCGAACCACCACACCGAGCCGTCGGGCGCCGTGGCCCAGCCGAAGAACGCCCGCTTGCCGAACGCCATGTGAACCATGCCCGGCTCCTGCCCGGCGGCCGCCGCGACCGGCCCGTCGGTGAAGCCGCCCGCGTTCAGCAGGCCCAGGTATTGCGGCGCCGGCCCGCTGGGGTCGAGCAGTTCCCGCGTACGCGATCGGATCCCGTCCGCCCCGACCAGGAGCTCACCCTCGGCGGCCGACCCGTCGGCGAACGTGACCGCCACCCCGCCCGGCCCCTCGGTGAAGTCGCGCAGGCCCCTGCCGTACTCGATCGGGATGTCCCGCTCGGTGGCCGCCGCGCGCAGTGCCGCATAGAGGTCGGCCCGCTTGATCGTGGTGGTCGTCGTGCCGTCCGCGGCCGGGCCGCCCAGGGGCAGCACCGCCAGCCGCCGGCCGGCGCCGTTGACCATGGTCAGCGCCGGGGTCGGGAAGCCGCCCGCGGTGACGACGGCCGGGTCGAGGTCGAGGGCGCGCAGGGCGGACAGGCCGTTCACGGCCACGGTGAGCCAGGCGCCCTGCTCGTCGGCGCCGGGGGAGCGCGCCTCGAAGATACGGGGCGCCCAACCGGCTCTGTGCAGGGCCAGGGCGGCGACGGCGCCGGCGATGCCGCCACCGGCGATGAGCGCGATCGGTCTAGTCATGGCGTGACTATCCATCTTATGACTATGATCGGTCAACCCCTTAGTCTTGCCCGGTGGCAACCTCCGAACCGCGGCGCTCGACGCTGGGCATGCTGCTGCTGGCGCTGCTCATGGAGGCGCCCATGCACCCGTACCGGATGCAGCAGATGATCAAGGAGAGGGGTCAGGACCAGCTGGTCAACGTGGCCCAGCGCAACAGCGTCTACCAGGCGCTCGACCGCCTGGAGCGCGACGGTCTGGCCCGCCGGGCGAGCACGGCCCGCGAGGCCGGCCGGCCGGAGCGCACGGTGTACGAGATCACCGACGAGGGCGCGGCGACCATGAAGCGCTGGCTCGCGAGCGCGCTGCCGACGCCGGCTCGCGAATTCCCCGAGTTTCCAGCCGCGCTGGCCTTCCTGGCCGTGATGCCGCCGGACGAGGTCCGCGACCTGCTCGACCGCCGCGCCGAGGCGCTGACGGCCAAGGTCGCGGCCATCCGCGAGCAGGCCCCGCCGGGTATGCCGCGGTTGTTCCTGATCGAGGACGAATATCGCACGGCCATGCTGACGGCGGAGATCTCGTGGCTGCGCTCCGTGACGGCCGACCTCGACTCCGGCGCGCTGACCTGGGACCGCCGGATGATCCAGGAGACGCAGCAGCGGTTCGGCGAACTTTGACCTTAGCGATCGTTCAGGAATGCCCCTAGGATGTCGGGCATGGACGCAGCCGACATCGCCGCCGGACGGGAGCGCTGGCAGCGGCGCTACGACGCCGCGCGCAAGCGGGACGCCGACTTCACGACCCTCTCCGGCGCGACGGTCGAGCCCGTCTACGGCCCGCCCGCCGGGGCCGGCTATCCGGGGTTCGACCGCATCGGCTGGCCGGGCGAGTTCCCGTACACCCGGGGTCTCTACCCGACCGGCTATCGGGGGCGCACGTGGACGATCCGGCAGTTCGCCGGCTTCGGCAACGCGCGGCAGACCAACGAGCGCTACAAGATGATCCTGGCCGCGGGCGGGGGCGGGCTGAGCGTCGCGTTCGACATGCCGACCCTGATGGGGCGCGACTCCGACGACCCGCAGTCGGCTGGCGAGGTGGGGCACTGCGGCGTCGCGATCGACTCGGCGGCCGACATGGACGTGCTCTTCGACGGCATCGACCTCGAGCGGACCACCACCAGCATGACCATCTCGGGACCGGCCGTGCCGATCTTCTGCATGTATCTGGTGGCGGCCGAGCGGCAGGGCGCCGACCTGCACAAGCTCGACGGCACGCTGCAGACCGACATCTTCAAGGAATACATCGCGCAGAAGGAGTGGCTCTTCCAGCCCGAGCCGCACCTGCGCCTGATCGGCGACCTGATGGAATATTGCGCCCGCGAGATCCCGCGCTACAAGCCGTTGTCGGTCAGCGGCTACCACATCCGTGAGGCCGGCTCGACCGCCGCTCAGGAGCTGGCGTACACGCTGGCCGACGGGTTCGGCTACGTCGAGCTGGGCCTGTCCCGGGGGCTCGACGTCAACCAGTTCGCGCCCGGGCTCAGCTTCTTCTTCGACGCCCACATCGACTTCTTCGAAGAGATCGCCAAGTTTCGGGCGGCCCGCCGCATCTGGGCCCGCCACCTGCGCGACGACTACGGCGCGACCAGTGAGAAGGCGCTGTGGCTCAAGTTCCACACGCAGACGGCCGGGGTCTCGCTGACCGCGCAGCAGCCGGTCAACAACGTGGTGCGTACGGCGGTGGAGGCGCTCGCCGCCGTGCTGGGTGGCACCAACTCGCTGCACACCAACGCGCTCGACGAGACGCTGGCCCTGCCCACCGACGAGTCGGCCGAGATCGCCCTGCGCACGCAGCAGGTGCTGATGGAGGAGACCGGCGTGATCAATGTGGCCGACCCGCTCGGCGGGTCCTGGTATCTGGAGGAGCTGACCGACCGCATCGAGGCCGAGGCGGAGGAGATCTTCGCCCGCATCCGGGAGCTGGGTGAGGACGGCACCATCACCGCGGGCATCCTGCGAGGCATCGAGGACGGATGGTTCACGGCCCACATCGCCGAAGCGGCGTTCGTCTATCAGCAGGCTGTCGAGAAGGGCGAGAAGCGCACCGTCGGCGTCAACGCCCACACCGGCACCGTGGCCAAGGAGCTCGAGATCATGCGGGTGTCGCACGAGGTCGAGATCGAACAGAACCGGGCGCTCGGCACGCGGCGGAGCGGGCGGGATCCCGTACGCGTGAAGGCCTCTCTCGACCGCATGATCGAGGCCGCCCGCTCCGGCGACAACATGATTCCCGCCATGCTCGACGCCGCACGCGCCGAGGCGACGCTGGGCGAGATCTGCGACGCGCTCAAGGACGAGTGGGGGATCTATCGCGAGCCCGCCCGGTTCTAGCCGCTCGAATGGGATGAATGGGCCCGTTTCCCGCAGGTCGGCGGCGGGGCCTTGCTTATCCGCGGGCCGCCGTCGAGGATCATCGGAACAAGCTCCTGTGACGTCCGATATCAGCTGCACCGCGGCGCGGCGGAGCGCCTCGTCAGCGTGCGAGACTAGGTAACCATGAGCGACCCACGGACCACTCCGTCGATCTTCACCCGCGGCGCGGTCGATCTCAGCGCGCTGCGTGCCCCGGCCCCGGCTCAGTCCCCGGCGGCCGAAGTCCCCAGCAGGGCCGATGACGGCCCGTCCGGCCCCATCCCCGGCGGTCTGCCCGGCGGCATCGCCCCCGAGGCGATCATCGACGTCACCGAGGCCAACTTCCAGACCGTGCTCGAGCGCTCGCTCAGCACTCCGATCGTCCTGGACTTCTGGGCCGACTGGTGCGAGCCGTGCAAGCAGCTGTCGCCCATCCTGGAACGGCTCGCGCGGGCCGGTGGCGGCTCCTGGGTCCTCGGCAAGATCGACGTGGACCAGAACCCGGGCCTCGCCCAGGTGTTCCAGGTGCAGGGCATCCCGATGGTGGCCGCGCTGGTCGGCGGCCGTCCGGTGCAGGGCTTCAGCGGCGTGCTGCCCGAGAACCAGGTCAAGCAGTACATCGACGCGGTGCTCAAGGCCGGCGGCGTCTCGGTCGAAGAACCGGCCGACCCCCGCCTCGACGCGGCCGACGACGCGCTGATGGTCGGCGACCTCGACGAGGCCGAGGCGGCCTACCGCAAGATCCTGGCCGAGCACCCGGCCGACGCCGCCGCCGAGTCCGGCCTGGCCCAGGTCGAGCTCTACCGCCGCATCACCGGCGCCGACCCGGCCACCGCGGTGGCCAAGGCCGACGCCGCGCCCGACGACCTCGACGCCCAGCGGCTCGCCGCCGACATCGAGGTGCTCAGCGGCGAGGCCGAGAAGGCGTACGCCCGGCTCGTGGCCCTGGTCAAGCGCACCTCGGGCGACGAGCGTGAGGCTGTCCGCAAGCACCTGCTCTCGCTGTTCAGCGTGGCCGGCCCCGACGATCCCGCGGTGGCCGGAGCCCGACGCGCCCTGGCCAGCGCCCTCTTCTAGCCAGGGAGCCGCCCCGTGCGCCGCATAGCCGTCCTCGACGCACCGTCCAATCTCGGTCTGCGCCCGCCGACCGTGACGTCGGTGCCGGGGTGTGCCAAGGCGCCCGGGGCCCTGCGCGACCACGGGCTGCTGACCAAGCTCAACGCCCGCGACGCCGGCTGCCTGACCCCGCCCCGCTACGACGCCGGGGACTGGCGGCCGGGCGACGGCGTGGCCATGGCTTCGCAGATCGCGGCCTACTCGCGGGCGCTGGCCGACCGCATCGGCGCCATCCTCGACGCGGGCGAGTTCCCGGTCGTGCTCGGCGGCGACTGCTCGATCGTGCTCGGCTCCGGCCTGGCCATGCACCGCCTGGGCGAGGCGGTGGGCGGCCGCATCGGCTTGGTCTTCGTCGACGGCCACTCCGACTTCCGCCACCCCGGCAACGCCTCCTATGTGGGCGCGGCCGCCGGTGAAGACCTGGCGTTGGTGACCGGTCGCGGCCAGGCCGACCTCGCCGCCATCGAAGGCCGCCGCCCCTACTTCCGGGACATCGACGTCGTGGTCATGGGCATCCGGGCCCAGGACGAATACCGCCTCGACCTGCAGGCCGCGGGCATCGTCACCCGCCCGGTGCCCGCCCTGCGGGCCGAGGGCGCCGCGCGCAGCGCCCAGTGGGCCCGCGACCAGCTGGTCGACTGCGCGGGCTACTGGGTGCACGTCGACGTGGACGTGCTCGACCCCGCGGTGATGCCGGCCGTCGACGCCCCGTCCCCGGGCGGCATCGCCTTCCCCGAACTCGAGATCCTGCTGGCCGGCCTGGTCGAGAGCCCGCACTGCCTCGGTGTCGAGATCACCGTCTTCGACCCCGACTACGACCCCGACGGCGCCTACGCGGAAGAGATCGTCACCGCCGTGACGGCCGGCCTGGCCGCCGCCCACACGGTGACCCCGCGCCCCGACCTGATCGCCGCCCGGGCCGACCTCAACCGGCCCGAGGGAGCATCGGCTCCGGCCGCGGTGCTGGGCTTTCCGGCCCGCCTCGCCGCCGCCGCTCCGGCCGACGAGGTCCCGGATCCGGCTTCCGACCCCGCCTCCGAGGTTGAAGACCGGCCGGAGGACACCGACGACGATCAGGCTGTGCCCGAGGACGAGCGGGAGCCCGCCGCCGAGGATTCCCGGCGGGAGCCTGTCGGCGGCCTCAACCGGCCGCGGCTGGCGGATCGCTTGAACAGCCTGGACCTCACGGCCGGCTTCAAGCGGTCGGAGCGGGCGGCCGGCTTGAACCGTTCCGAGCCTGGCGGCTCGCGCGGTGCTGAGCCTGGTGGTTTGCGCGGTGCTGAGCCTGGTGGTTTGCGCGGTGCTGAGCCTGGTGGTTTGCGCGGTGCTGAGCCGAGCGGTCGGAGTGGGTCTGGGACCGAGGGCTTGAATCGCTCGGCCCTGAGCGGGCTGGGGGACTCCGAGTCGGCTGACCTGAACCATTCTGAGCTGGGCGGTCTGGATCCCTCCACGTCCGGTGGGGTGGACCGTCTTGAATCCGCCGGGCCGGGCTCCTCGATGTCGGACGATCCGGATCGCTCCGGTGATGTGGAGCGCTCTGAGTCGGCTGGACCGGAAGGCGCTGGGCCGGATGAGTCGGACCCCTCCAAGGCGGCTGGTCCCGATCGCTTAGGGCTGGGCGGGGCCGCTGGTTCCGAGCGCTTCGGGCTGGGTGAGTCGGGCCGCTCGGAGTCGGCTGGTCCCGATCGCTTAGGGCTGGGCGGGGCCGCTGGTTCCGAGCGCTTCGGGCTGGGTGAGTCGGGCCGCTCG